>CAZMNP010000001.1:0-7544 GCA_964567675.1 uncultured Actinomycetes bacterium
AGGAGTCCCGAGGTCGGCGGCTTGACCAGGAGACGCCCGAGCGCGAGAGCGCCCACGACGTAGCCCACCGTGTAGATGAGCGCCAGGCCCAGCAACACGAAGATCCCGAGCGGGATCCCAACGATCGTGATCAGCAAGATCACGGCAACGATGGGGATCACGAAGAACGCCGCGGCACCGAACCCGAAACCAGCACCCATCCTCGTTCGGACCACGTCGACGATCGCCGGGTCCAGCCGAGGTGCGAGCAGCAGCAGGAGCAACCCGAGGATCAGCGTGGAAACGGAGTAGCCGATCCACCACGCGATCCGACCCGCGAACCCCAGGTTCTCCCACTCGATCCGGTTCGCGATGTTCTGGAGGCTGCCGCGGACCCTGGCTCCGTCCTCGATCTCGGGGTCCTGCTGGCTCGAGACGTCCCCGCCCACCTCGGCGCCCGATCGGATGAAGACGCGGCCGTTGAAGACGACGACGTCCTCCTGAACTGTCCCGGAGATCTCGGTCCGGCCGTTGAAGACGACGACCGAGTCCGTCACGGTCCCCTCGATCACGACCGGGCCGTTGAAGACCACGACCGTGCCCACGGTTTCGCCTTCGGGAACGACCAGGCCTCCGGTGAGGACGACCTGTTCATCGACATCTCGCTCGGTGGCTTCATCCTGCGCCGCCGCGGGCGAGGCGAGCGCGAGGCTCATCAGGAGTCCTGCGATGGCGACGAGCCAGGCTCGTCCTCGCGTGCCGGCGATGCCTGCTCGGGTTCCGCGCATAGCTCAAGCCTCCCGGACGGATCGGCCCGTCCCTCCTCCACCCTAGGACCGCGCCGGGACGACCGGCAACGGGGCCTCACGGGCTTGCCGCGCTCTACGATGCCCGGGTGAAGCGCTGCCCCGCATGCGGAGAGGAGAATGCCGACCGGGCCCGTTTCTGCCACAGCTGCGCGACCCCGCTGTCGGAGACCGAGGAGCGGTCGGGCGAGGTTCGCAAGGTCGTCACGGTGGTCTTCGCCGACGTCACCGGCTCGACGGCGCTGGGCGGCCGGCTCGACCCCGAAGCCCTTCGGCGCGTGATGGGCCGCTACTTCGACGAGATGTCGGCGGTGATCGAACGCCACGGCGGCGTCGTGGAGAAGTTCATCGGGGACGCGGTGATGGCGGTCTTCGGCATCCCCCGCCTCCACGAGGACGACGCCCTGCGAGCCGTTCGCGCGGCTTCGGACATGCGCGGGGCGCTCGGGACCCTCAACGTCGAGCTCGAACGCGATCACGGGGTCGGGATCGCGGCCCGGATCGGCGTGAACACCGGAGAGGTCGTGGCCGGCGATCCGTCGTCGGGACAGCGGCTCGTGACCGGTGACGCCGTGAACGTGGCCGCCCGACTCGAGCAGGCGGCCTCCCCCGGCGAGATCCTGATCGGCGATCCGACCTACCGGCTGGTGCGGGATGCCGTCGAGGCCGAGCCGGTCCCCGCGCTCGACCTCAAGGGGAAGGACGACCCGGTCCCCGCCTATCGGTTGACCGGTCTGCTCCAGGCCGGTGAGGGACACGCGCGCCACCTTGACTCGCCGATGGTCGGACGCGCCAAGGAGCTCGAGATGATGGAGCGGGCGCTCGAGCGGGCGGTCGCCGATCGCACCTCGCAGTTGTTCACGCTGCTCGGATCGGCCGGCGTGGGCAAGTCGCGTTTGGTGCAGGAGTTCCTCCGGGGTCCCGCGGCTGAGGCAACGCTTCTGCGCGGTCGGTGCCTCTCGTACGGGGAAGGCATCACGTTCTATCCGCTCGCCGAAGTGGTGCAGGAGGCCGCCGGCGTCTCGCAGACGGACGACCTCGATACGGCAAGAGCGAAGCTCGCCTCACTCGTCGCCGACGCCGAGGAACGCGACCGGATCGTCCGGCTCGTCGCCGGCCTCGTGTCCTGGGACGAGCCGGTGGCCACCGAGGAAGCCGTCTGGGGCGTGCGCAAGCTCCTCGAGCACCTCGCGCGCGAGCGCCCGGTCGTCGTCGTGTTCGACGACATCCACTGGGCCGAGCCGACCTTCCTCGACCTGATCGAACACCTCGCCGATTGGACGCGAGAGGCGGCCCTTCTGCTCGTCTGCGTGGCTCGGCCCGAGCTGCTGGAGGTCCGCCAGGCCTGGGGCGGGGGGAAGATGAACGCGACGTCGATCCTCCTCGAGCCCCTCGACGCGGGGGCGGCGTCGGAGCTCGTGGACAACCTGCTCGGTCGTGCCGAGATCCCGGCCGAGGCGCGCACCCGCATCCTCGACGCCGCCGAGGGCAACCCGCTGTTCGTCGAGGAGATGCTCGGGATGCTGATCGACGACGGCCTGCTCAGGTTGGAGGGCGACACCTGGCGGGCGGTCGAGGATCTCGCGCAGATCACGGTTCCTCCCACGATCCAACTGCTCCTCGCGGCGCGGCTGGACCGGCTGGACGCCGAAGAGCGCGCGGTGATCGAACGCGGCTCGGTCGAGGGCAAGATCTTCCACACGGGTGCCGTCACCACGCTCGCGCCCGAAAAGCTTCGGCCACACGTCCCCTCGCGGCTCCTCGCCCTCGCGCGCAAGGAACTGATCCGGCCCGACCGTGCGGAGTTCGCCGGCGAGGACGCGTTCCGGTTCCGCCACCTGCTGATCCGCGACGCCGCGTACCAGGCGATGCCGAAGGAACAGCGCGCCGACCTCCACGAACGGTTCGCGGGTTGGCTGGAACATGCCGCCGGCGAGCGCGCCGCCGAGTACGAGGAGATCCTCGCCCACCATCTGGAGCAGGCGTACCGCTACCGGACCGAGCTCGGCACGATCGACGACCGCACTCGCGCGCTCGGGGAGACCGCCGCCGCACACCTTTGGCGATCCGCGGACAGAGCGCTCGACCGCGGCGACTTCGCCGGAGCCCGGCTGATGCTGACGCACGCGTCCGAGATCTCCGAAGGAAGCCAGCGCGCGCTCGTCCTCATCGACCTCGCGATCGCGCTCGGCGAGCTCCAGGACTTCCCGGCAGCCGAGCAAGCGGCGGAGGAGGCCATCACGGTCGCCGAGGCGTCGGGAGATCGCACCTGCTTCCTCCGGGCGACCGTCGTTCGGACCGAGGCGCGTGGCCAGGTCGACCCGACGCATACGCTCGCGCGATCGAGCCAGGAGGTAGCGGAGGCGCTGGAGGAACTTCGAGCCATCGAAGACGACGACGGGATCGTTCTCGCCATGCTCGCGACGAGCCGGATGGCCTTCTACTCGGGCCGATGCGATCGATCCCGCGAGATCTGCGAGCAGCTGCTCGAGCGTGCGGCGCGCCTGCCCTCCCGGTTCCGCCGCGAGATCGGGATCCAACTCGCCGTCGCCTCGTACTACGGCGCCGCGACGGTGGAGGAGGCGCATCGTCTCGGCGACATCGCTCGATCGCTGCAGCCCGAAAGTCTTCTCCAGGAGGCGACGACGGGCATTGCCCACATCGGGTTGCTCGCGATGGAGGGTCGCGAGGAGGACTTCGACCGGGAGATCGAACGCGTCAAGCGTCTGTGGGACGAGATCGGCGATCCCACGCGTATCGTGACGAGGGCCCAAGGGCTCGGCGAAGGCTACCGGCTCCTCGGGAGGCCCGAGCTCGCCGAGAAGCATTTCCGCGCGGGGATGGAGGCCTTCGACCAGCTCGGCGAGACGGGGTTCAACTCGACGATGACCGCACTCCTGGCACTCTCGCTGTGCGACCAGGGTCGCTTCGACGAGGCCGAGACGTATGTCACCCGGAGTCGCGAGCTGGGCGCCGAGGACGACTTCGCGACGCAATCGGCGTGGCGCGTAGGAGATGCGCTGGTGCGATCGCACCGCGGAGATCACGACGGCGCGCTTTCCCTCGCCGATCAAGCGGTGGCGATCATCGCGGACACCGACTACCTGGTCTGGCAGGGCGACGTGCACGAGGTTCGCGGGAGGGTCCTCGCCGACGCCGGCCGTCGCGACGAGGCGCAGGCCGCGTTCCAGGAGGCGATGTCGCGCTACGAACGCAAAGGCGTCGTGCCCGCCGTGGCCCGGGTCCGCGAGCGGCTCGCAGAGCTCCGGGACCGCTGATCCCGGCTCAGCGATGGACGTCCGTCCGGGGCGGGAGCGCCTCGGGGTAGAGCGAGCGGACGGCGCGGGGGATCCGGTCGACGAAGGACTCGAGCATCGAGAGCACGGAGTCGACCTGCCACGGCTGGACCTGATCTCGATACCCGAGGATCCAGCCCCCGGAGATCTCGAAGCCCGGCCGAGGCGCGTGGTCGAGCAGCCACTCCATCATCCTGGCGTCGATCAAGGCGCTCGCGAACCCCGGATCGTCGGAGCGCACGTCGAACGCGCGGTTGAACATCTCCGATTCGAACTCGATCCCGGGAAGGGCCAATTGATCTCCCGTGGCGGTAACCAGGGTCTCGGGCCGGACCGCGAGCGTCGGCCAGCCACCCGGGATCGCGATCACGGCGCCCGAAAGCCGGCGCCAGTTGTTCTCGCTGATCATGTACTCGTAGTCGAAGACCCGGACCTCGAACCCGTGCCAGGTCCCGAAGAGCACGTTGTCGACGTCTCCGTAGGATCTGCGGGTTCGGCGGAAGAGGAGGAAGGGCTCCTCCAGCATCCCGAAGGTGTCCTTCTCCGAATACCGCAGGCCGAGCTTGCGAGCCTCGGCCTCCATGGCTCCCGCCCGAGGCCGGTCGCGGAACCAGGCGACCGCAAGGAAGAACCCGATGAGGATCCCCGCGCCCAGGAACTCGCGGAGGTTCTGGCGGCCTTCCTCGGTCAACAGGACGCCTGCCAGGACGAATACGTAGCCGTAGGCCAAGATCTTGAGTGCGGTCGTCCGTCTCATGCTCCAGAGAGCATCGGCGCACTCGAGGGCCGACCGTAGCCCCGAGGGGACCGGCCGTACCTGCTACCGTGTACCCGAGGGCACCGATCGCGGTCTTGGCTACGAGCAGTCCCTCACCCCGGTGTCACGCCGGGCGCCGCGAAGGGCAGCATCCAGGCCCTGCCGGCGAAAGAAAGGAGGGATCGCACGTGGCAACTGGAACCGTGAAGTGGTTCAGCCCGGAGAAGGGCTTCGGCTTCATCACTCCGGAAGACGGCAGCGCCGATGTGTTCGTGCACTTCAGCGCGATCACCGGAGAGGGGTACCGCAACCTCGAGGAGAACCAGCGCGTGGAGTACGACGTGACCCAGGGGCAGAAGGGCCCCCAGGCCGCGAACGTTCGCGCCGTCTGAACCATCAAGCTGGAACGAAAGAACCCGGCGCATCTGCGCCGGGTTCTTTCCGTTCCAAACCTCTGTGGGTTCGGGCGATCTCGCCGGCGCGCGAGCCTCAGGCCTCCGACTTCTCGGCTTCCTTCTCGGCTTTCTCCTCGGCCGCGAGCTCTTCGCGAGTCGGCAGCCACTCCTGCTGTTCGGCCGGACCGATGGGCGGGCCGGCTTCGATCAGGCCGGCATCGCGGTCCTTGCGACGCGACGCGCGCGCAACCCGCCGCTCCTCACGGGCGGCGAGTTTCTTCGCGGTGATGTCGCGGCGTTTGCGTTTCCCGACGCTGTCGGGCATCAGGTCCTCCTCGGGCGTTGCGTTCCGTTCGGTCCCGCGACCTGCCCTCGTCGCGTCACGGGCGCTGCAGCGGGTGCCGGTACGACGGAGCGGTGTGCAGGAAACAGGTGCTCGAGCGGTTGTACGTGGACAGAACGGTCATGCAGCTCGGATCGGCGCAGAGCCGTCCTCGCGCCTCGCGGAACACGGAATCCTTGCCGCGTTCCGGCGTCCCGTACTGTACCCCGCCGCTCGAACCCACCATCTGCCCCTCCGTCCTCAGTGTCGCGCTCGAGTCGTGAGGGAAGAGGCGCGGCGGCCCTGGAACGGGCGATCCGTCCTGCTCATCACGAGTCCCCGGGCGGCACCCGGGACCGCAAGCCTACTAGAGGAGGGATGGTGGGCGCCTCGCGCCACGGCGGGGGGTCGCTACGCTGTGGGAGTGCCGTTCGCACCGAACGACGTCGGGTTCATCTCCGATCCGTATCCGGTGTACGCGGAGATGCGCGCCGACACGCCCGTGATGTACGACGAGGCGACGGACCACTGGCTCGTCTCGCGGTACGAGGACGTCAACGCGCTGCTTCGAGATCGGCGTTTCGGCAGGACGTATCACCATCTCGCGACGCACGGCGAGATGGGACGGCCGGAGGAACCCGAGTGGCACTCGCCGTTCTGGCACCTGATCCGATCCGGGATCCTCGACATGGAGCCGCCGGATCACACGCGCGTTCGGAAGCTCGTCGCGAAGGCGTTCACTCCTCGGTACGTCGAGGGGCTGCGGCCGATGGTGCAGCGGATCATGGATTCGCTCGTCGACGAGGTCTTGGGCGCCGGCGAGTTCGACCTGCTCCCGACGGTCGCCGAACCGCTCCCGGTCACGGTGATCGCGGAGATGCTCGGCGTCCCCGAGGAGGACCGCGTCCACCTTCGGCCGTGGTCGGCCGACATCTGCAAGATGTACGAGCTGAACCCGCCGATCGAGTCCCAGCAGGACGCCGTCCGTGCGAGCGCCGAGTTCTCCGAGTACCTGCGCGGCCTCTCGCGGGAGCGGCGTCGGGCGCCGAGGGACGATCTGATCTCCAAGCTCACGCAGGTCGTCGACGAGGGCCAGACACTGACCGAGGATGAGCTCGTCGGGACATGTGTGCTCATCCTCAACGCCGGTCACGAGGCGACCGTGAACTCGACGCTCATCGGGTGGTGGACGTTGTTCCGTCATCCCGACGACCTGAAGCGGCTGCGCGAGGACCGGCCCCTGCTGCCGCACGCGGTCGACGAGCTCCTTCGATACGACACGCCACTGCAGATGTTCGAGCGGTGGGTGCTCGAGCCGTTCACGCTGCACGGCCACGAGATCCCGAAAGGGGCCGAGCTCGGCCTGCTCTTCGGCTCGGCGAACCGAGACCCAGCCGTCTTCGATCGCCCGGACGAGCTCGACCTCGGGCGCGAGCCGAACCCGCACCTGACGTTCGGCGCCGGGATCCATTTCTGTCTGGGCGCGCCGCTCGGACGGCTGGAGCTCCAGACCTCGTTCGCGACGCTGATGGATCGCTTCCCGAACCTCGAGCTCGTCGAGGAGCCGCGGTGGAAGCCGAACTACATCATCCGTGGCCTCGATGGTCTGCGGGTCCGCCCGTAATCACCGGCGTCGGCTCGACGGCGTTCTCCTTCGGCGGAAGTGGGGAACCGTCGTCGTTCCCCGGACGGAGCTCCAGTCCGCGCAGCAACATCGCGTTGGCTGCTACGACGATCGTCGAAAGGCTCATCGCGACCGCCCCGACCGCGGGGGCTAGGATCACGCCCGCCCACGCGAGGACACCCGCAGCCAACGGGATCGCGAGCACGTTGTATCCGAGGGCCCAGCCGAGGTTCTGCAGCATCTTGCGGTAGGAGGCCTTCGAGAGGATGCGTACGGAGACGACGCCGCGCGGGTCGTCGCTCACCAACACGACGCCGGCCGATTCGATGGCCACGTCCGTGCCGGCCCCGATCGCGATCCCGACG
>CAZMNP010000002.1:0-3600 GCA_964567675.1 uncultured Actinomycetes bacterium
CGGGGCCGACGAAGTAGGCGTCACCGCCCGCGAACTCCTCGTCCCCATCCGCCGTGTGGAACACGACCTTGCCCTCGAACACGAACCCCCAGTGCTCGCACTGGCAGCGGTCGTCGGGCAGGCCCGCGAACAACGGGGTCATGTCCGCGTCCGCCGTGTAGGTCTCCCAACCCACCGTGGTACCGCCGAGCTCCGCGTAGTGGCCCTCGAACCCCTCCAGCTCGACGTGGTCCGAGGCCGATCCCTTCGATGCCTTCGGCATCTCTTCACCTTCCTCTCCGCAACGATCAGGTTGCGTTCATCGCGGTCGGGGATACCCCGGCGCGCTCCTCTGCCATCCGCAGCAGGTTTTCGAACCCGCCACGCGCGTAGCTCGCACTGATCTTCTGCGCGAGACCCTTCGCCCAGCGCTTCGTCCACCACGGCCGGCGAGACAGACGCATCACCCGGTACGTGTACGTGACGCTGCAGCCGGCTCCGCGCGGCTCGATCTGGTAGCGATGGACGTTCGTCCATTCCAGGACCTCGCCGCGCTTGGGCCGCAGCCGCGCCTCGGTGACGAACTCGAACACCTGTGTCCGCGTGGCCTCCGTCACGACGGAGGTGTCGTCGAACGAGCCCATCGGGTCCGTCCCCGTGGTTCGGAACTCGGTCCCCACCATCGCCGGCCCAGACGGCGCCTCCACGGACGTGAGCCGGAAATTCTTGCGCTTCTGCTTCCGGCCGCCCCACTCGAGATGCGCGTTCAGGTCCGCCAGGAGTCCGTACACGGCTTCCGCCGGCGCCTCAGTCGCTGCTTCCAGTCGCGCCCCGAACAGCGCCTCCCCGTCGGTGCTCCCCTTGTTGCTCCTTCGCTCGGTGCTCATCGACTCCTCCTCTCCTCCGAGCTGAGGCGATGATGAGGCGAGCGGGCCTTCGGAGGATGGGGGTGATCCCCTATCTCTGGGCCCGAGATCTCCGAGGCGTGCCGGTGCGCGAGCGCGGCCGCCTCCGTGCGAGTGCGGACATGGAGCTTGGCCAGGATGCTGCTCACGTGATGCTCGGCAGTCTTCGTGCTGATGAACAGGCGCGCGGCGATCTCGGCGTTCGAGAGTCCATCACGGATCAAGGCGAGGACCTCGCGCTCGCGCTTGGTGAGCGTCCCCAGGGTCTTCGGCCCGGTTCGGGCTGGCCCACCGAGTTCGCGGATCAACGAAGCGGCCCGATCCGCGTCGCGGACCGCGCCGAGCGCCTCGAAGCCCTTCTGCGCCCCGCGTGCTTCATCGAGCGCCACCTGCGGTCGCTCGACCCGTATCGCCTCGGCGAGGGCGAGCCGCGCTCGCGCCGTTTCGAGCGACAGATCGAGCTTCCCGAATAGGTCCGCGGCTCGTTCGAAAGCCGCGTCCGCCGGCTCGTTACGGGCTTGTGCGAGTCGGCCTTCGGCGAGGCGTGCGTACGCCGCGATCATCGGGTGTCCCGAGTCCTCGGCGGCCGCACCGACGTCGGCGACGGACGCGCTCGCGGCCTCGAGATCCCCACCCGCGAGCTGGGCTTCGACCAGCCGGGCCAGCAGTGGCGCGCCGAGCATCCCCTCGCGTCCGACGGCATTCAGGCGCCGCAACAGGCGGGCCGACGCCAGCGCGGGCTCGCCGTTCGCCAGATCGAGGTCGGCTGCCGGCATGATCGCCTCGGGCAGTCCCTCGCGGCCTTCAAGGAGCGCCGCGGCCTCCTCGAGCCGCCCCTGCAACACCCGGACCTCGGCGAGCTTGACCGCGGGGTCGATGCACCGGGACCGGTGTCCGCCGGCGCGAAGCGAAGCGATCGAGCCGAGCAGCTCTCGCTCGGCGTCCTCACGCCGGCCGGTCGCGGCGAGCATCTCCGCGTTGCAGGTGCGGCAGAACGCGAGGAGGGGAAGGTCGCCGCGCTGTTGCACGAAGCGCTCGACGATCCTCGCCCACTGCTCGAGCCGGCCCGCGTCCCCGGCAAGCTCGCACGCCGATACGAGGCTGCAGCACGCCTCGGCGACGGTCTCGAGCATGTCGGCCTCGCCCCCGGTCGCGGCGGCCATCGCCTCATCGAGGTGGTCCAGTCCCTCGGCGACACGGCCCGACTGGATCGCGGCCAGCCCGAGCTCGGCCAGCGCGGCGACCTCGAGGTCCGAGTTGCCCGCGCCGTGTCCGAGCTCCAGGGCCGCCCGCGCGCGGCGATCCCGCTCCGCTGGGTCGTCGGCCCGGCGGCCACGGGCGATCTCCAGCCACCCGCGTTCCGGACTTGTCTCGCCCAGGAGCCGTTCGGCTCGCGCGAGCCATCCGTTCGCCGCGGCCTCGTTGCCGTACACCGACAGGTGTTCGCGCGCAAGCCAGATGGCGACCGTTCCCGCGCGAACCGGGTCGGTCTCCTTGTACTGGACGAACGCCCGCTCCCGATGCTCGAGCGCACCGTCGGGATCGCCCAACCACCACAGCGCGCGCCCGAGTCCGTCTTGCGCGATCGGGCCGTCATCTTCGGTGATCGCGGCCTCGAACGCCGTGCGAGCTCCCTGCCAGTCGCCAGCCTCGAGCGCGACCTCTCCCCGCGCGAGCGCGTCGAACGATTCGGAGGCCATGTGCCGGATGATGGCAGCCACGGAGGACCGGCGCATCCTCGCGCTCCTGGTGGTCCCTTTCCTTCCCCTCAGCCGCCCCGATCAGGCGCCCATCGGGTGCCAGACGGTCTTGAACTCCATCAACGCCGTGACCTCGTAGGGGCTCTGTGCCTCGTCGGAGAACGGGTCGGCGTCGGGTCCCCGGTGCACACGCTTCACGTTCTCCGCGGCGAGCTCCTCCACCTGCTTGGCGAGCTCCTCGGGCACGCCGGTGACGTCGATCGCGTTCACGTCCATGTGGCCGGCGAGCCATGGGACGAGCTCGCTCGTGAACCCCGTGAGCAGGTTGACGACGCCTCCCGGGACGTCGGAGGTGGCGAGCACCTCGGACAGCGTGACGGCGGGCATCGGGTGCTTCTCGCTCGCGAGCACCACGGCGGTGTTCCCCGAAACGATCGCCGGCGCGACCCGCGACACCAGACCGAGGAGCGCCTGATCCTGCGGCGCCACGATCCCGACGAGCTGCGTGGGTTCGGGGAGCGTGAAGTTGAAGTAGGGACCCGCGACGGGGTTCGTGCCGCCGAGGATCTGTGCGATCTTGTCTGCCCATCCGGCGTACCAGACCCAACGGTCGATCGAGGCGTTCACGCCGCGTGCCGGATCGGCCGCACCGGTGTCGGCGAGCTCGGTCTCGAACTGCCCGCGGCGTCCCTCCATCAGCTCGGCGACCCGGTACAGGATCTGCGCGCGGTTGTATGCGGTCTTGCCGGCCCATTCGGGCTGTGCGGCACGGGCCGCTCGAACCGCGTCGCGAAGGTCCTTGCGTGAGGCGCGCGCCGCCCAGCCGAGCGCGCGTCCGTCATGCGAGAGCACCTCGTAGGAACGGCCGGACTCGCTCCGCGGGAACTCGCCGCCGACGTACAGCTTCGCCGTTCGTTTGACCGGCAGGCGGGTGCTCATCGCTTCGACGCTCCGTTCCCGCCGTCGAGCTCCAGGTACGGCTCGAGGCCGTGGCGGCCACCCTCGCGCCCGAACCC
>CAZMNP010000003.1:0-5385 GCA_964567675.1 uncultured Actinomycetes bacterium
CGAGTCGTCGCACTCGGCGACGACGGGCATGTCGCCGCCCTCGTTCACGACGACGCCGTGACGCTCGGCCCGCCACCTCACCGTCGCGTCGTACGCGCGCCCGATCGCGAGCGAGCTCGTCAGCACGATCGGCGAGTGCAGGAGTCCCCACTCGTTGATCTGGTTGGTTCCGATCATCTCGCCGTAGCCGTTCAGCACGTGGGTGCCCGCGTACACGCGCTCGCGCCACGGGACGCCCTCGTGCGGGAAGATCGCGGTGACGCCCGTGCGGACTGCGCCGCGCCCGTCGGGGTTCGGATCGCGCACCACGGTGGCGTGGCCGACGCGCACGCCGGCGACGTCGGTGATCGCGTTCAGCGCGCCGGTCGGATAGGTCCCGATCACGACGCCGAGATCGCGAGCCCTTCCCCGATCCAATATCGCCTCCACGCGTCGAGCGCGATCGGCGCTGATGCTAACGCGGCCGAACCGCAGTTCGGGCCCGCCTGCGTAGAATCCCGGTGCTCATGCCCATCCTCGCCCTCGGCATCTCGCATCGGCGCGCGACGGTCGACCTGCTCGAGCGTCTGGCGTTCGACGAGGACGCGCTCGCGAACGCCTACCGACGCGTCGAGGACCACCCGGCGATCGATGGCGCCGTGATCCTCTCGACGTGCAACCGGGTCGAGATCTATGGGAGCGTTCCCGGCTTTCACGCCGGGTTCCTGCCACTGAAGCGGCTCCTCTGTGAGTCCGGAGGCGCGTCGCCGGACGAGGTGGACGAGCCGCTGTACTCGCACTACGAGCTCGATGCGACCGAGCACGCCTTCGCCGTTGCGAGCGGACTCGACTCGATGGTCCTGGGCGAGCCGCAGATCCTCGCGCAGGTTCGCGAGGCTCTCAAGGTCGCCGAGGCGGAGGGCGCCGCCGATCCGGCCCTGACCGAGCTCTTCCACGCCGCCTCGAGGACCGGACGGCGCGTCCGGGCCGAAACCGCCGTCGGGGCCGCGCCGGATGCGTTCGTGGCGGCCGGGACCGACCTGGCCGAGGAGCCGTTGGCCGGTCTCGAAGGCCGGCG
The DNA here is from genome assembly GCA_964567675.1 of uncultured Actinomycetes bacterium. Lineage (GTDB taxonomy): Bacteria > Actinomycetota > UBA4738 > UBA4738 > HRBIN12 > CALGFI01. The sequence continues at coordinate 1,058 of CAZMNP010000003.1, forward strand.
CGCCGTCGTCGTCGGTGCGGGGCAGATGTCCGCTCTCGCCGTGAAGCACCTCCGACGGCGCGGGGTCGCGACCGTTCGGATCGTGAACCGGTCGCCCGAGAGGGCAAGGGTGCTCGCGGAGCGCCATGGCACCGACCACGGGCCTTTGGAAGGGTTGCCGGGCATGATCGCCGAAGCGGACGTGGTGGTCTGCGCGACCGGAGCGGCCGGTGTCGTCGTCACCGAGGAGCACATCCGCCACGCGATGGAGGGCCGCAAGCGGCCACTGTTCATCCTCGACCTCGCGGTCCCCCGGGACGTCGAGCCCACGTCGCGCGATGTCCCACGGGTCGTGCTCGTCGACATCGAAGGCCTGAAGGACTCGCTCGCGGTTCGCGCGGCCGAGGGGGGCGATGCGGCCGAGGAGATCGAGCGCGCCAGGGCGATCGTTGCCGACGAGGTCCGCCGTTTCACGTTCCGACGGCGTGCCGCACGCCTGGCCCCGCTCATCCGCTCGCTCCAGCGGCGCGGGGACGAGGTCGTGGAGGCCGAGCTCGAGCGATTCGGCGCCGAACTGGCCTCACTCACCCCCGAGGAGCGCGAGGCCGTCGTGTCCTTGGCCCGCGGGATCGTCGCCAAGCTCCTGCACGACCCGATCGTCCGGGTCAAGGAGCGCTCGGCGCCGGGCGGGCGAGACGCCGACACGAGGCTGCTCGCCGAGCTCTTCGGCATCGAGCCCGACCCGGCGTGAAGCTCCGGCTCGGGACACGGCGCTCCAAGCTCGCGCTGGCGCAGGCGGCCGAGATCGCGAAGTCACTCGGCGCGAACGGCATCGAGGCCGAGCTCGTTCCGATGACGACATCGGGCGACCGCGGTGCGGACCCTTCGACCGATCCCGCGGGTGTGAAGGGTCTGTTCGTCGCCGAGATCGTCCGCGCGCTCCGGAACGGCGAGGTCGACATCGCGGTCCACTCGGCCAAAGACCTGCCGGCCGAGGACGACGAGGGCGTGGCGATCGCGGCCGTCCCCGAACGCGCCAGCCCGCTCGACGTGCTCGTCACGCGAGACGGGAAGCTGCGACCGGGCGCGCGCGTCGGTACGTCGAGCCTCCGGCGGCAGGCGCAGGTGTTCCGGTGGCGGCCGGATGTCCTGCTGAAAGACCTGCGCGGCAACGTGGACACCCGTCTGCGCAAGCTCGCCGACGGCGAGGCGGACGCGCTCGTGCTCGCGGCGGCGGGGCTGCTGCGGCTCGGCATCGTCCCCGAGCACGTCGCGCCGATGTCGATCTCGGAGATGGTGCCCGCGCCCGGTCAGGGGTGCCTCGCCGTCCAGGCTCGCGCGGACGACGAGTCCACGATGTCGACCCTGGCCGCGATCGATCACGCCCCGAGCCGCGAGGCGCTCACCGCTGAACGAACGCTGATGGAAGCCCTGGGAGGCGGATGCGCGCTTCCGCTCGGTGCGTTCGCGGAGCGAGTGGACGGCTCGATGCGGATGATCGCGATCGTCCTCACGCCGGACGGTGGCCGCTACGCCCGCGCCGAGGTCGAGGCGTCGACGCCGAAGGAGGTCGCCGAGCTCGCCCGGCTCGACCTCGCAGCCGGCGGCGCCGACGAGATCCTCTCGTCGGTTCGACCATGACGGCTGGGGCCGCGGCTCCCAAACGTTCGGCCGGCAGGTCCCTGTCCGGCCGGACGGTCCTCGTGACGCGGCCGCGAGAGCAAGCCGGCGAGCTCGTCCGCGCGCTGGAACGTCGCGGCGCGACCGCGATCGAGGGCCCCGCCATCGAGATCGTCCCGGCGCGCAGCGCCGCGCTGACGCGAGCGCTGAACGAACTGGCCGACGGCCGCTTCGAGTGGATCACGCTCACGAGCCCACGGACGATCGACGTCCTGGCCGAGCACCTGCGTCCCCGCGACGTACACGCGAAGGTCGCCGCGATCGGCGACGGCACCCGCGAGGCGTTCCGACGGTGGGCGCGACGCGAACCCGACCTCGTGCCGAAGACCTTCACGACCGATGGGCTCGCCCGCGCGTTCCCACGAGGCGCGGGTCGCGTCCTGTGTGCTCGCGCCGACGTCGCCCCCGAGGGCCTTGAGGACGCGCTCGCCAAGAAGGGATGGACCCCGACACGCGTCGGCGCCTACAAGACGCGCATGCCGCGCTCGCTGCCCCCCGAGGCTCGCGCGGCGCTTCGAGAAGGAACGGTCGACGCGGTCACCTTCACGAGCGCGTCCACGGTCCGAGGGTTCGTCCGCGCCCTCGGAACCGTCAAGGGGACCCCGAAGGTCGTCTGCATCGGCCCGGTAACCGCGCGAGAGGCACGCGCGCGCGGCCTCACTGTCCACGCCGTCGCGAACCCGCACACGGTCGAGGGCCTCGTCGAGGCCGTCGAGCGCGCTCTGACCCCGAGGCGACGAGCCGTAGAATCCTCGCCATGAGCGGCTTCCCCAGGCAGCGCCCGCGACGGATGCGCCGGACCCCCGCGCTCCGCTCGCTCGTGCGCGAGACCGAGCTCTCGCCTCGCCAGCTGATCGCGCCGCTGTTCGTGAAGGAGGGCGTGTCGGATCCCGTGCCGATCTCGTCGATGCCCGGACAGTTCCAGCACACGCTCGAGTCCCTGCGGAAAGAGGCGAGCGAGATCGCGAGCCGGGGGGTCCTCGCGTTCGTCCTGTTCGGCGTCCCCGGGCGCAAGGACGCCGAGGGCTCGGAGGCGTGGAACCCCGATGGCATCTCGCAGAAAGCGCTCAGGACGCTCCGCGCCGAGCTCGGCGACGAGCATGTCGTGATCGCCGATCTCTGCCTGGACGAGTACACGGATCACGGGCATTGTGGCGTGCTGGACGACGACGGCAACGTCGACAACGACGCGACGCTCGAGCGTTACCGACGGATCGCGCTGGCGCAGGCAGAGGCCGGCGCGCAGATGGTCGGACCGAGCGGGATGATGGACGGGCAGGTCGCATCGATCCGCGACGCGCTCGACGAGGGCGGGTTCGAGCCGGTGGGCATCCTCGCCTACGCGGCGAAGTTCGCATCCTCGTTCTACGGGCCGTTCCGTGAGGCCGCCGAGTCCGCGCCGGCCTTCGGCGACCGCCGCAGCCACCAGATGGACCCGGCCAACGTCCGCCAGGCACTGGTGGAGGTGGAGCAGGATCTCGCCGAGGGCGCCGACATGGTGATGGTCAAGCCGGCGGGGCCGTACCTCGACGTCATCGCCGCCGTCCGCGGCGCCTTCGACGCCCCCGTCGCCGCCTACCAGGTGTCCGGCGAATACGCGATGATCGAGGCGGCCGCCGCCAACGACTGGATCGACGGCGAACGAGTGATGATGGAATCGCTGGTCGGGATCGCCCGTGCCGGTGCGGGAATCATCATCACCTACTTCGCCGTCCGGGCGGGTCGACTTCTGGACCGCACGTGACCGGCCCCGGTTCGACGGCCGGAGCCCCGCCGACAACGGCGGGGACCACCTCCGCCGGCTGGTTCGGGCGGGCGCAGGCGGTCATGCCCGGTGGCGTCAACTCGCCGGTCCGGGCGTTCTCCACCGTCGGGGGACGGCCGCCATTCGTCGCCTCCGGGCGGGGAAGCATCCTCACCACGGTCGACGGCGACGAGTTGATCGACTTCGTGGCTTCGTGGGGGGCGCTCATCCTCGGCCATGCCGACCCCGACGTGGTGGCGGCCGTCACCGCCGCCGCCGGCAACGGGACGTCCTTCGGGCTGCCCACTGCCGCCGAGGTGGAGCTCGCCGAATTCATCGTGTCGTTGGTCCCGGGCATCGAGGTGGTACGGATGGTGAACTCGGGCACCGAGGCCACCGCATCGGCCCTCCGCCTCGCCCGCGCCGCCACCGGGCGCAACGGGGTGGTCAAGTTCGAGGGCTGCTACCACGGCCATGCCGACCCCTTCCTGGTCCGCGCCGGGAGCGGGCTCGCTACCTTCGGCGAGCCCGACAGCCCGGGGGTGCCGGCGGCGACCGTGGCCGACACCCGCATCGCCCGGTTCAACGACCTCGCCTCGGTGGAGCGGGCGATGGCGGCGGGTGACATCGCCGCAGTCATCGTCGAGCCGGTTACCGGCAATATGGGGGTGGTGCCGCCGGGCCACGGGTTCCTCACCGGTCTGCGGGAGCTGTGCGATCGCCACGGGTCGTTGCTCGTCTTCGACGAGGTGATGACCGGGTTCCGGCTCGCCCCCGGCGGCGCCCAGCAGCGCTTCGGGGTACGGCCCGATCTCACCTGTCTCGGCATGGTGGTCGCCGGGGGCACCCCCGCCGCCGCCTACGGGGGGCCGGCCGACCTGATGCGGCGGATCGCCCCCGACGGCCCCGTCTACCAGGCGGGGAC
>CAZMNP010000004.1:0-3353 GCA_964567675.1 uncultured Actinomycetes bacterium
CTACTCGTATCGGCTACTCGTATGCGCGAAGGCCGGTCAGCGCCTCGCCGACGATCAGCGTGTGGATCTCGTTCGTCCCTTCGTACGTCAAGACGGATTCGAGGTTGTTCATGTGGCGGATCACCGGGTACTCGAGCGTGATCCCGCTCGCCCCCAGGATCCCGCGCGCCTCGCGCGCGACCCGGAGCGCCTCGCGGACGTTGTTCATCTTGCCCATGCTGACGTGCTGCGGCAGGAGCGATCCCTCGTCCTTCTTGCGTCCGATATGCAACGCCAGCAGCATCCCCTTGTTGAGCTCGACGGCCATGTCGGCGAGCTTGCGTTGCGTCAGCTGGAAACCACCGATCGGGCGTCCCCACTGCTCTCGCGTCTTGGAGTACTCGAGCGCGCTCTCGAAACAGGCCCGCGCGGCACCCATCGCGCCCCACACGATGCCGAACCGCGCTTCGGTGAGACATGCCAGGGGACCTTTCAACCCCTCGGCGCCGGGCAGCCGCGCGCCGTCGGGAACATGGACCTCATCCAGGACGAGCTCAGAGGTGACCGACGCGCGGAGCGACAGCTTGCGGTTGATGTCCTTCGTCGAGAAGCCGGGCGTGTCCGTGGGAACGAGGAACCCTCGGATGCCCTCGTCGGTCTTGGCCCAGACGACGGCGACGTCGGCGATCCCGCCGTTCGTGATCCACGTCTTGGTCCCGTGCAGCACCCACCCGTCGCTATCGCGCCGGGCCGTGGTGCGCATCCGGCCCGGGTCCGAACCGACGTCGGGCTCCGTGAGGCCGAAGCAGCCGATCACCTCGCCTCGCGCCATGGGTGGGAGCCACCGCTCCTTCTGCTCCTCGCTCCCGAACCGGTGGATCGGGAACATGCACAGCGACCCCTGGACCGACACGAACGACCGGAACCCCGAATCCCCCGCCTCCAGCTCCAGGCAGGCCAAGCCGTACGAGACGGCGTTCGCGCCGGCGCACCCGTACCCCTCGAGGTGCATCCCGAGAAGCCCCAGGTCGGCAAGGCCCTTGGCGACCTCACGGGGGAACTCGCCGCGCTCGAACCAGTCCGAGATCCCGGGAAGCACCTGGTCGCCGACGAAGCCCCGCACTGCGTCTCGGATCGCCCGCTCCTCGTCGGACAGCCGCTGATCGACATCGAGGAAGTCGAGCGGATCTGGAGCGCGGCCCATGACGGTCCGCTAGCCTAGCGCGGGAGAAGAACCCCATGGCCGTCAGGTCCGTCTCGTGGATGACCCCACATCTCGCGGACGGAGCAGGAACGAAGAGCGATGCTGTTCCCGACCACGGATTTCGCCATCTTCTTCGCGGTCGTGTTCGCGCTGCACTGGGCGCTGAACCCGTACCGGCGCGCGTGGAAGTGGTTCATCCTCGCCGCGAGCTACACCTTCTACGCGTGGTGGGACTGGCGTCTCGTGTCCCTCCTCTTGCTGGTGAGCGCCACGGCGTGCCTCGGCGCGATCTGGGTGGAGCGCGAGGACGACGAACGCAAACGCCGGCACCGGACGGCGCTCGCGGTGATCGCGCTCCTGCTCCCGCTCGGATGGTTCAAGTACTACGGGTTCTTCGCCTTCAGCCTCACGAACGCGCTCGAAGGGATCGGCATCTCGGCTCCGCTCCCGCTGTTGCAGGTCGTGCTTCCGATCGGGATCTCGTTCTACACGTTCATGGCGATCAGCTACGTCGTCGACGTCTCGCGGCTGGAGATCGTCCCGGCCCCATGGCTCGACGTGTTCGTGTACCTCGCGTTCTTCCCTCACCTGGTGGCGGGTCCCATCGTGCGGGGGGACGAGCTCCTTCCGCAGATCCGCCGGCCTCGCGACTCCGGCGGGATCGACGTCTCGCGTGCCGCCTACCTGATCTTCGGCGGACTGTTCAAGAAGATCGTCGTGTCGACCTTCCTCGCGACCCAGCTCGTGGATCCCGTGTTCGGAGCGCCGGGCGCGCATTCGGCGCTCGAGACGCTCGTCGCGATCTACGCGTACGCGATCGTCATCTACACGGACTTCAGCGCGTACAGCGACATCGCGATCGGCGTGGCCCTGTTGCTGGGCTTCGAGTTCCCGAGGAACTTCGACCGGCCGTATTCGGCCACCTCGCTCCGCGACTTCTGGCGGCGGTGGCACATCACGTTGTCGCGGTGGCTGCGGGACTACGTGTACATCCCGCTCGGCGGGAGCCGGCGCGGCGAGGTCGGCATCGCGGTGAGCGTGATGGTGACGATGCTCGTCGGCGGTCTGTGGCATGGGGCCGGGTGGACCTTCGTCGCCTGGGGCGGCCTCCACGGTCTCGGGCAGGTCATCGGACGGTGGCGCCGGCGCTCGCGCGTCGAACGCGGACTGCCGGGCGATCCGGTTTCGCCGGCCGCGATCATGCGTGCGCGCATCCTCACGTTCCACCTCGTGTGTCTGGGATGGGTGTTCTTCCGGGCGGAGTCGCTCGGCTCGGCGTTCGACGTCCTCGGCCGGCTCGCGACGGGCTGGGGTGAGGAGGCACCGCTGGTCACCCCGCTGGTCGTGCTCGCGATCGGCGGCATGCTGCTCTTGCAGAACCTGCCGAGGACTCCGGCGGTACGTCTGCAGCTCGTCTTCTCGCGCGCGGGGCCTGTCCTGCAGGGTGCCGCGTTCGCGATCGTTTTGTTCGTCATCACGGCCGTCGGCCCGTCGGGCGTGGCGCCGTTCATCTACTTCCGGTTCTGACGATGGCCCAGACGCTGCTCTCGCCGCTGCCCTCGCTGGACGATCCCGAGCCACGGCCGGTCGTGCTCGCTCGGGGCCGGCGAACCATGACCGCTCCCCGAGCCCTTCTCACGATCGTCGTGTGCCTCGTCACGTGGGGGCTCCTGTTCAGCCCCGTGCTCGAACGCACCGCGGAGAGCGGGCCCATCGGCGCGAGGAGGACGGCGGCGCTCGCCATCCTTCGCCCGCTCGCCGCGATCTCGAACGCGCTCTCGGTCGGCCGAACCACCGACGCGGTGATGCGTGCCCTCGGGCGCGATCCCGACGCCCCCGCCGGCGGGGAGCTGGTGTTGCCGGACTTCGACCTCCCGCCACTCCCCTCGCTGCAGCCGGAGCCGTCGCCGCCACCGCCGCCGAGCCCCGAAGCCGAGACGCGTTCGGGCGCTCCGTCCCCGAGCCATGACGGTTCGAACCGTCCCTCGCCGTCGCCGGATCCCGAACCCACGCCGGACCAGATCCGAAACCCGACCGAGGACGACAAGCTGCGCGTGGCCGTCGTCGGCGACTCCCTCTCTCAAGGCCTCGGCCCCGCGGTCGCGCGGCTGTTCGACGGGGACGTGAGCCGGGTGCTCCCGCTCGGACGGCAGTCGACGGGCCTCGCGCG
>CAZMNP010000005.1:0-15075 GCA_964567675.1 uncultured Actinomycetes bacterium
GAGCACGGCGCCGGGATCGTCGAGCCCGGCCTTTCGTGCGATCTCGCTCGCGGAGCGCTCCCCCGAGGTCAGGGCGCCGATCTCGTAGATCTCGGCGTCGCCGCGGGCCATCGCTCCGACCATGTGCCGGGCTCGCCACGACGAGGGGTGATCGACGCCGAGGGCGGCCGGAAGCTTCGGCGTCGTCACGCCGGCGAGCGCGAACGAGTCGGCGGACAGGACCGCGTACAGCGCGGCGCCGTCTACCAGCCACGACACGGGGAGCGCAACGGGGCCATCGCTCCCCTCGACCGTGAGCACGCCGGCACCCGCCTCGCGGAGCGCCTCGCGAACATCGGACGGCAGTGGCGCGAGCGGGGTCTCGCCGGTGCGGACGGCTCGGAACCGGGCGAGGCTCGCGGCCCCGGCGGGCCAGTCGCCCCACGTCCGCGGCCCGAAGGCCTCGTCGAGTACGGCCGTTCGATCGATCGTCAGCTCAACGAACACGCGCCCGGGAGGTGTCCACGCGAACGGAACCCGTGACGCATCGACCGCGTAGCCGGCGAAGAACCGCGTGTTCTTGCGCGTGAACCGCACCGCCGCGAGCGCGAGCAGCGGGCCGTTCCGCAGCGACCGCCCCCACGAGTCCGGATCGAGAGCGTCGTGCATCGTCGCGGTTCCCGTGAACATCAGGGCCTCGCGGCCATCGCGAACCATGCCGGCGACCCGCGGATCGGAGCGCCACGCCCGCGCTTTCACGGATCCGCGAGAGGTAGTCACCCACACCCGCCCCCCGGCCTCGGCGAACACCATCGGCGTGATGTGTGGGCCGTCCGGCGTCACGGCAGCCACATGGCAGAACGGCCCGCGCTCGAGCAGACGACGGACCGGCAGCGACAGCTCGGTCACGCGCGCACCTCGCTCGGCCGGATCACGGGGAACGAGATCATCAGCGCCGTCCACGTGAGGTGGGAGACGAGTGGCGCGAGCGGTCCTCCGCTCCACCACCCGAGCCCGCTCCACACGGCGCCGCCGACGACCGCGCCGGCGACGATCGCGAGGTTGCGGCTCGGCAGGTTCGCGGTCACGTACGCCGCCCACGCGATCAAGGCGCCGAGCACGGCGGAGCCGGATACGTCGGCGAGCTCCGGTTGGAACAGTCCGCGCCAGAACAGCTCCTCCCCCGGAACGCTCAACACGAGCGACAGGGCGAGCGCCGCCGTCAGAGGAACCCCTTCCTGTTGCGCGTACATCGCCCCGGAGTGCCGTCGGAACGTCTCCCACGGCCGAACCACCGCGACGAACACCCGCGTTCCCGCGTAGAGCGCGAGCCCGGTGGCGATCCCGACGCCCACCGCGGCCGCGACATCCACCCGCGGCGTCCACGCCGGACGATGGGTGAGCAGCGCTGCGAGGCCCATCGCCGCAAGGACCGGCGTCATCACGCGCCACACATCTCGCCGGCGGGACGCGACGAACCACCACGCCGTGGCCTGCGCGGCGAACCCGAGCACCATCACCGCGGTCCTCACGGGCTCGGGCATGGGCTCAGGGCAGGAACCGGACCTTCGCAGCGAACTCCGCCGTCATCGCGGTGATCACCGCGAGGTAGAAGAACCCGGTCGCGGCCTGCACCGCCGAGGAGCGGGCTCCGCGCAGCGTCAGCCGGATCATCACCGCGATCAGTGCGGTCGCTCCGACCATCCCGAGCGCGATCCACGACGCGAGGCCGGCCGACGTGAGGAGCGGGTTGAAGTCCGAGCTCACACCGCCCGGGCCGAACCCACCGAGGATCAGCGCCGCGGCCTCGAGCACGACGCCGACGAGCAACAGGTTCGTCGTGCGGTCGATCGGCTTCCGCGAGAGGCCGCGGTCGGTCAGGTACCAGTGCCCGAGCAGTAGCCCGTCGATCACGGCGCCCAGGAACGACGCGCCGGCGAGCAGCTGCAGCAGCGCGACGAGCCACGTTTCCCCCGCGGTCCCGGCCATCGTCACCAGGAGCGCGAGCGACAGCGGCGCCGCCGCGAGCCCGAGCACCCGGGCGGCCGTCTGCCGCCTGGCCAGCAGCAGCGCAACGCAGACGAGGAGCACGATCGTCAGGGCCATCGAGAGCCGGAGCGACCAGAGGCCGGCCTCGCTCCCCTCCACGCGCCCGGCGGCGACCGAGGCCCACGTCGCCCCCGACAGCACCAGCAGCACCGACCCGGTCAGCGTGAAGAACCCGCGCTTCACCTCGTTCCACAGCGGACTGAGGAAGAGCAACAGGATCCCGCCCGCGACCGTCTCGGCGAGCACGAGCGCCGAGACGCCTGCCGGACCGGTCATACGACCTCACCCATGCGCGAGAGCCTACCCTCGCCCAGCGGCCCGTCCGTCGTATCCGCGGTCTGCCGGTACGCTGCCGACGTGAACCGATGGCGCTCCTACGACGACGTCGCCGAGACGTACGAGCGGATCCACGCGCCCCGGCTCGCCGAGCCGGCGCGCGACCTCGTCCAGATCGCCCAGATCGGCGTCGGAGCGCGCATCCTCGACGTCGGCACCGGCACCGGCGTCGCCGCCGAGGTCGCCACGGGCGCGGGAGCCGATGTGATCGGCATCGACGGGTCCCTCGGCATGCTCCGCGTCGGCCGGGCCGCGCGTCCGGCCGTGCGGATCGTCGCAGCCACGGCGCTCGACCTTCCCTTCCGGGACGCCTGGTTCGACGGGGTCATCGCGAACTTCGTCATCGCGCACTTCACGAAGTACCAGACGGCTTTCTTCGACATGGTGCGCGTGCTGCGCCCCCAGGGACGGATGACGCTCACCGCGTGGGCCGACATCGACGACGATCTCACCCGCACGTGGCTCGAGCTCGTCGAGGGGGTCGTCCCGCGAGAGGTCCTGCGCGCCGCGATGGCGGAGGCCTTGCCGTGGAGAGAGCGGTTCCGTAACCGCGAGGCCGTCCAGGAGGCGTTGATGGACGCGGGCATGCGGAGCGTCAGGACCGAGGTGAAGCGGTACCGCTTCCGCTACGACCTGGACGAGTACGTCGAGGGTCTCGGAACCTGGGCGACGGGCCGGTTCGTCCGCTCGATGCTCGGCCCCGCCGCGTTCGAGTCGTTCCACGAGCGCGCGAAGAAGGTCTTCGCCGAGCGCTTCGCCGATCCGGTGAACGACTTCCGCGAGGTGGTCTTCGTCACCGGCGTCAAGCCGTAGACACGCTCCCGCTCATCTCCGGCGCGTGCTCGCCTCGTCGAGGACGTAGCGGACGAGCGCGCGGACCGGGATCCCGGTTGCGCCCTTCGGCCAGTAGTCGCCCACCCGTTCGGAGAACGCGGGGCCGGCGATATCCAAGTGGACCCACGGGATGTCGCCGACGAACTCGCGCAGGAACATCGCCGCGGTGATCGCGCCCCCGTTCCGCTTCCCGATGTTCTTGATGTCCGCGACGTCCGAGTCGATCATCTTGCGGTAGGGCTCGTACATCGGGAGCTCCCAGCCGGGCTCGCCCGCGGCGTCGCCGGCCGCCAGGATGTCGCGGATCAGCCCGCGGTCGTTGCCCATCGCGCCCCAGACCTCATCGCCGAGCGCCACCATGCACGCGCCGGTGAGCGTGGCCGTGTCGATGATCACGCGCGGCTTCTTCTCGGCCAGGTACGCGAGCGAGTCCGCGAGCACGAGTCGGCCCTCCGCGTCGGTGTTCAGGACCTCCGAGGTCTTGCCACCGCGGTGTTTGAGCACGTCGCCCGGACGGATCGCCGAGCCGCTCGGCATGTTCTCCGAGGACGGGATCGCCGCGATGACGTTCACGCGCGGCTTCAACAGGGCGATCGCGCGCATCGTGGCGAGGATCGAGGCGGCGCCGCCCATGTCCATCTTCATATGCTCCATGCCCTCGGTCGGCTTGATCGAAAGACCGCCGGAGTCGAACGCGATGCCCTTGCCGGTGAGCGCGATGGGCGCACCCTTCCCGCCCCCTGCGTAGCTGAGCTCGATGAGCCGCGGCGGCCGTGAGCTTCCCTGACCGACGCCGAGGATCCCGCCGAACCCGCCCTTCTTGAGCTCGGGCTCCGTCCACACCTTCGACTTCAGACCCATGCGCTTGGCCATCGCCTGCGCCTCGCGCGCGATTTCGGCGGGCGGAAGGTCGAGCGCGGGGGTGTTCACGAGGTCGCGCGCCCACGACTGCGACTCCGCGATCACCTGGCCGCGCTCCAGGGCGGTCTTCGCGGCCCGCGCGTCGGCCTTCGCCCCGCCGAGCAGGATGACCTCCTTCAGCGCCTGCTTGTCGCCGTCGGACTTCGACTTGTAGCGGTCGAACCGGTAGGAGCCGAGGAGGATCCCCTCCGCGGTGGCCTGGACCGCTTCGTCGAACGCGCGCGGCGCGATCTGGGGCATCGTCGTGGCCACCCGTACCCGCCTCGAGACCTGGCGGGCGACCCGTCCGATCGCCCTTCGGCACGCGTCGGGGCTCGCGTCGCTGCGCTTGCCGACCCCGGCGAGAACCACGGCGGAGGCGTTGAGCCCCTCGATCCCGGTGTTCGGCAGGAGGAGCGTTTCGCCCCGCTTGCCCTTGTACCCGGCCGCGCGATACAGAGCGATGAGGTCGAGCCCCTTCACGTCGCGCACGCCGGGACCCGGCTCGGGTCCTTCGTAGACGGGAAGGACCACGACATCGGCTTTCACCGATGCCGGCGACTGCGTCGAGAACGTGAACGTGGGCACCGCGACTCCTCTGCGATCGGCGAAGAGCGTCAGTCTACCCATCGAGCGGAAGCCGGTAGGCTTCGCCGCATGGAGGCCCGGGACCTGCGCGACCTCGTGCAGTTCGATGAGGAGGGGCCGGCACACCGGGCGCTCTTCGAGAGCGATCGCCTGTGGTCCGAGGTGGTGTGCCTGGACCTCAATCAGGCGCTCGGACCGATCTCGGACTTCGACTCGGACGCGCTCCTCTTGGTCGTGACCGGCAAGGTCGTCATCCAGGTGGACCGCTCGCGCAAGCGCCAGGAGCAGTGGGAGACGTCGCTCGTGCCGGCCGGGTCCGAGCTGACGATCACGAACGCATCGGAGGACCCCGCGGTGATCCTGCTCGTCGTCGCTCCCCCGCCGCCCCGGCGCGCGGTCACCGAGTAGCGCGGCCGTTCGAGGCCCTCGCTAGCGGCAACACGAGCGCGAGCGCGAACGCGACGACGAAGCTCGGGATACTCGCCCCCAGCCGCGAGCCGAACAACGGGAACGGGAGCGAGAGCCAGTCCACGAACACCGTCTGCACGGCGTCGACCCATCCCTGCGGGCCGGTCGGGACGCTCCAATGGAACAGCAGGAACCCGACGAGCCATGGGACGAACGCCCACCAGCGGACGCCGGGCGAGCCGAACAGCGCGTCTTGGCCGTAGCGTCCTCGCCGTCGCACGAAGTAGTCCGCGGCGAACACCCCGAAGAGCGGGACGAACACCGAACCGATCAGCAGCAGGAAGAACTCGTAGCGCTCCATCGTGAAGACGAGCGCGAGGAGGAACCCCAGCGCCCCCACGGCGAGGATCAGCCGTCGCTGCGGAACTTCGGGGGCCGCGTTCTGCACGGAGACCGCCGCCGAGTAGATGTCGGCGAAGGCGTTGTCGCTCTCCCCGACGAGCAGCGCGAGGAGCACGACGCCACCCCCTGCGAGGGCGACGACCGCCGTCCCGATCCCGATCGCGTCCGCGGTCGCGCCGGCGGCGAGCGCGAGCAAGACGCCGAGCGCGTAGAACCACGCGTTGCCGACGAGATAGCCCGCGTAGGTTCCGGCTGCCGCCCTCGATCCCGGCCGCGCGAACCGCGAGTAGTCGGCCGCGAGCGGTAACCACGACACCGGCATCACGATCACGAGGTCCACCGCCAGCCAGAACGGCAGGCCGCCGTCGCCCTCGGTACGCCAGAGCGCGCCGAGGTCGCCCGCGCGCAGCACCTCGACCGTGATCCACACGGCCGAGCCGATCAGGACGTAGATCCCGAACCGCTCCAACCACCGCCGCACCACCACGATCGGACCACCGAGCGCGAGGAGCGTGCAGACGACCGCGACCACGGCCACCCACAGGCTCCGGGCATCGAATCCGAAGACCCGTTCGGAGGCGACGTTCGCGACCTCGCCCATCACCCAGAACTCGACGGCCGTCCAGCCGACGAGTTGCACCACGTTCAACGCGGTGGGCACGAACGAGCCGCGGGCGCCGAGGACGGGGCGGAACAGCACCATCGTCGGGACGCGCTCGCGCTGACCGGCGAGCGCGACGAGCGCGAGCGGCGCACAGCCGATGACGCTTCCGACGACGATCGCGAGGAGCGCCTGCGGCAGGCCGAGCGCCGGCACGAGGAGCGCGCCGGTCACCATCACGAGGAGCCCGACCGAAAGGTCGCCCCACAGGACGGCGAGGTCGAGCCCCGAGAGCGTTCGCCGCTCCGGCGGGACCACCTCGATGCCCCAGGTCGGAGCCTCGCGCTCGAGGATCCTTCCGAGCCGTTCGGCGACGCTCGCCAAATCGCTCCCTCCGCCGGCGTTACCCGGATCAGGTTCCAAGGGTCGCCGGCCGCCAGCCGACCTCTCAGCCCGGTCGTCCGGGCTCCCCTGGCGTCCGGACGATGCTAACGCGCGTTACGCGGAGCGCAGGTACGCGGCCAGGTCTCGAAGCGCCGCGCGCATCAGGCGCCGGAGGAACGGCCGGTAGACCAGGAGCGCGACCTCGCCGAGGACCGGGATCGGGAGCGCGAGATCCTCGGTCCAGCGGAGCCTCGCCCCGGCGCCTTCGGGCTCGAGCGACCATGTGCCGATGCCCCGGATGAAGCTCCGGTGCGTCATCTCCAAGATGTGTGGCGGCTCCCATCGCGTGACCTCGAGCTCTTCGGTGAACAGCGGGACGTTGTAGACGCGGCTCTTCACCGCGATCCGCACGCCGATCCCCTCCCGGTCCGGGCTCAGGACGCGAACCGAGTCCGCATCCCGGATCCACCGAGCCTGGTCCTCCCATCGCAGGAGGGCTCGCCACGCCTCGTCGAGCGGCACGGGCAGGTGCCCATCGGCCTCAACCCGCACGAGGACTCGTCCTGCTCGGCAAGGTCTCGCGGATCGAAAGGACGAGCCCGAGAGCGAGCAGGATGGGCAGCGCGCTGGTCGCGAAGGACGCCTCGAACCCGAACGCATCCGCCGTCCATCCCGCCACGAGCGGGCCGAGGGCGAACCCGAGATCTCCCATGAAGCGGAAGGCGGCAACCGCGGAGCCCTTGAGGTCGTCTGGCGTCACGTCCGAGAGCATCGGCGCCGGCGGGACTCCTGCGTACCCGCTCGCCACGCCGAGCACGGCCATCCCGATGTAGAAGATCGTGACCGAGTCCAGCAACCCGAAGACCCCGATGATGACGGCGAGCGCCGCGAGCGAGGGCACGAGCACCGCTCTTCGCCCCCGCCGATCCGTCGCCTTGCCGGCCGGGAACAGCGAGATCAGCTCGGTGCCGGTCGCGATCGCCAAACCGATCCCGACACCGCTGAGGGTGAGCCCGATCACGTCGACGCCGAACAACGGGATCAGCGTGGAGAACATGGCTCCGACCATCCATGCGTACGCGCCGTTCGTCACGAGCACGGTCACGAACGGCCGGTTCCACGGCAGACGCCGGATCCCGCCTCGACGCGTCTCCTCGACGCTCCGGGTCGGGTTGTGGATCGTCCTCCAGAAGAGCCAGGCCGACAGGAAACACGCGATCCCGTAGACGTGCAGCGGGCTCGCGAGTCCGAACCAGTTCGCCACCAGCCCGCCGAGCGGACCCCCGGCCATGAACCCGACGTTGAACGAGCCGTAATACACGCTCATCACGCGACCCGAGCGCTGCGGCGGGATCGTGCGGAGCAGGAAGGAAAGGAGCGCGGCGAAGAACAGGGCGGAGCCGATGCCGCCGACCGAACGGAACACGACGAGCAGCGTGAAGTTCGGGGCGAGGCCGGCCGCGACCGACGAGATGCCCACCACGACGGCGCCGACGGTCGTCATCGCGCGCTCGCCGTACCGGTCGATGAACCGACCGACGAACGGATCGGCGGCTAGGCGCGCGAAGGAGAAACCGGAGATCAGGAGGCCGATCGCGTCGTACCCCACGCCGAACGAGCGCGCGTAGTTCGGCAGGACCGGCGAGAGGATGCCGAACCCGAGCATGATCACGAACGTGCCGACGATCGTGGCCCGGACCTCGGGGATCCGGAGGACGTCGCGGAACCCCGGCTCCCCCTCGCTCATCGGCGGCCAGTGTACGGACGCGCGCTCGCCGTTCGGGAGACCCTTGCGCGCCAGCCCCGGGGACGGTTCGATGGCGCCGTGCCCGATCCCTCGCGCGGCGCGGTCGCCGCTTCCAACCTCGCCACGGCCGGTGGAAACGTCGCGATGCCCGATGGTCTCGAGCCCATCCTGGTCGTTCGCGGCGAGGACCTCGGCGCCGTGTCGGAGACCCATGAGCCCACCGCCGTCGCGTGGAAGGACGGCGTCATCACCTACACCGGTCCAGTCGACGGCCTCGTGGGGATGGAGCCTGAGTGGTTCGAGGGGTGCACGATCGCGCCGGGCTTCGTCGACTGCCACACGCACCTCCCCTTCGTCGGCTGGCGCTCGGACGAGTTCGAGGCGCGGCTGTCGGGGATCTCCTATCGCGACCTCCACGGCGAGGGGGGCATCTATCGGAGCGCGAGACTCTTCGCCGAGGCCACCGACGACGAGGTGCTCGAGTTCTGCCGACCGCTCGTGCAGGAGATGGCCGACCACGGCACGACGGCGCTCGAGCTGAAGACCGGCTACGGCCTCTCGGTCGAGGCCGAGCTGCGGCAGGCGCGACTCGCGCGTCGTCTCGCGGAGGAGGCGCCGCAGACGTGCACCGTGACCCTCCTCGCATGCCACGCTGTGCCCGAGGGCATGGCGCGCGAAGACTGGGTTCGCATCGCCTGCGAGGAACTGATCCCCTCTGCCGCCGCGGAAGGGCTCGCCGACGCGGTCGACGTGTACGTCGAGGACATCGCCTTCTCGCTGGACGACCTGCGGGCCGTCGCGCAAGCCGCGACGACGCACGGGCTGCCGCTGCGCTGCCACGCCGACCAGCTCGGCCCGTCGGGTGCCGCCGAGGCCGCGGTCGCGCTCGGCGCGCGAAGCGCGGATCACCTGAACCACGTGTCGGCGTTCGGCGTTGCCACGCTCGGCGACGCCCCGGCGACGGCCGCCGTGCTCCTTCCGACATCGACGCTGTTCCTACGCGCGTCGCCGCCGGACGTGCGAGGGCTCCTCCGCGCGGGAGCGGCCGTGGCCATCGCGACGGACTGCAACCCGGGGACCTCGCCCGTCGTGTCGATGCCCGAAGCGATCGCGACCGCGTGCTCGCTCTACGGGATGCGGCCGCTCGAGGCGCTCGCGGCCGCGACGATCGATCCGGCGTGGGTGCTCGGTCTGAGCGACGCGCACGGTACGCTTGCGCCCGGCAGGCGGGCCGACCTGGTGATCCTCGACGGGGACGCCTTCCGGCAGGTCCCGTATCGCCCGGGCCACAACCCCGTGCACCACACCTACGTCGGCGGAAGGAGGGTCGGAGGTCGATGAGGAAGTTGCCCGCTCTGCTCGCGATCGTTTGCGTGGCGGTCCTCGTTCCGACGGCCGCCTCCGCGCAGACCGACCCCGAGACCCTCACCCTCGAGGCCTCCGCCGGCAAGATCACGATCGGCCACGACGTGCGCCTCTCCGGCGAGATCGCTCCGGCGGTCGGGGGGCAGACGGTGGAGATCCGCGACGAGCGGGACGACGTCGTGGCCTCCGCGACGACCGACGCGGCCGGTGCCTTCTCGGTGACGGTCACGCCGGAGGGAACGCGGACATATCGCGCCTTCTGGACCGCGGCCGTGAGCGAACCCGTGACCGTCAGGGTTCGGGCGATCGTGACCCTGCGGATGTCGGGGGTTCGCCTGTTCGACGAGATCGTCGTCCGTGGCACGGTGCAGCCCGCCCACCCCGGTGGCCGGGTCGAGGTCGCGCTCCTGGTGGGCGGCCGCATCGTGCAGACGCAACGGGTCGCGATGGGCTCGGCGGGTGGCTTCACGGTGACGTTCCGCGCGATGCACGTGGGGACGTACCGGGCTCGCGCGTCGTTCTCGAGCCCGGACCTCCTGCGGGATTCCGCTGTGAGCGGGTCGGCCACACCGCCGCTTCCGTCCCTGCGGTCGGGCTCGAACGGCCCCTTCGTCAGGCTCCTGGAGCGCCGGCTCGTCGAGCTCCACTACCGGCTCGCCGGAGCCAAGGACGGGAAGTTCGACTTCCGAACGGCCGACGCCGTCGTCGCCTTCCACAAGGTGCAGCGGATGGCGCGGGTGTTCTCGGTGAGCACGGCGACGTGGCGCGCGCTGGCGGATCCCATCGTCGCGCGGGCACGCCACGACTGGCGGGGGCTCCACTTCGAGGTCGACCAGACGCGGCAGGTCCTCATGACGGTCGAGGACGGCGAGGTCACGAACATCCTGCACGTGTCGACCGGCGCAGGCGGGGCGACGCGCGACGGTTCGTTCCGCGTGTTCCGCAAGATCGCGGGGTACAGCGGACACCGGCTGTACTACCCGAGCTACTTCGACGGTCTTCGCGCGCTCCACGGATGGCCGGAGGTGCCGACGTACGCGGCCAGCCACGGCTGCGTGCGCATCCCGTACTGGAACGCGATCTGGGTGCACGGCCTCGCCGACTACGGCACCCGCGTCGTCATCTACCACTGAGCCGCCGGACCGAAACGGGAACCGCAGCAGCTCAGTCCAGCGCGCCGACCACGGCCCCGGCTGCTTGGAGCAGCGAGCCTTCCCGGACGAGCGCCGTGACCGACTCGATGTCGGGGCCGAGCTCGCGGTCGGCCTCGAGGAACGAGACGCGTTCGCGGATCGCGTCACGCGCGGCGCGGGTCCCGGCGGCGGGCTCGAGCGGCGCGCGCAGATCCAACGCCTGGGCGGCGACGAGCGCCTCGATCCCGACGACGACCTCGGCGTTCGCAACGATGTCGCGGGCGTGCCGCGCCGATGTCATCCCCATGCTCACGTGGTCCTCCTGCCCCGCGGAGGACTCGATCGAGTCGACCGACGCCGGGTGCGCGAGCGTCTTGCACTCGGACACGATTGATGCCGCGGTGTACTGGGCGAGCATGAAGCCCGAGTTCAGCCCCACCTCCTGCACCAGGAACGCCGGCAGGCCGTTGTTGCGGGCCGGGTCGAGCAGCCGGTAGAGGCGGCGCTCCGAGATGCTCGCGAGCGACACGACCGCGAGCGCGAGCGCATCGAGCGCGACCGCGACGGGTTGCCCGTGGAAGTTGCCGCCCGACAGGATCTCGCCATCATCCGCCAGCACGATCGGGTTGTCCGACACCGAGTTCGTCTCGACCTCGAGCACCGAGGTTGCGAACCGCAGCGCTTCGCGCGTCGCCCCGTTCACCTGCGGCGCGCACCGGAACGAGTACGCGTCCTGCACGAGGTGCGCGCTCTCGCGATGGGAGGCGACGATGTCGCTCCCCTCCAGCAGACGTCGCAGGTTCGAGGCCGACGCAACGACGCCGGGATGGGGTCGCAACGCGGTCAAGCGCTCGTCGAACACGCGGTCCGAGCCGAGCGCACCCTCGATGCTCATCGAGGCGACGAGATCGGACGTGCGAGCCAGTCGCGCCACTCGATCGGCGGCGAGGGTGCCGATCGCGAGCATGCCCTGCGTGCCGTTCACCAGCGCGAGCCCCTCTTTCGCCTTCAACTCCAGCGGCTCGAGCCCGGCGTGCGCGAGGGCGTCCGCCGCCGGAACGGGTTCGCCGTCGACGAGCAGGTGCCCGCGGCCAAGGAGGGGCAGCGCGAGGTTCGCGAGCGGCGCCAGGTCTCCCGACGCGCCGAGCGATCCCTGCTCCGGCACCACCGGAACGAGATCGCGGTTCAGCATCTCGACCATCCGCTCGACGATCTCGACGCGAACGCCCGAGTGCCCGAGCGCGAGCACGTGCGCGCGCAAGAGCAGCATCGCGCGGACCTCCTCGCGACCGAGCGGCCGCCCGACCGCCGTGGCGTGCGACCGGACGATCCGGTGTTGGAGCGCATCGGCCTGCGCCGGGTCGATCCGCACGTCTGCCAGGCTGCCGAACCCGGTCGTCACCCCGTACACGGTGTCCCCCGATGCGACCGCGGCGTCGACGACCTCGCGCGCTGCCCGCATCCGAGCGGCTGCAGCCGCGGGGAGCTCTACCTCCGCGCCCCTCGCGACCGCGACGACCTCCTCGAGCGAGAGCGGCTCCCCCACGGCGATGGGCACGGCGGCAAGGCTACGGGCGGTGCCGAACGCGAGCAACCGGGTCTACGCTGGCCTCGGATGCCCGGCCCCTTCGACGACCTCGAACCGGAAGACCCGGCGACGCCCGCAGAAGAGCCGATCGCGCCCGCACCAGCGGGTCGGGTCGGGGCTGAACCGGTGGACCGACGGCCTCGGAGAGACGGCACGCCGGTCGGCCGGCGCCCGGACGAACCGGGTGCGATCAAAGCCTTCCTGCGCGGCGCGACGCGTCGCTGCCCTCGGTGCGGCGGCGGAGGCCTGTTCGAGAGGTGGTTCAAGATCCGCCAGCGCTGTCCGCGGTGCGGCTTCCGGCTCGAGCGCGAAGAGGGAGGCTTCCTCGGCGCGATGACGATCAACTACGTGGTGACGGCCGTCGTGTTCCTGATCGTCATGATCGTGTGGCTGGTCCTGGACCTGCCGGATGTGCAGATGTTGCGGCTCACGATCGCAGCGATCGTCGTGACGCTCATCGTTCCCTTGCTCTTCTGGTCCTTTTCCAAGACCATCTGGGCGGCGGTCGATTTCCTCGTGTACCGGGCCGATCCCGAGTACGCCTCGGTCGACGCCGCCGACCGTGCGAGCGGCAACGGCGGCCGACGCCCCTAGGGTGTGCCGAACCAGCCGGAGAGCGCTTCTCGCAGCGCGGGCGCGGCGGTGCCGGTGGGTTCGTCGATGGTTGCGGCCCAGGCGACGTGGGCGTCCGGGCGGATCAGGAGGGCGTCGGCCGGTCGGTGATCGGTGTCGGCGGCGTGGACGTCGACGCGATGCTGCCAGTCTCGGGCGGTCTCGCGGAGGTCTGCGCGGTCGGCGAGGTCGAGGAGGATCGGCCGCCCGCCGTGCATGAGGTCCGCGACGCTCGTCGCGCCCCGGTCGGTGTGCAGGGCAAGGTCGGGTGCGAAGGTCCCGATCAGGGCGTGGTGGTCGTACCCGGGGGACGGGTAGCGAACCTCGGAGCCCGCCATGAGACCGCCGAGGCGGCGCAGTGGCTGCTCGTCGACGAGCAGTTCCTGAAAGAGCTCCCGGAGTGCGACGGCGGCCGGGTCGTGACCGCGCCTGATCGCCACCTGTGCTTGCGCGTGCAGCATGTTGCGTGCGCAGGCGAGCCGGCGTTCGTCGTGATACGTGTCCAGCAGGCCGTCCGGCGCCCAGCCCTGGATGTCGGCGGCCAGCTTCCAGCCGAGGTTGACGCTGTCGAGGAGACCAGCGCCGAGCGCGACGCCCGGTGAGGGGAATAGGTGGGCGGCATCGCCGGCCATCAGGATCCTTCCGTCGCGGTACCGCTCGACCTGCCGGGCGTGAAAGGTGAAGCGCGTCAGCCGGGTCGGTGCTCCCAGGGGCAGGTCCACGCCGAGCACGCGGCGGATGCTGTCCCGGAGCTCGGTCACGGTCATCGGCTCGTCGTCGTCGTATCCGGTGGCCTCCTCCTCGCTGGTGAAGAGCCCCATGAGCTCGGGGTTGGTCGACCCGAGGGCGAACTCACCGCGTTCGGTTCGTGTGAAACCGAAGCTGATCCTGCCGACACCTTCGACCTCGATGTCGCCATCCTCGAGCACGGTGACGGTCTCGGGCACGGTGACCATGGCGAGCCGCTGGACCTCCGGGTACGTGATGCCGGGGAACGGGATGGCGGCCAGGTCGCGCACCCGGCTGCTGGCCCCGTCGCAGCCGACGAGGTACCGGGCGGTCGCCCGATCGGGCCCGTCCGAGCCGCGCACCTCCGCGGTCACCGTGGCGTCGTCCTGGCTCAACCCGACCACCTCCCGGCCGCGGCGGATCTCGGTGCCGAGCTCGCGGGCGAACTCGTCGAGGACGCGCTCGAGGATCGGTTGCGGGAGCGGCAGCACCTCCATCGGGGGATCCGCGAGCTGGGTGAAGTCCACATGCATCCCGCCCCACGGGAGCCGGGGGGCCGGCCTGGCAGCGGTGCCGGCTGCTTCGAATCGCTCGAGCTCGCCCCGGTAACGCAACAGCTCCAGGATCTGCCCGCTGAGACCGCCGGCCTTCGGGATGTCCCGGATCTGCGGGTGCCGCTCCAGTACCACCGGCCGCACGCCGGCCAGGCACAGCTCACAAGCGAGCATCAGGCCGGTCGGGCCGGCGCCCACGATGATCACGTCGGTGTCCATCACTCGCGGTCACTCGCGCCAAGGGAGCCGCACACCACGCTCGGCGGCGACGGCCAGCGCCTCGTCGTAGCCAGCGTCGGCGTGACGCACGACGCCCATGCCCGGGTCGGTCGTGAGCACGCGTTCGAGGCGCTCCGCGGCCTCGTCCGTGCCGTCGGCGACGACGACCATGCCGGCGTGTATCGAGTACCCGATCCCGACGCCACCACCGTGGTGCACGCTCACCCAGTGAGCACCCGCCGCCGTGTTCACGAGGGCGTTCAGGATCGGCCAGTCGGCGATCGCATCGGAGCCGTCCTTCATCGCCTCGGTCTCGCGGTACGGGCTCGCGACGCTCCCCGCGTCGAGGTGGTCCCGCCCGATCACGATCGGCGCGCCGACCTCTCCTCGCGCCACCATCTCGTTGAACCGCATGCCCGCCCGCGAGCGCTCGCCGTAGCCGAGCCAGCAGATCCGGGCCGGGAGCCCCTGGAACGCCACGCGCTCCTGCGCCATCGAGAGCCAACGCTGCAGCCGTTCGTTCTCGGGGAACAGCTCGGCCACCGCGCGGTCGGTCTTCACGATGTCCTCGGGGTCGCCCGACAGCGCGACCCATCGGAACGGGCCCTTGCCCTCGCAGAACATCGGGCGGATGAACGCGGGGACGA
>CAZMNP010000006.1:0-2685 GCA_964567675.1 uncultured Actinomycetes bacterium
GGGGTTCTCGTAGGGGACCTTCACCCAGATGTAGAACTGGCCGGTCCCGGTCGGGAACTGATCCGTGCCGACGCCGACCTGGAATCGCTGGACGAGCTCGTCCCCGCTGAAGTGCCAGAGCATCCGCTTCGACAGGTCGACCTCGATCCGGTCCTGCCGCCGCTGGATCCTGATGTCGCTCTCGTGGACCCACGCGGTCGTACCGTTCGGCCGGAGCGGAAGCAGGAGCTCGTACCAGGCCTCGCCGTCGAACCGAGCCGCGTCCTCGATCAGCAGGGGCGCCGTCTGCTGGAAGGGATTGTGCGTGTCCAACGCGAAGTCGGGCTGGTCGCTGCTGCCCGGCTGGTTCCACATCGGCGTGTAGCGCGTGTCCGGCAGCGCCACGAAGAAGCCGTCGTCGGGAAGGAGCGGCTCGGGCTCGGGGCGGGGACTCTCGGTGACCTCGTCTCCGGTCGGGCCGGTCGGCTCTTCGGTAACGCTGGGCTGCGAGCTCGGAGTCGTGTCGGTCCCGCCACCCGAGGGCGAGCACGCGATAAGGACGAATGCGAGGACGACGGCGAGAGCAAAGGGGCGGCGGGGCACGACGTCCATCATCCCACCCCGACCTCCGGAGCGAACCTCAGGCTGTGCTGTGGGCGATCTCCGCACGCGTCATCGCGTGTTGGAACTCCACCATGGCCTCGAGGCGGGCCAGCTGGCCGCCGTCCTCGGCCTCGATCGCGGCGCGCAGCTCGTTCAGTGCCCGGAGCTTGTCCGCGGCTTCGGCTTCCCGAGCCGCGACCTCGCGCTCCCAGGCCACGACGTCGCGCAGCGGGGCGACCAGCAAGACGATCGCCTCGTACACGTAGAAGCGGGTCAACCAATTCAGGTAGGTGACGCTGTTATCGAACGCCGTGACGTGCTGAGCGAGCTCGACGCCGGTCCATGCGAGCGCCGCCGTAGCGGCCATGAGCGTCCCGACCCACCGCCCCCGCGCGTACGACACGAGACCGATCGGCACGAGGTAGAACACGGCCACCGCGAACGAGCCGGTTACCGCGTCGATCAGCCCCAGCAGGGCCAGGAGCAACAGCCCCATGATCACGACGAACGGCGCGGAGAACGTCGAGAGTAATCGCTCGAGCCCGGTGATTATCGTGTAGCTCAGATGGGTGTCGGCGAACCACCGCCGGAGGCGGGAGGTCGTGCGGCGTCGCGTTCGGGACATCCGAACTCCTTCGTGGTTGTCCTTAGTGTGTCGGTCGAACGAACGCACGACTGCAGCTCTGCGAGATCGGTCGCGGGGAAAGCCGCATCCGTCGGGTTTCCCGCAAGCTCGGGGTTAACCACCCTCGGCGGGACCCTCGACGTTCGCGACGGGATCGCCTCGTCCCGACCTCACGACCACCACCGTTCCCTCGACCTCGGTCGGGTTGCCCTCCCGGTGGATGGATCCGCGAGGCACGAACAGGAAATCACCCGGTCCCGCCTCGACGACACACGCTCCACCGGGACCGGACTCCATCCGAAGCCTGCCGGTAAGGACGTAGATCACGCGAACCCAGCAGACGCACGGACTTGGGAGCACCAACTCCACGTCGAGGTGGTCTCCCGCTGCTGGCCGTCCAGCGAATCAGGGGCGTAGTCTGAGCTGAGCCGACAGATGCAGGGGGAGTCATGCCAGCAAAGAAAGCAGCGGCCAAGGCCAAGAGGACGCAAACGAAGAAGGCGACAGCGAAGAAGGGCACAGTCAAGAAGACCGCGAATAAGGCGACGCTGAAGACATCTGACCGTTCCGCTACGCCGTTGTCGCGTTCATCCTCATCCGCAACAGGAGCCAAGCGTGGTGACCGGATCGTCATCGACTCCGTCCACGTTGGCTCCCCGGCCCGGGAAGGCGAGATCCTGAAGGTCGTCGCGGGGGAACTCAGCGTCAGCTACCAAGTCAAATGGGGCGACGGACACGAGTCGTTCATCACACCCGTTGCTGGGGCTGCCCACATCCTTCGAACGTAGCAAGGGACACCGGACTGGAGCATGAACTCCATGTCCAGCAAGGCGCACAGCCTTCGCTGAAATGGTGCTGCGATGGGGTTGCGCGCCCGGAGCGGGGAGGCCGACGTGGACTAGTCTCACTACTTCTGCCGGTGCCTGGAATGGAAGGCTGAACCGTGACACTCGCCATTCGTCAGCTCGCCGTGAGTGACGGTGAGGCATGTGATGCCATCGTCGCGACCTTGCCATACCACTTCGGGAACGAGGAAGGGCGACGTGAATGCGCCGGTGCGGTTCGGTCACAGCGGGGGCTCGTCGCCGAGGACGACGGCGAGGTTGTGGGGTTCGTGACACTTGAGCCGAGGTTTGATGAGTGCGTGGAGGTTACGTGGATGGCGGTCCGCGCCGACCGACGACGATTGGGCGTCGGACGCGCCCTGCTCGACCGGGTAGCGACCGACATCCGATCGGAGGGTCGACGGTTCCTCCTCGCCCTAACTGTTTCGCCGAGCGATGGAGCCGACGAGATTCCTGACGGCTATCAAGCCACTCGCGCGTTCTACGAGGCAAACGGCTTCATCCTTGCCCGCGACTTCCCGGGGTACTGGGAGTCGGACACGCCAGTTCTAATGGTGCGCCCGCTCAGCGGGAATGCCGTGTAGTCGGCAGGCGCGTAGCCGTGCGCCGGACTTAGGAGCCGTCACCCGCTAC
>CAZMNP010000007.1:0-3218 GCA_964567675.1 uncultured Actinomycetes bacterium
ACGGTGTTCCACACGACCCCGGTCCCCCGGAACGTGAACTCCGCATCGGCGCCGGCCTCGGCGCTCGCGGCGACGCGACCACCGGGCCCGCCTCCGTGCCCGAAGAACCGCCACGCACGCGGGCGCTCGTAGGCGACCGGCGCACTCCCCTGTTCCAGCTCGGTCGGCGCCGTGAAGGTTCGCGACCTCTCGGGCGCGAGGTTCCCGTAGCGATCGGCCACGCCGTACGCCGAGTGCGCGTTCACGACCACCTCGTAGCTCGCGCCGGGAACGAGCGGCTGGTCGGGAGTGAGGAGCACGCGCCGAACGTCTCCCGTCGAGCAGTTCACCGACCACCCGATCCCGGAACGACAGGTGATGCGGGCGCGCTCACGCCGGCCGTCGTCCGTTCCCCGCAGGAGCAGGCCCTGCGGTGAAACCCCCAGCACCACCTCGTCGAACGACACGACGACCGATCCCGTGAAGCTGGCGGGGCTCGAGATCCGCACGACGGGCGCCCTCGTGTCCGGCACGTCGATCGTGACGGACCCGATCGACGGACCGGCCAGCTGGTTGACGTCGACGCATCCGCGGATGCCGGGTACCGAGCCGCAGTCGCTCCGCTGCCAGAGCGACCATCCGTTCCCGTCCCAGTTCCTCGCGGGGAGCGCGGGCTCGCGAACGCCCCAGTGCGCGACCCAGAGCACGTCGTACCCGGCCTCGGCGATCACGGTCGTGTTGCCGGTGCGTTCCGCCCAGCCCGTCGGGCTCGTGTAGACCATCGGACGCACGCCGATCCGCTCATGGACCCGTCGAAGCCACGTGAGGATCCAACGGGTCAACCGCCGATGCGACAGGCCGCCCGTCGACTCCAGGTCGAGCACCGGGATCACGTTGCCGGGCTCCAGGCGCGCGACGTCGAGGAAATGGTTCGCCTCGCGGATGGCGTCGTTCGGCTTGGGGTCCGGGCGGGCGAAGTGGTACGCACCGAACGTCAAACCGTTCGCCTCGGCGAGGACCTTGTTGCGGAGGTAGGTGTCGTCGATGTACGTGCGGCCCTCGGTGGCCTTCGCGATCGCGAAGTGGTGCCCGGAACGAGCGACCCGCACCCAGTCGATCCGACCCTGATAGTGGGAGACGTCGATGCCGCGCAGGCGCGCGCCTGAACGGGCGGGGACGATCGCCCGCGTGAGCGACAGGGCACCGGCGCCGGCCGAGACCGAGCTGGCGCCCACCGACGCCGCGACCATCCGACCGAACGCCGCCGCGGCCGGCACCCTCTTGTCGGATGCGACCGCCTGCCGGTCGGCCTGTTCGTTGTCCTTGCCGAACACGCCGGGAAACGCAGCCGCACCTGAGACTGCCATCGCGAACAGCGCAGCGGTCGCGACGGCGCGCTGCAACACGTCCATCGAGTTTCTCCCCCTGCCAAGGTGGATGCGTGAGGCTACCGACGCATCAGCGGGGATCGGCGTTGCCGCGGCGATGAAGTGGCGATCCGCGACAAGTTCCGTTCACGCTTCGCGTTCGGGGGGTATCGCTGGGACCGAGTGACCGATGCGCATCGCGACGGCTGGGGATAACTTGCCCAGGTCGTGGGGGATGCTCGCGCGGCGAGCTCGGCCGTCTATCCGCGCGAGGGTATGTTCTGCGCAAAAGACGCGGCGCCGGGACGTGCGCCGCCAAGCCGAGGGAGGCGAGCATGCTCGGATGGGTCGGCGACATCGAGCGCCAGACACTCGAGAACGACGCGTTCCGGACCGTCGTGTTCACCGGCGATCACCAGCAGCTGACGGTGATGCGGCTGTTGCCCGGAGAGGAGATCGGCCTCGAGATGCACCCCAACACCGATCAGTTCCTGCGGATCGAGGCCGGGAACGCCCGAGTCGAGTTCGGCAAGACGAAGGATTCCATCGACGAAACGCACGACGTCGAGGACGACTGGGCGATCATCGTCCCGGCGGGCACGTGGCACAACGTCGTGAACACCGGCGACGGCGACGTGAAGCTCTACTCGCTCTACGCGCCACCCGAGCATCCGGACGGCACCGTGCACCGCACGAAGGCCGACGCGGAGGCCGCCGAGCACCACTGATCCGCGGGACACTCCCGCGGCGACATCTCGAGACCAAGGGGTTCGAACGGACATGGACGTGTCGAGGGCGAGTGAGGGGTCGTTCGGCAAGGGCGACGAGGGACGGTTCACCGGTGAAGTCTGGTTGCGTCCGACCGTCAAGGCGGAGGATGGGACGGACGTCGGGCTCGTACACTTCGCGCCGTCGGCGCGGACCCGCTGGCATCGTCATCCCGGCGGCCAGTTCCTCTACGGCGTGACCGGCCGCGGCCGGGTCCGGACCCGCGGCGAAGCCGGCCACCTCCTCGAGCCGGGCGACGTGATCCGTGTCGGATCGGACGAGTGGCACTTCCACGGTGGGACGCCGGACTCGCCGCTCGTCCACGTCGCGGTGAACGGCGGCGGCGCTCCCGAGTGGGGCGATCCGGTCACGGACGAGGAGTACGCCGAGACGTTCTAGCGCCGCGCGCTCGGGCGGCCGCGAAAGCGGTGACGGAAGAGAGCGAACGCGCTGCGTGCGATCCACGTTCACGAGTGGGTGGCAGGGGTAGGGGCCACAAACAGACCGCGCCCAGCACAGCCTGGGCCAGGGAAGGAGGCCCCGATGCTCAAAGTGACCGAGAAGGCCAGGTCCGTGTTCCAGAAGCTCGTGGATCGCGATGACGGGACCGACGTCATCCGGCTCGTTCCCGACCTCCAGCCCGACGGGCAGCAGGGGATCGGGATCGAGGCGATCGATCAGCCCGGTCCGAACGACCGCGCGACCCAGACTGAGGGACCCGACGACGTGAACGCGGTGATCATCGTGATCGCGGCGGAGCTGGCTCCGGCGCTCGACGACGCCGTGCTGGACGCCCGGGAGACCGACGAGGGCGCCGACCTCTTCGTCCGCCCGCAGTCCGCGGCCTCGTAGGGGACGGGTTGGTCAGCCGGCGGCCGGCCACGCGGCGACGGTCGGATGGTCCTTGTCCTGCGGCCCGGCCTGTGCGGCCCCACCGGGTGATTCGAGCCCGGTCACCGCGTCCGTGAACCATTCCGCGTTGACCTGCGCGAACGGCTTCCACTCGGCGGGCAGGTCCTCGTCGGAGAAGATCGCGGTCACGGGACAGACCGGCACGCACGCATCGCAGTCCACGCACTCGTCCGGCTGGATGTAGAGCATGCG
>CAZMNP010000008.1:0-11011 GCA_964567675.1 uncultured Actinomycetes bacterium
CCGAGCGCCTTCAACGTGTCGACGGTGTACGTCGGTCCCTCTCGTTCGACCTCGATCCGCGAGACGCGGAACCGTGGGTTGCTGGCGGTGGCGATCACCGTCATCAGGTAGCGATCCTCGGCGGGAGAGACTGCACGCTCCTGCTTCATCCAGGGCTGGCCCGTCGGGACGAACACCACCTCGTCGAGCGCGAACTGGACGAGGGCCTCCTCGGCCGTCACGAGGTGCCCGTAATGGATCGGGTCGAACGTTCCGCCCATGACGCCGAGCCGCCGGCCCACGCGGCCATCCTACGGCGGCGGCCCCCGGGGACCCGGATTTCGGCTAGGTGCTCGAGCCGATCCGCTCGACCCACGCCTGCAGGTCTGGAAGGTGCTCCGCGTAGTGCGCCGGGCCCGCCTCTTCGAACCACTCCTCGGCGTCGGACGTGACCTCGCCGAGCGCCGCGAACGCTTCGAGCATCCGGGTGCGCATCGCGTACCAGGCCGAGCGGACCTCCTCGACCTCCATCGTGCGCGAGCGCGCGAACCACTCGCGGTTCACCCGGTCGGTGTACCCCGGTGCCTCGGACGGATCCTCGCCGTCCCAGGTGCCGGCCTCGATCTCCCGGAGCACGCGCGCGGTGTCATCGGACCACGCCGCCACGTGCCACATCATGTCCTTGACCGACCAGCCCTCGTCCGTGTAGCCGGGCCGCTCGATCTCCGCGGGCGTGATGCCGTCGACGAGCGAGTCGATCTTCGCCCAGCCCTCGGCCTCCTGCCGCAGGAGGTCCTCACGACGACCCATCGGCGATCTCCTCCCCCGGCAGGAACTCGAACGCCGTGCTGCCGATCACGACCTCGTCGCCGCGCCGCGCGCCAGCCACGAGCAGTTCCCGTTCGACGCCCTCCTTCACGAGTCGCTTCTGCAGCTGCGCGACCCTCCGCGGGTCCTCGAGATCCGACTCGGCCACCCACCGCTCGACGCCGCGGCCGACGACCCGGAAGCGCTCCCCCTCGCGCCGGATGACGAACCGCGGGCGCGCGGGTCGGAGCACCACGTAGTCCTCCTGCGTCTCCGCCGCGGCCTCGGCTTCGGCTGCGAGCGCGGCCAGCCGTTCGCGCAGCACCGGTAACCCCTCTCCTGTAATGGCGGAGACACCGATCGCCCCTGCCCCCAGAACCGCTTGCGGATCGGCGTCGGGCACGAGGTCGAGCTTGGTTCCCACCACGATCGACGAACGCCGGACGAGTTCCGGGTCGTACGCCTCGAGCTCGCCCCGGAGCGTCGCCAGGTCGGAACCAGGGTCGGGCACGGCGAGATCGACGACCAGCACGAGCGCCCGGGAACGGCTCACGTGTCGCAGGAACCGGTGGCCGAGGCCGCGACCCTCGCTCGCGCCCTCGATGAGACCGGGCACGTCGGCGACGACGAACCGCCGGTCGTCGCTCTCGGCGACGCCGAGGTTGGGCGAGAGCGTGGTGAAAGGGTAGTCCGCAACCTTGGGGCGAGCCGCGGTCAGGACGGAAAGGAGCGTGGACTTGCCGGCGTTCGGCAGCCCGACGAGGCCGACGTCCGCAACGGTGCGGAGCTCGACGGAGAGCCGGAGGTCCTCGCCCGGCTCGCCGGCCTCGGCCACCCGGGGTACGCGGTCGCGGGCGCTAGCGAGCGAGACGCTGCCCCGTCCCCCGCGGCCGCCGCGCGCGATCACGGCTCTGGCCCCCTCCTCGACGAGGTCCGCGACCAGTCCCTGCTCGTCCTCGACGCGGGTTCCCCTCGGAACCTGGAGAACGACATCCGCGCCTGCCGCCCCGGTCCGCTTGTTGCGCCCGCCCGCAGCTCCGGTCTCCGCTCGCAGGTGCGGATCGTTCGCGAGGGCGCTCAGGTCGTGGATGCCGGTGGACACCTCGAACACGACGTCGCCGCCGTCTCCGCCATCCCCGCCGTCGGGCCCGCCCCTCGGCTTGTACGGCTCGCGTAGGACCGCGGCCGAGCCGTCGCCACCTTTGCCGCCGCGCGCGAACACGGTTACCTCGTCGACGAACGCCATGACCGTGATTGTGGCGGAAAGCCGACGGCGCGCGGCATCATGGCCGCATGCCTTCGCCGGTCACCGTCTGGACGGTCGAGCTCGAGCCCGGCTCGAGTCTGAAAGAGGTGCAAGGTTCGCTCGCGCTCGAGACCGAAGCCTTGGTCTTCACCCCGCGTGAGGGCCACGGATCCGAGCGCCGGTATCCACTCGCCGAGATCGCGCGGGCCCGGCGCCTCCGCGGCTCCCCGGTGCTCCTGATCGTCCACGAGCCCAGCATGGGACCGAGGCGAACCGCGTTCTACTTCGTACAACCGCCGCCGCTCGTGCCGCCCGACGAGTCGCGGAAAGCCGTCCTCGGACCGCTGGCAGGGGGATCGCCCCGTAAGGTCCGTCGTCGCAACGCCAGCTATCTCGGGATCTCGAACCGCCAGAAGAAGCAGATCCTCCGCGAATGGGAGCGAGCGGTCCAGGAGGCGTTGGCCGCGGAGCGGCGTACCGGGTCCTAGCGCGACTCGGCGGCGGTGGCGCTTCGTTCCGAGGACTCGCGGACCTCGATGGAGGCGAAGCGCTTGCCCCGGGACTCGTGGAATTTCACGAGCCCGTCGGCGGTGGCGAACAGCGTGTCGTCATCGCCCTTGCCCACTCCCTTGCCCGGGTGGATCCTCGTCCCCCGCTGGCGCACGATGATCGAGCCCGCGGTCACCGCCTGACCGCCGAACGCCTTCACGCCAAGTCGCTTGGACTCGGAATCGCGACCGTTGCGGGAGGACCCGCCACCCTTCTTGTGCGCCATAACGCCTCCGAGGCTACCAATCTTTATCCACAGATGCTTTCGCCACGCGAAAGCATCCCTGAAATAGAGCTACCGCTTCGCTACTGAGCCCGAGGCCGTTCTACTCGGCTTCGGCGGGCTCGGTCTCCTTCTTCGCCGGGGCCTTCTTGGCCGCCAGCTTGATCTCCGAGATCTCGAGCAGCGTCAGCGTCTGGCGATGCCCTTGCCGGCGCGCATAGCCGGACTTGTTCTTGTACTTGAAGACGTGGACCTTGTCGCCCTTCTGCTCCCCGAGCAGCTTGCCCGTTACGACGGCTTTCTCCACCTCCTTGCCTGCGTGGGTCTGGCCCTCGTCGTCCACGACCAGCAACGGCTGGAAGGTCACGGTGTCACCGTCGGCATGGAGGGACTCCACCTCGATGATGTCGCCGGGCTTCACCTTGTGTTGCTTGCCGCCCGTCCTGATCACCGCATACATCGCTGTTTCCTCCTCTTGATGAACGGGCCCGTGCTCGGGAGCCGACAACCCGCTCAGTCGACGTCGTAGGTCAGGATCAGTCCCCGGCCCTCGCACTGCGGACAGGTTTCCGAGAACGCATCCAGCAGTCCACCAGAGACTCGCTTGCGCGTCACCTCCAGCAGGCCGAGCGGGCTGATGTCGAAAACCTGGCTCCGGGACTTGTCCTGGGCGAGGGCCTCCTTCATCGCGTCGATGACCTTGTCCTTGTTCTTCTCCAAGAGCATGTCGATGAAGTCGATGACGATCATCCCGCCGATGTCGCGGAGCCTCAGCTGCCGCGCAACCTCACGAGCCGCCTCGATGTTGGTGTTGGCGACCGTTTCCTCCAGGTTCGTTTTGCCGACCGACTTGCCCGTGTTCACGTCGATGACCGTCATCGCTTCGGTCCGGTCGATCACGATGTGGCCGCCCGAGGGGAGCCAGACCTTGCGGTCCAGACCCTTGTGGATCTGTTCGACGATGTTGAACTCCTCGAACACCGGAAGCTTGCCCTCGTGCAAACGGACCTTCGGGAGCAGGTCGGGCGCGATGTCCCGCAGGTAGTCGACGACCAGCCGGAAGATCCTCGAGGAGTCCGTGACGAGCTCGCGGAACTCCTCGTCGGTGAAGAGGTCTCGAACAACCCTCAGCGTGAGCTCGGGCTCCTCGTACACGCTCGCCGGCGCCTTCGCCCGCTTCGCGCGCTTCTCGATGCCCTCCCACTCGGCGAGCAGGCGTTCCAGGTCGGCCGCGAGGGCTTCCTCGCTCGCGCCCTCGGCCGCGGTGCGCACGATCAGGCCGTGGGGACCCGGCTTCAGCTGGCGGTAGATCGTCTTCAGACGCCGGCGTTCCTCGTCGGGCAGACGCCGGCTGATCCCGGTCACGTTCGAGTTCGGGGCAAGGACGAGGTATCGGCCCGGCAGGGAGATCTGCGCCGTGAGGCGCGCGCCCTTGCCGCCGATCGGGTCCTTCGTCACCTGCACGAGAACGGATTGCCCGCTCTTGAGGACGTGCTCGATCCGAGGCGGTGCGCCCTCGAGGTCCTCGGGCGACCAGTTCACCTCGCCCGCGTACAGGACCGCGTTCCGGCCGCGGCCGACGTCGACGAACGCGGCTTCCATCCCGGGCAGCACGTTCTGCACCCGCCCGAGGTAGACATTGCCCACCATCGAGTGCGAGCCCTGGCGGGTGACGTAGTGCTGGACGAGGTCGCGTCCCTCGAGCACCGCGATCTGATCGCGATCGCCGTGCTCCGTGATCACCATGAGCTTGTCGGTGACGCGCGCGACCATCGGCATGACGTCGCGGCGCCGCCGGACCTGCCGGCTCTGGCGTTGCCGCTTGAGCCGGGTCGAGGTGGGGGCGGCCTCCTCGTCTTCCTTGACCTTCGCGCGGGTCGTCCTCGGCCTCGTTGCCGTGCCGGCCGCTTCCTTCGTGGACGTTCGCGAGCGCGAACGCGTTGCCGTCGACTTGGCTCGGCGTGGCGCGGCGGCCTCCTCGGAGGCATCGGCCGGTGCCGAGTCGGCGGTTCCCTCATCGGTGGCGGGCGGCTTCTTCGAACGGCCGCGTCCACCACGACTTCTGCGCCGGCGTGCGGTTGCGGGTCCGCCATCCGCGACACTTGCGCCCTGAGCGCCGTCAACATCCGAGGCTGCGGCGGCCGGAGCCTCCTCGGTCGAGATCGACTCCGAAGCGTCCATACCGGCGTCCGGTTCGGAGTCCGATGCATCGGTCTTCGCGCCGTCCCTCCCGGAGGACCTCGTTGCCGTTCCGGACGTGCGACCGCGCCCGCCCCGGCCGCGTCCGCCGCGACTGCGTCGCCGGCGGGCCGGGGAGGTCGTCGTTCCCTCACCCGGCGTGTCGGCGGACGCGTCGGCATCCACGATCGTCGCCGTCGACACCCGCTCGGTCTCACCGGGTTGGCGATCGAGGTCCACCTCGGGTTGGCCGTCACCGCCGTGTTCGGTTCCGGATCCTGCTGTCGCAGTGTCGGTGGCGGGCCTCGCGGTCGTCGTGCGGCCCCTGCCGCCCCTGCCGCGTCCGCCGCGACTGCGCCGGCGCCTCGGCGGTGTGGTTGCCGTCCCGGCGGTCTCGCCGGCCGGCCCCTCCGCCACGCTCGGCGTGGATCCCTCTTCGGTGTTCGTTCCGCCCTCGTGCCGGGCGAGCTCTTCGGTCATCCGTGCTCCCTTCGACTCCGTGGAGGAGGCGGGGATGCCGGTGGGCGGCGGTCCTCGGGGGTTCGGGTCGCCGCGGTCGACTGGTCCAGCGAGCGAGCGAGCAGCCGGCGTCGAGCAGCCGGCGCGTGATCGTCGTGGATGTCCTCGATGCGCGGGAGCGCGGCGACCTGGTCGCCCGGCTCCTGCGGCGCTTCATTGCGCACGCGAAAAACCCTTTTCCCGGCGGGCCGCCCGGCCGCGGCTCGCCGGGATCACCCGGGGCCGGCGTGGCCGGGGCCTCGCCTTCCTCATACCTCGCCGGGCGGACCCGCAGCCACAGTGGCCGCGCGCCCGGCGGGAAACCTGGCTACAGGATAGCAATCCGGGGGGCCGGAACCGGGGACGTCGCCCCAAGAACGGCCCAAGGATCCGGAAAGATGGCCCTCTCAGGCGCGGAGAACTAGTCTCTCCCGGCTAGCCGGCTGTCGCCCGGGCAGCCGCGTGAAACGGGCGGGCGCCTGATACCCCCAGGTCAGCCGGGCTGCGACGATTCGGACAACTATGGAGCGGGCGGTCCTTCCCCACCTCGACACTGACCTGCGCCGCATCCGCGTGCTGGTCGTCGACGACAACTCCGGTTTCCGGGAATCGCTGCTGTCACTGCTCGACGCGGGGAACTTCACCGTGATCGGCGAGGCGGAGTCGGGCAGCCGGGCGCTCGATCTCGTCGCCGAGCTGCAGCCGGACGTCGTGCTCATGGACGTGCGGATGCCCGAGATGGACGGCATCGAGGCCACGCGCCTGCTGAAGGAGCGGTACCCCTCGCTGGGCGTGGTCGCGCTCTCGGGGCACGAGGACCAGGCGATCGTGCGCGAGATGCTCGTCGCCGGCGCCTCCGGCTACGTGCTGAAGGACTCCGACGGGGACGACATCCTCCACGCCGTCATGAAAGCCGCCGAGGGAGGGGCAGTGCTCAGCCCTGAGGTGACCCCACGTGTGATCGGGGACCTCACGGAAGCGCTCGACCGGGAGCGCCGTCGCGGCCACGAGCTGGAGGCGGCGCAGGAGGCCCTCGTCGAACGAGCGGCCCGAAGGCACGATCTGGTCGCCCGCCTGTCCCACGAGCTCCGCACTCCGGTCACCGTCATCCTCGGGGTGGCGCAGACCCTCGCCAAGGGGAACCTCACCGAGGAACAGGGCAAGGATCTGCTCGAGCGGCTCGTCGCGCGATCGCAGGACCTTTCGCGGCTCGTCGCGCGCTTCGAGGTCACGATCGACGCCGCGCTCACCGAGCGCGTGGACATCGCCGAGGTGGCTCGCACGGTCGCCGAGGACAAACCGCGGATGAGCGTCGAGGCCGAAGGATGGATCCCGCAGGCGCACGTGAACAAAGCCGTCGCCCGCCGCGTGGTCGAGGAGCTGGTAGACAACGCCATCCGCTTCTCGCCGGACGGCTCCCCCGTCGAGGTCCGCGTCTCGCTCGGCGAGGGCGTCATCGAGGTTCGGGTGAGCGACCGTGGTGGGGGCATCTCCGATCACGAGAGCGAACGGATCTTCGGCCCGCTCGAGCAGCTCGAGGAGCTGAACATCCGGGTGCATCAGGGAACCGGGATGGGACTCGCACTCTCCCGCACCGCCGCGCGCGCGATGGATGGCGACGTGGTGCTCGAGAAGTCCGGGCCCGAGGGTTCGACCTTCCTGTGGACGATCGCCCTCGAGGTGGACTGATCTGCGAAAGGCCGAAGGCAGACCCGCTCAGGAGAATCGGCGCATGTGCACGTTCAGCAGGATCCCAACGGCCGCACAGTTGATCAGCAGCGAACTCCCGCCGTAGGAGACGAACGGTAACGGGATCCCCGTGATCGGCATGATCCCGATCGCCATCCCGACGTTCACGAAGATCTGCAGCGCCAGCATCGACGCGATCCCCGCCGCGAGATAGGTCCCGAACGCGTCCTTCGAGATCATCGCGATCCGGATCGCCCTCCAGACCACGATGCCGAGCAAGCCGAGCAGCGCCATCGCTCCGAAGAACCCGAACTCCTCGCCGACGACCGTGAAGATGAAGTCGGTGTGCTGCTCGGGCACGAAGTCCAGGTTCGTCTGCGGCCCGTTGAGGTAACCACGTCCGAACAAACCCCCGGACCCGATCGCGATCTCCGCCTGATCCCGGTTGTACAAGGCGGCTGCATCCGCGTTGGCGGAGTCGAGGAAGGCTTGCAGACGCTGCAGCTGGTACTCCTTCACCAACCCGACCTGGAACCCCGCGAAGATCAGCAGGATCGCCGTCAAGGCGAGGACGCCGAGGTACCGCGGCCGCGTCCCGGCGACCACGAGGATGCCGAAGAGGATCGCAACGAAGACGATCGACGTGCCGAGGTCGGGCTGCAGGAAAACGAGCACCCCTGGGATCGCGGCGAGCCCCGCGGCGCGGAACATGTCCGGCAGGGTGAGGTCGGATCGCACCTCCGAAAGGAACGCCGCCAGCATGCAGATCAGGGCGATCTTGGCGATCTCGGAGGGGGCGAGCTGGAACCCGAAGAGCTCGAACCACCGCTGCGAGCCCTTGACGGTCGTTCCGAGCGGAGTTCGCACGAGGATCAGCAGCACCAACGAGGAGACGTAGATCAGTCCCGCGTAGACGCGCAGGAGCCGGTAGTCGAAGCTCGCTGCCGTGAGCACCACGATGGTGCCCAAGCCGAGGAACGCGATCTGGCGCTTCACGAAGCGGCCGGGATCCAGACGGACCGCGGAGAGGGATTGGTGGGTCGCCGAGTAGATCGCGAACAGGCCGACGATCGCGAGGGCGATGATCGCAAGGAGCAACACGGGATCGATGTGCCGGATCGCGCGGCGTTCGAACGGGTGGACGCGGCCGGCGACGAGGTCCATCAGTCCGTCGCCTCCACGTCGGTGAACTGAGAGAACTCCAAGCCGTACAGCCCCTCGATGATGTGCCGAGCGATCGGCGCCGCGGTCGTCGAGCCGTGACCGGCCTGTTCGACGAGGACGACGATCACGTGCCGCTCCCCCTGCGACCCGACCATCGCGGCGAACCACGAGTAGTCCTGCTTCGGGTCGACCTCAGCCGTTCCGGTCTTGCCGGCGAGCCAC
Source organism: uncultured Actinomycetes bacterium (assembly GCA_964567675.1). Lineage (GTDB taxonomy): Bacteria > Actinomycetota > UBA4738 > UBA4738 > HRBIN12 > CALGFI01. The sequence goes on from CAZMNP010000008.1 coordinate 8,556, forward strand.
ACCTGCTCGAAAGGGAAGCCGGCGAACGCTGCCCCCGCCGTGCCGCCCGGTCGCACGACCCCGGTGAGCGCCTCGCGGACGTACTCGATGTCGGCGAGGTCGAACGGCAGCCGGCGTTCGCACCGTGGCTGGTACGAGCGGACCCCTTGACCGGTGTCGGGATCGATGACCCGGTCGAGCACGTGCGGCGTGCAGATCCGGCCCTCTTCGTTCATCAAGCCGGAATAGGCAGTCGCCATCTGGAGCGGCGTGACGAGCGTGTCGCCCTGCCCGATCGTCATGTTGACGAAGTCGCCGGGGAACCAGTCGCCGTCGGGGAAGGCATCCGGGTTCGCCCGGTGGATGTCGCGCTTCCACTCCGCCGTCGGAACCCGGCCCTCGTGCTCGAACGGAAGATCGATGTTGGTCTCGCGGCCGAAGCCGATCCCCGTCAGGTCCTTCTGGAGGGGCTCGCGCGCATGCAAGTTGTCGTTCCCTTCCACCCCGTCGGCCCACGGCGGCGGGTAGAACAACCTCCAGTACTCATAGCCCATCGGGTAGAAGACGGTGTCGCAGGACTTGGCGAGCGCGCCGGCCATGTTCATGAAGCCGAGGTTCGCGCTCGTCCAGTTGTGGAACTCGTACCGGATGGCCGCGGGATCGTCCTCGTCGAACGGGGTGGTCCACAACGGGGGGCACCCGTAGGAGTTGGTCGTCGTGACGATCGAATCGCGCGAGTCTTCCCTTGCCCGCTTCAACCCCGAGAGCGCGATCCACGGCTTGTAGGTGGATCCCGGCGGGTACTGCCCCTGCATCGCCCGGTTGAGCAACGGATAGGCGTTCGCGGCGCCATATCGGCGCTCGAGCTCGCTCTCGGTCCTTCGCTCAGAGAACGCGGCCGGCTGGAACCCCGGATAGGAAACCATCGCCTCGATCCCACCGTCGTCGGGGTTCATGACGACCACGGCACCGGCGTTGGCGGTGAAGGCTCGGCCGAAGTTCGGGTCGAAGACCGTTCGCGCGTGGCGGATCCCCAACCGGAGGCTCTCCTCGGCGAGCCGTTGCGTGTCGGCGTCGAGGGTCAGGTAGACGTCGTTGCCCATCTCCCAATCCTGGCGGCCGATCGGTCCGAGGTTCTCGTCGAGCGAGTTCACGCGGTACTTCACGATGCCGTCGGTCCCGACGAGCTCTTGCTCGAAGACGGCTTCCACGCCGGTGACACCGACTTGGTCCCCCGGTCGATAGCCGGCGAACTCGGGCGAGGCCAGCTTCTCCGCCGAGACCTCGCCGAGGTAGCCGAGCACGTGGGCGCCGGCCGACCCGAGGGGGTAGGTCCGGACGGGGAGTTCGACGATGTCGACGCCGGGGTAGGAGTCGTTGTGTTCCTTCACGTAGTAGTACACGCGCTCGGGGATGTCGATCGCGACCGGTACCGGGGTGAAGTCGGAGTAGTCGGGGTCATCCATCCGGTCGCCGAGCTCCAGGGCGGTGATGCCGAGCAGTTGCGAGAGCCGGTACAGGACGTCCTCCCGGTCGTCCGCGACCTCCTCACGGTTGATCGTGAGGACGAGCGAGGTGCGGTTGTCCACCAGGGGCTCGCCCGAGGCGTCCCTGATCACGCCTCGTGGCGCCGGAAGGGTCAGGAGCCGGACGGCGTTGTTCTCGGCCTCCTTCCGTAGATCCTCGGCGGCGAGCACCTGGAGGAACCACAGTCTCGTGGTCAGCGCGGCGAACATCGCCACCACGAGGGCTGCCAGGATCTTCAGCCGTGTGCCCGCCCGGATGTCGTTCATCCGGACCTCACCACCGGATCACCCGGTGCGACCGCGACCCCTCGGCCGCGCGTCGCAGGATCGGGAACACCAGCGGTGTGAGGACGGCGTTGTAGATCGCCGAAAGCGCGGCGACGCGGAACAGGTACGGCCAGGTCGTGTCGAGCTGGCCGAGCAGGAACGAGACGATCCCGTAGAACAGGACACCGCCGAACGTCCCCCCGGCGACCAGGACCACCGGCAGCACGGGCGACGGGCTGACGATGTACTGGCGGAGCATGCCGATCGCGTAGCCGAGGAGCGTCAAGGTGAGTGCGGTGATGCCCTTGGGCTGATTGAGGAGGAAATCCTGTGCCATCCCGCCGATGAACCCGGTCGCCGCGCCCGAGGCCGGCCCCTCGAGCGCCCCGAAGGCGATCGTCAGCAGGAACATCAGCTCGGGCTTGGCCCCCAGGAGCGTAACGTTCGCGAAGACCGTGGTCTGCAGCAGGAGTGCCGTGACGACGACCACGGCGAGCAGGATCGTGCGCCGCACGGGGCCTCAGGCTATCCAGACCCACTCGAGAGCACCACCAGCACCACGCTGAGCGTGGAGAAATCGACCGCGGGACGGACCGTCACGAACTTCTCGAGCGCGCTGTCGTCCGAGAGCACCCGGGACACGGTTCCGATGAGGACGTTCGGCGGATACAGGCTCTCGGCGAC
>CAZMNP010000009.1:0-3954 GCA_964567675.1 uncultured Actinomycetes bacterium
ACTCGACCGGCTCGCTCGGCATCGCGATCAGCGAGGCGATCGAGATCGCCGCGACGAACGGCGACACGAACTACTCGATCGGCTCGTGCTTGAACCACGTGCTCCTGCACCAGACGGTCGTCGGTCTCGAGGCCAAAGTGCAGATGGAGCTCGCCGGCGATGTTCCGGACGTCGTGGTCGGCTGCGTCGGCGGCGGCTCGAACTACGGAGGGCTCGCGTACCCGTTCATGGCCGACCGCCTGCGCGGAGTCACGCCCGACATGCGGTTCCTCGCGACGGAGCCGGCGGCCTGCCCGACCCTCACGAAGGGACGGTTCGCGTACGACTTCGGCGACACGGCCGGGATGACACCGCTGCTTCCGATGTACACGCTCGGTCACGACTTCGTCCCGGCTCCGGTGCACGCCGGCGGGCTTCGATACCACGGAGACTCGCCGTCGCTGTCGCTCCTCGTGAAGCACGGGCACATGGAGGCGGAGGCCTACACGCAGAACGACGTGTTCGAGGCCGCGGTGCTGTTCGCGAAAACGCAAGGGATCATCCCGGCGCCCGAGACGGCGCACGCGATCCGCGGAGCCGTGAAGGAAGCGATCGCAGCGCGCGAGGCCGGAGAGGAGCGCGTCATCCTGATCGGGTTCTCGGGCCACGGGCACTTCGACATGCAGGCGTACGACGACTATCTGAACGGCCGTCTGCCCGAGGTCGAGTTCGATCCCGCGGCCGAGGAGGCTGCGCTCGCCCGCCTGCCGGAGGTGCCGATCGGCTGAACGCATCGAGGTCCGGACGCTGGAGGCCGGCGGCCTCGACGAGCTGAACCGTTCGCTCCCGGTCTGGAGCCGAGGCGAGTACGCGCGGCGACTTGCCGCGCAGGGACGAAGCCTGTTGGTGCAGGTCGTCGCGTGGGACGGCGACGTTCCCGTCGGTCGCGGGATGGCCCTGTTCCCCGAGCACGAGGAGTACTCGGTCTCGGCGATGCGCGAAGGCTGTGCGGAGGTCCGTGACGTGTTCGTGGTCTCCGAGCGCCGCCGTTCGGGTGTCGCGCGCGCGATCATGCGGTCGCTCGAGGACGCTGCGCGCGCGAACGGGATGTCCCGCGTCGGCCTCGCGGTGTCGCTCTCCGCGGACGCCGAGCCCGCCCGGCGGTTGTATCGAGCCCTTGGCTACCGGCACGCCCACGGGCCGTTCATCTCGAGCACCACGCTCGCAGGCGACGACGGCCGGCTCCCCGTCGGCTCGCCGATGACCTATCTCGTCAAGGAGTGCTGACCTCCGCGAGCCGACGCTCGAGGAAGGCGCGTTCGGTCTCGTTCGAGGCCAGCTCGAGCGTTCGCCGGTACGCGGCCGCAGCCTCGACGCGCCGGCCCAGCCGGCGCAGCAGATCCGCGCGCGCGGAGTGGAACAGGTGATAGCCGTCGAGCTCGTCCGCGAGCGCGTCGACCAGGGACAGCCCGCGATCGGGGCCGTCGGCCATCGCGATCGCGACGGCGCGGTTGAGCTCGACCACGGGTGAGGGAGTCATCCGTCCGAGCAGCCCGTAGAGCGCAGCGATCTCCGGCCAGTCCGTGTCTTCTGGCCGCGGTGAGCGGGCGTGCTCGGCCGCGATGGCGGCCTGCACCTGGTAGGGGCCGGGACGGTCGGCCGCCTGCACCGCGACGACCAGGGAAAGGCCTTCGTCGATCATCGGGTGATCCCATCGGGAACGGTCCTGGTCCTCGAGCAGCACGAGCGCGCCATCGGCGGACACGCGCGCCTCGCGGCGCGAATGCTGCAGCAGCATCAGCGCGACGAGACCGGTGACCTCGGGTTCGGGCATCAACGCGTGCAGCACCCGGGCGAGCCGGATCGCCTCGTCCCCGAGATCGACACGGACGAGCGCTCCCGACGTCGCCGAGTATCCCTCGTTGAACACGAGGTACAGGACCGCGAGGACGCCGGGCAGACGTTCGGGCAGGAGCTCGAGCGGCGGGACGCGGTACGGGATCGCCGCGTCGCGGATCTTGCGTTTCGCCCGGACGATGCGTTGGGCCATCGCCGGCTCTCCGACGAGGAAGGCGCGGGCGATCTCGCCCGTCGAGAGGCCGCCGAGCGTTCTCAACGTGAGCGCGACGCGCGCCTCGAGCGCGAGCGCGGGATGACAGCACGTGAAGATCAATCGGAGACGGTCGTCGGGGATCTCGCTCACGTCGCTTTCATCTCCTTCGAGCGCCTCCAGCTCCGCGAGCCGCGTGAGCGCGTCGGTCCGCTCGGCGAGCGCGCGCTGGCGTCGGAGGCGGTCGATCGCGCGGTTGCGAGCCGTCGTCGTGATCCACGCGCCGGGGTTCCTCGGCACACCGCGACCCGGCCAGGTGCGGAGCGCCTCGGCGAACGCCTCTTGGACGGCGTCCTCGGCCAGGTCGAAGTCGCCGAGGATCCGGATCAGGGTCGCGACCGCTCGACCCTGCTCCTGCCGGAACAGGCGGTCGACGACCTCGCGCGCATCCGCTCCTACGACGGCGCCTCGAACTCCATGATCGGGCGGACCTCCACCGATCCGCGGCTCACGCTCGGGATCTTCGACGCGGCCTCGATGGCCTGGTCGAGGTTGTCGCACTCGAGCAGGTAGTAGCCGCCGAGCTGCTCCTTCGTCTCGGTGAAGGGTCCGTCCATGGTGATGGTCTGGCCATCCTTCTCCCGAACCGTCGTCGCCGTCGACGTCGGCTGCAGCGCTTCGCCACCGAGGTGCCATCCCTTCTCGTGGAGCCATCGGGTGTAGTCGTCCCAGCGTTCGAACTCAGCCGCCTGTTCTTCCGGCGACATGTCGGGGCGATCCGTTTCCTCCGAGTAGATCAACAGCAGGTATCGCATCAGTGGTCGTTCTCGCCGACGATGGGACGGACCTCCACGGTCGTGGCCGGGATCCGCTTCGCGGCCTCCACCGCCTGATCGAGCGTGTCGCACTCGATCAGGTAGATGCCGCCCAGCTGCTCCTTGGTCTCGGCGAACGGGCCATCCGCGACGACGCTTTCGCCCTCGCCGGTCCGGACCGTCTTCGCCTGTTGGCTCGAGTGAAGCTCCTCGCCCCCTCGCGCCCACCCGGTCTCCGCGAGCCACTTGCCGAAGGCTTCGTGCCCCGCATACATCTTCGCCTGCTCGGCCTCCGACGCGTTCTCCCAGGCCTTCTCGTCGCCATAGATCAGGAGCGCGAACTTCATGGTTCCCCCTTCCGCACGGACGATCCCACCGATCGCCGTCACCCTAACGACGAATGGGCGTCCCGGTCTTTCGACAAGCGGCGAGCTCGAACTTCAGATCCGGAACACGACCGCCTTCTGAGGGAGGCCGAACGCCTCGGCCGCCGCCTGGATCGCGGAGCGGCCGAGGTAGCCGTAGCCAGTGGGGGTGAAGTGGAGCCCGTCGCCGGCACGCATCTGCTGGAGGTCGCCACGATCGTTCCGAAGGTACGCCGTGTAGCCGCCGTCTCTCCCCTGGAAGAGCCTCCAGGCGTCCACATAGGTGGCGAACGGCCCCGCGTCGAGGGCGACGTCCTCGTAGATGTCGTTCACGCGCCGGTAGAACTCCCAGCGCTGTTGTTCGGCCACGACCGGGATGCCGACCCAGACGACACGTGTTCCCGCAGAGGTCGCCTCCTCGAGGAACTCCGTCGCGCGCTCGCGGTAGCCCTGGACCCACTCGGTGCTCCCCAGGCGGACCGCGTCTCCCTCCGCGGTGATCTGCGCCTGGTCGTCATTGGACCCGAGCATGACGAACACGAGATCCGGCCGGAACTCCGTGATGATCTTGCGCATCCCCGCGCGCCAGTTGAAGTAGTCCTGGCGCGCGAGGCCCGTCGACTGCCGTCCGAGCGGGAGCACCCGGCTCACGTCCCCGTCGAACAGCCGCGCGACCGCGGGGCCGAGGCCTTGAGAGAGGGAGTCGCCGACGACGGCCACGCGCAGCTTGTCGTCCTCGGTCGGG
>CAZMNP010000010.1:0-12258 GCA_964567675.1 uncultured Actinomycetes bacterium
GCACCACCTCGAGGGCCTGCTCCTGTTCGATCGCGGGAAGGCGCCCGAGGCCGCTCGCGACGGGGTGTTGAACCGAGACGGCGACCTGCCGAGCTGCCCCTCGGGCGGCCTGCTCGGCGTGGGCAACCCGATCGCCGCGGCGGGCCTGATGAAGATCGCCGAGCTCTTCTGGCAGCTCCGCGGCGAGGCCGGAGCTCGCCAGGTGCCCGGAACGCCGGAGCGCGGCGTTGCCCAAGCCTGGGGCGACCTGATGCAGGTTGGCACCGTGGTGGTGATGGGTCGCGACGGGGCCCGCACCGATCCGCCGACCGAAGCTCCCGCGGTTCCAGCCCTTCCGCTCATCCAGACCCCGCCGTTGGCGACCGCGGGGCACCCGCTTTCCGAGGCGGAGTTCCGGAGTGCCACTGGGGCGGTGGAGCACGATCTCGATGCTCGTTACGCGTGGGATGCGGGGGTGGCGATCGGAAGGTTCCTGGATGGGCTGGAGGAGGGGCTGATCCTGGGGCGGGAGTGCCGGAGCTGCCGGCGGATATTGGTTCCGCCGCGGATGTTCTGCGAGCGGTGTTTCCGCGGGACGGACGCGTGGGTCGAGGTCCAGCAGACGGGCATCGTGCAAACCTTCTCGATCTGTCACGTCCGGTGGGACATGCAGCCCCTCGACGAGCCCGAGATCCCCGCGGTCATCTCCATCGACGGCTCGGACGGGGGCCTGCTGCACATGCTCGGGGACGTCGGGCCCGACGACGTGTCGGTGGGCATGGCCGTCGAGGCCGTCTGGCGTCCTGAGTCCGAGCGGACGGGCTCCATCCTGGACATCTCGCACTTCCGTCCGAGGAGGGAGGAGTAGCCGTGCTCGAGAAGATCGCCCTCCCGGACGAGGTCCGTCGATGGGACGGCGAGTTCCCCGTGCGGCATCGCTACACGCCGGGGGTCGCCGGCACGGCCTTCTTCACCGCCCTCCGGGACCGCGGCGTCCTGCTCGGTTCCCGGTGCGAGGCGTGTTCGTACACGTACGTCCCGGCGCGGCTGTTCTGCGAGCGATGCTTCGCGGAGCTCGCCGCCGACGCGGAGGTCGGTCCCGGCGGCGAACTGGTCTCCTTCACGATCGGCTTCGTCGGGCTCGAAGGCGAGCCGCTCGAGGACCCGGAGACGATCGGCCTGGTCCGGCTCGATGGGGCCGATTCGGTGTTGGTACATCGCGTGCTCGACGCGGACGAGCCGCTCGAGATCGGCGAGCGGCTCGAGGTGGTCCTGCGGCCCGAAGGCGAGCGAGAGGGGACGATCCTGGACATCGAGGGTTTCCGCTCGGCCGACTGAGGGCGGTCGCTCCGTCGCGGTCCCGGCCGGATCCCCGAAAGCGGTGACATCGGCCCCTCGTATCCTTTCCCCCATGGCGCAGGAGAACTGTGAGCGGTGCGGGGAACCGATCCCCGAGGGAGCGAGGTTCTGCCCGAGCTGCGGCCTCGCGGTCGGCGCCCCGCCGCCGGAGGAGCGCAAGGTCGTCACCGTGATCTTCGTCGACCTCGTCGGGTCGAGCCGACTGTCGACGCAACTGGACCCGGAGCGTTATCGCGAGGTGGTGGCCGCCTTCTACCGCGCCGTTTCCGAGGAGCTCGAGGCGCTGCGAGGTCACGCCTTCAACTTCGCCGGCGACGCGGTCGTCGGGGTGTTCGGCATCCCGCACTCGCATGACGACGACGCGCTCCGTGCCGTTCGTGCCGGGCTGAGCCTCGTGGGGCGGATCGAGCGGGTCGGCGAGACGCTTGGACTGCCGGGTCCGCTGTCGGTTCGCGTCGGCATCAACACCGGCTCCGTCGCGATCGGCGCCGAGAACTCGGAACAGGGGCTGCTGTTCGGGGCCACGGTCAACTTCGCGGCGCGACTCCAGGAGGCGACCGAACCCGGGCACGTGCTCGTGGCGGAGCGCACCTGGCTCCTCACCCGTGCGCAGGTCGAGTACGAAGACCCCGTCGAGCTCGACGCGAAAGGTTTCGAGGTGGGCCGCGCGTGGCCGGTCCGCGCGCTCGCTCCGGGGACGACTCGCCGGACGATCCCGTTGGTGGATCGCAAGCGCGAGCTGCGCCTTCTGCACGACACGTTCGAGGGCACGGTCGAGACGCGTCGTGGGCACCTGGTCTCCCTCCTCGGCGAAACCGGGATCGGCAAGAGCCGTGTGACCGACGAGTTCCTCGCGGGCCTGCCCGAGGACACGAAGGTCCTCATCGGTCGCGCGAGCAAGTTCGAGGAGGACGTCGCGTTCGCGCCGCTCGCGCAGATCCTGCTGCAGGAGCTCGACGAGCCGGCCGACGCACCGCCCGAACGGTTGCTCGCTCGTCTCGAGCAGCTGGCCGCCGAGTGCTGCCCACCCGACGAGACCCAGCAGGTGGTCGCCCGGCTGGCGCTCGCCCTGGGGATCGGACTCGGACAGGACGCGCGCAACGACCAGCGCCGGTACCAGATCGCCGAGATCCGCAGCGGCCTGGTTGCCTTCCTCGACGGCATGTCGCGCGGGGCGCCGGTGGTGCTCGTCTTCGAGGACGCGCACCTGGCCCAGCCGTCGATGCTCGACCTCATCGAGCAGGTCGTCCGCGACGCGAAGCGATTCCCGCTCCTGGTGCTGTGTGTCGCGCGGTACGAGCTCCTGGACGAACGACCGGAGTGGGGTGGCGGCCTCGGGGACTCGCTCAACCTGTACCTCGACCCGATGTCCGTGGAGGACGCGATCCTGCTCGCCCGCGAGGCCGGCGAGGGCATCGACGAGTCGACGGCCGAACGGGTGGCGGTGCATGCCGGTGGCAACCCCTTCTTCATCGTGGAGCTCCTCGGCATGCTGCGGCACGTCGACGCGCACCTTCCCTCGGACACCGATGCACTTCCCGAGCAGCTCCTTCCGCCAACCGTGCAGGCCGTGATCGCCGCCCGGATCGATCACCTCGTCGACCCGGCGAGGGATCTGATCCGTAAGGCATCCGTGTTCGCCCGCACGTCGTTCGAGGTGTCCGACCTCGCGCTGATCGCGGATCCCGATCTGGAGGTGCTCGACCTGCTCGAGGACGAGGAGCTCCTGGTTCGCGACGGCGATCGCCCGGGCCGGTGGCGGTTCCGCCATGGCCTCGTCCGCGACGTCGCCTACGAGAGCCTTCCGAAGCGGCAACGGCTCCAGCTGCACGTGCTGGTCGCGGAGGGGCTTGCCGCCAACCAAGAGCGAGCCGCCCGATACCCACGATCGATCGCGTACCACCTCGAGCGCGCCGCGCGAGCGGGGCTCGACCTGAACCCGGGGGATCGCGCGCTCGTGGAGCGCGCCCGCGAGGCGCTCGCGAGGGCGGGGGACCTGGCCCTGGAGGCGTCGGACGGGCGAGCGGCCGCCGACCTGTATGGGCGCGCGCTCACGATGTCGGGACCCGAGCGGGCGTGGGGCCCACGCGAGGCGGAGGTCCTGTCGAACCTCGGCGAGGCCCGGTACTGGCAGGGCGAGTTCGAGTCGGCGGCCCCGGCCCTCAAGCGCGCGCTCGACCTCGACGGCGGGAACGCGAAGGTCCGGGCGCAGGCGTCTCGGCTCCTCGGCGACATCGAGCTCTCGATCCGAGGCAACCGGGAGCGCGCGGCGGAGCTGTTCGCGCAGGCGCTTGCGGCCTCGCGCGAGCTGGCCGATCCCTGGTCCCTCGCCCGCACCCTTCTGGTCGCCGGCTGGGAACCGTATTGGCGGGGGGACCTCGAGACCTCGCGCGCGATGTTCGGGGAGGCGCTCGAGGTCGCGCGCTCGAACCCGGCCGGCGATCCGTGGGCAGAATCGCGCGCGCTCGTGACGCTCGCGACGATCGAAGCCGAGGATGGCGACGAGGAGCAGGTCCTCGCGCTCGCGTCGCAGGCGTTGGTGATCGCCGAGAGTTCGGGCGACCGGTTCTCGATCGCCGTTGCCCGCGAGAACGTCGGCGGGTCCCTCCGGCGCATGGACCGGCTCGACGAAGCGCTGTCGCATCTCGACACGGCGGTGGGCACGTACCGACAACTCGGCGCCCGATGGGAGGTGGCGAGCGCGCTGACGGCGCGCGGCGTCACGCACCGTCTCGCGGGTCGCACGGAACAGGCCGTCGCCGATCTCCGCGAGGCGTATCGGCTCTGCCGCGAGCTGAACGATCGGAGCATCCTCGGGTGGACGGCCGGGATGCTCGCGAGGAGCCTTGCCGATCTCGGCGAGTTCGGCGCAGCTCGCGACGTCCTGGCCGAGGTGTCGCAGATCCCCGATGCCTCGGGCGACGTGCAGGTCGACTGGCTGCTCGATTCCGAGATCGAGATCCTGCTCACGGAGCGGGACGTCGACGGCGCTCGAGAGAAGGCCGGGGAACTGCTCGCGCTTCGCCGCGAGCACGGAAGTCCGAAGGATCTCGCCGCGGCCGTGTGGTGGATCGGTGCGGTGTTCGGTGCCGACGTCGTCGGGGGCGAGGACGAGTTGGAGCGGGCGCGGGAGCTCCTCGAGAGCTGGCACAGCCATGCGGCGATCCGGCGGCCCGAGCGGATGCTCGCGTTCCTGCAGGGGTGACCGAGCGGCGCGTCAGCGCCAGTCGAGGGTGAGGATCTCGACGGGCTCCGTGATCCCCTTCAGCGGCACCTCTCGCCGCTCAGAGACCGCGATCCCCGGCAGACCCTCCACGGTCGCGGCGCTCGCGACGATCTCGCCGGCACCGGCGACCGCACCGATCCGGGCAGCGGCGTGCACGCCGAGTCCCGTGTAGTTCGATCCGGCGCTCGTCGCCTCGGCCGAGTGCAGGCCGATCCGCACCTGCGGCGCGAACCCGTGATCCCGGCGCTGATCGGCCAGGCGCCGTTGGATCTCCTGCGCGCAGGCGACGGCCGCCTGCGCGTCGGGGAACGCCATGAAGAACCCGTCGCCCGTGTGGTCGACCTCCTCGCCCCCGTGCGCGGCGATGCACTTTCGAAGTGTCTCGTCGTGCCAGCGGCGAAGGTCGTTCCAGGCCTCGTCCCCGATCGCTTCGAGCAGCGCGGTGGAGCCGACGATGTCGGTGAACGCGAAGGTTCGCTCGGCCACCTCGCCGGCTCCCGACGGCCGGAGCTCCGAGATGCGCCCGACGACCCGCTTCGCTTCGGGCAGCGCGCCGAGCCGGTCCAGTGCCGATCGCGCCGTCTCGAGCTCGAGGACCGCCCCGTCGGGATCACCCCCGGCGGCGAGGGCCTCGGCGAGGAGGACCGTCGCACGCGCGGCCTCGTACGGCGCCTCGATCTGATGCCAGAGCTGGCGCGCCTTGCGGAAGCGTCGGGACGCGCTCGCCGCGTCGCCCTCCGCGAGGTCGGCGAGCCCATGCCCCCACTCGGCACCCGCGGTGACCGCGTCCGACCCGAAGTCGACGGCTATGGAGTCCATCTCCTCGCCGGCTGCCCGGGCCGTCATGGGGTCGCCGGCGGCGCGCGCGATCTCGGCCTGTGTGGGCAGGAGTCGCGCGCGCGCGAGGCGGTTCCAGTCCTCGTCCTCGAGGCTGCGCCGGATCGAAGCCGCGGCCGCGTCGACCTTGCCCTGGCTGAGCAGCAGCAACGCGCGGCCCGGCTGGGGATCCTCGCCCATCTCGTGCGCTTGGCGGAACGCATCCTCGGCGCCGGTGAGGTCACCGATCCGCAGCCGGACCTCACCGAGCTCGTGGAACGCCGCCCCCGCATGCATCGGGCTGAAGTCGACCAGCTCATCGCAGGCACGTCGCAGCTCGGTCTCGGCCTCGCCCCACGTGCCGAGCAGTCGCATCACCTCGGCGCGGTGCACGCGGCATACTCCTGGGAATCCGTTGATCGCCTGCCGCTCGCACCAGCGCGTGGCGGCCTCCGCCCACTCGCTCGCCCGGCGATAGTCGGCGAGGTCGCGGCACGTGCTGATGACGTTGCAGAACACCGAGCCGGTGGTGTGGGCGCCGAGCTCGCCTCCCACGGCCGCCGCACTGACCTCCTCGAGCAGCGCCCAGCCCTCCTCCACCCGGCCGAGGCTCACCAGCACCATGCCGCGGTACATGGCCGCCCATGCGCGAAGATCCTCGTTCCCGATCCGGTCGGCGATCTCGGCGGCCCGTTCGAAGTGCCCCAGCGCGTCGTCGAGCTCGCCCGCGGACCATGCGAGCTGGCCGTGCGCGAGGGCGAGATAGCCCTGCGAGATCGACTCGGTTTCGCCCTTGAGCAGGCGCTCCGCCCGGTTCAGCCATCCCTGGGCGACGGAGCCGGCGTTCTTCATCCGGTACTGGCGCCGGAGCGTGAGCGCCGTGAACGCGGCAGCCTGTTTGTCGCCCCGCTCGACGAACTTCGCGTACGCCCGTTCGCGCGCGGCGATGGATTCCGTTGGCCGTCCGACCCACCACGCGGTCTTGGCGAGCAGCTCGAGGTCATCCGGCCCGAGCTCCGAACCGGCATCGGCGCTGTGGAGCGATTCATACGCCTCGGGCCACGAACGCCGGGCGACCGCCTCTCGCCCGGTTGCGAGCCGTTCCTCGAGGGCCTCGGTCGAGCTCATCGCGGCCCATCCTCCCACGCCGGTCCGGCGCTCGCGACGGGCTATCGTGGACGCGTGGACTTCGACCTCACCGAGGAGCAGCGCAGCTTCCAGCAGCTGGTGCGGGAGTTCGCCGAGGAGGTCGTCGCACCGGCGGCGGCCGGGTACGACGAGCGGGAGGAGTTCCCCCTCGAGGTCGTGAAGCGGATGGGGGAGCTCGGGCTGTTCGGCATCCCGTTCCCCGAGGAGTACGGGGGCCAAGGCGGCGATCTCCTCACCTTCTGCGTGTGTCTCGAGGAGATCGCGAGATGGGACTCCTCGGTCGCGATCACGCTCGAGGCCGGGGTCGGTCTCGCCGCGAACCCGATCCATCGCTTCGGCACCGAGGAGCAGAAGCAGAGGTGGCTCGTGCCGATGGCCCGGGGAGAGGCGATCGGCGCGTTCGCGCTCACCGAGCCCGGGGGAGGCTCCGATGCCCGCGCCATGCGCACGACGGCGCGGCTCGACGGCGACGAGTGGGTGCTGGACGGTTCGAAGGCGTTCATCACGAACTCGGGGACCTCGATCACGTCGGTCATCCTCGTGGCCGCGCGAGACGAAGAAGCCGGCAACGGCACCGTGTCGACGATCGTCGTTCCGGCCGGGACGCCGGGCCTTTCGGTCGGACCCGGCTACCGCAAGGTCGGATGGCGCGCGAGCGACACCCACGAGCTCGCGTTCGACGGATGCCGCGTGCCGGCGGACCACCTGCTCGGCGAGCGGGGACGCGGGTACGCGCAGTTCCTTGAGACGCTCGGCGACGGGCGGATCGCGATCGGCGCGTTGTCGGTCGGGCTCGCGCGCGGGTGTCTCGAGGAGAGCGTGAAGTACGCGTGCGAGCGCGAGGCGTTCGGCCGGCCGATCGGCGCGTTCGAGGGACTGCAGTTCAAGATCGCGGACATGAAGGTTGCCGTCGACACGGCACGGCTCGCCGTCCAGCGGGCCGCATGGCTGCGCGACCGCGGGAAGCCGTTCGCGACCGAAGCCTCCGTGGCCAAGCTGTACGCGAGCGAGATCGCGATGACGTGCGCGCGCGACGCGGTGCAGGTGCACGGGGCGTACGGCTACGTCGAGGAGTTCCCCGTGGCCCGGTTCTACCGCGACGCGAAGGTCCTCGAGATCGGCGAGGGGACCAGCGAGATCCAGCGCGTCCTGATCGCCCGCTCCCTCGGACTGCCCGGGACCGAGCTGTCGGCCCCCTGAGGGTTCCCCGAGTCCCAGACCAACCCGGTCCCGGGCCGAGCCGGCCCGGAGGCACGTCGGGCACGGCGGGTAGGCTCAAGGGCGTGCCCGACGGCGCCGAGGGTGTTTGCATCGGGGGACCCCGCACGGCACCCTCGATGAAGACCTGAGTTGACACCTCGTGCGGGGCTTGGGTAAGCAAGGGACCCTTCCCATGGCCGAAAAGTCCATACACGCCCGCAGCCCGCTCGCCCGCGCCCTCGGGGCGCTGCTGGCGTTCGCCCTCCTCGCGGCGTTCAACCCGGTGGCTGGTGCCCAGACCTCGACCGAGGAGCAGCTCGAGTCGGCCGAGGCGGAGGCCCGCCGACTCGTGGGAGAGATCGAGGATCAGCAAGGCTTCCTCGAGCAGCTCATGGCGGAAGCGGCCGTGATCGCGCAGCGCCTGACCGAGGCCGAGGGCCGTTTCGAGCAGATCACCGAGGACCTGCGCAATACGACGCTCCAGCTCCGCCAGGCGCAGTCCGACTTCGCCGCGCTGCAGGCAGAGCTCGATCAGCGGGCGCGGGAGACGTTCATCACCGGTCCGGGCAACGAGATCGAGTTCCTGCTCGGCGCGACCTCGCTCGCCGACCTGTCGGCGCGCCTCGAGTACATGAACGCGCTGACCGAGACCGACGCCGACCTGGCGACCGAGGTCCAGAACCTGAAGAACGAGCTCTCGGCGCAAAAGGCCGACGAGGAGCGCCTTCGGGCAAAGGCCGCGAGGGCGCTGAGGGCGGTCGAGACCGAGCAGGCGGCCCTGAACGCGAAGCTCGCCGAGCAGCAAGCGGTGCTCGATGAACTCGAGACGAAGAGGGCGCGCGCCGCCGAGCTCGTGAAGCGCTTGGACAGGAAGCTCAAGCGCGAGCTCGAGGCGCTGACCGGAGTCCAGTTCTTCACCGACGAGGTCTTCAAGGTCTGCCCGGTCGCCCCACCCCGAGCCGTGTACGACGGGTTCGGAGCTCCCCGGTACGGCGGCGGCTATCACCCGCACGCCGGGAACGACATCATGGCGCCCCAGGGCACCGCGATCCTCGCCACCTTCGACGGCTACGCGACCACCGGGTACAACGGACTGGGCGGCTACACGGTCAACGTTCACGGTGAGGCCGGATACACGTACAACGCGCACCTGATGCAGCCCGGCGTGACCGGACCTGTGAACGCCGGGCAGGTCATCGGCTACGTCGGCTCCACCGGGAACGCGAGCGGGCCGCACAACCACTTCGAGTGGCATCCGAACGTGATCCCGACGAACTGGCCGGTGAGCCCGTACGGCTACTCGGTCATCGGGGACGCCGTGAACCCCTGGCCGATCCTTTCGGTCGTCTGTTAGTCGTCCCCTTCCTCTTTCTCCTGGTTCGCATCTTCTTTGCCCGCCGGATCGACGGATTCCACAGCGTCACGGCCGCGGCCGCCGCCAAGACCACGAGCCCGACCGAGATCGCGATCGTCGCGACCGGGGAGCTCTCGTCGTTCGTGGGTCCGGGCGCCGTCGTCGCCGTGGTGTCCCGCGCGACCGCGACGTAGCCGTGCGCGTCGATCGGGGCATCGGCTTGCTGGATGCTCGGGAGGTCGTTCGTGTCCACGGTGGTCCACGTGACGCCATCGGTCGAGTGCACGACCGTGTTCCCGGGATGCAGAACGGTCGAGAACGGGTAGGTGAGCACGACACGCGCCTCGGCCGCGAGCTCGGCAGGCTCGTTCGACGGGAGGTGGGTCGCCTCCAAGCGATAGACGTTGCCCTCGATCTCGAGCGGTGGAGGCGGTGGGTCGACCTCGGAGGCCGCGAGCGGCTCGATCGACACCTCGACCGCACGACCGTCCTCGGCGGGCGCGAAAGAGCCCTTGGGCAGGATCAAGGTGACCTGCGCGTCGGTCGTGGTGAGCACGGCGGTCAAGCTTCCCCGGTTGCCGAGCTCGACCCGGAACGTGCCGGGCGCCGGCGTGAGGTTCGTCGAGGCGAGTTCCGGCGGTGGGTCCACCCAGCGGTACGGCGTCGGCGGTGCGAGCCCGTCCAGGAGCGGCCGCCGGGCGAGCGGGCTGAGCTGTCCCGAGAACCACGCGGTCGCGGTGTAGACCGTGACGATCGCGACGCCGGCCGCGATGGATCGCGTCGTCCGGTTCGTCACGGCAGCGGGTCGAGCATCCGGATCGGACTCGTCGCGTAGCGGGCCGGCCACACCACCGCGTTCTCGCCCGGCGCCTGCCACTGCCAGACGACGCTCGCGGCGAGGAGGTTGGCGCCGGCCGTGTCGCTGCCGGGCGAGCCGAACCGCAGGCCGCTTCCGTTCGGGAGCGAGCCGTCGGGGAGGTCGATCGCGTTCGCCGCGTCTGCCACGGCTTCGGGCGTGAGCGCGGTGGCGGCGGGAAGCGCGTGATGCAGGAGCGCCCACGCGCCCGAGAACCCGGCGAGCGCCGCGGCGCTCATCGAGCCGCCGAAGCGGTCGGCGTACGCGGCCTCCGCGCGCTCGAGCAGAGCGCGTCCCTCGGCGCGCAGGCCCTCCGCGTTCACTGAGTCCGAGTCCGGCTTGTCGGATGCGAACAGCCCGACGGCCTCCGCGCCGAGCGCGTTCCCGAACTCCGGCATGCAGTAGCTCGAGGACGTCCCGATCCCGACGAGCACGTCGAGACCCTGCGCGACCATCTCGCGGCGCATGGCGACCGCATCGTCGAGGTAGGCGGAAACGAACAGCACGTCGGGGTCGGAGGCCGCGAGCTCGCGCACGAGCGCTGCCATGTCGACGTCGCGAGGGTCGTACGCGATCTCGGACGCGAGCGTGTAGTCACGGGCGGCGAGCTCGTCGAGCGCGCCTTGCGCGACGGCCCGGCCGTACGCGTCGTCGACGAGGGTGACGGCGTAGCGCAGTTCCGACGCGTCGATCCCCATCGCCGGCCCGTACTCGTCCGCGACGAACGCCATCGCGTTGCGCCCGAGGACGGCGCCGCTCGGCGCGACGCGGAACACGAGCCGGCCCGCACCTTCGCCGGACATCTCGCCCACGGCACCCGTCTCCCAGAACAGGAGACCGCGCGTGGCCGCGGCATCGGCGGCCGGCGCCGAGATCGTGCTGCCGTAGCTCCCGAGCACGAACCGCACGCCCGCCTCGTCCAGGCGCTCGATCGCCGCGGGCGCGGCATCGCCCGCAGGAACGTCGACGGGGACGAGCTCGACCGGCCGGCCGCCGATCCCGCCGTCCGAGTTCACGAGCTCGGCCGCGACCCGGACGCCGCGGAACTCGTCGATGCCGCCGGGACCCTGCGTCCCCGACAACGGGTAGACGGCGCCCACGCGGAGCGGTTCCGCTGGCGACGACGTGCAGGCTCCGGCCGCCGGGAACGCGATCGCGAGGGCGAGCGCGAACACTCGCCTCATCGGAGCACCGCCAGAAGGTTGGCGGCGCCGTGCGTGATGGCGGGCGCGGTCCAGGTGCCCGAGGCCCATCGCTGCCATCCGAACAGCAGGCCGGCGCCGAGGTCCACCGGGATCGCGGCCGTCCCGTACGCGGGCAGATGGACCAGCGCGAACACCACCGCGGTGATCGTGATCGCCGCGACGGCGCCGAGGCGGAGCAGCCGGGCGTAGAGCACCCGCCGGAAGAGCGCCTCTTCGGCGACCGCGGCGAGGAGCGAGAGCGGCAGCGCGGCGTTCGTCCACGGGGCGGGGACGGGCGATCCGGCCATGAGCGCGGAGATCGCGATCGACACGAGGCCGAGTCCCAGGACGATCGACGGTGCGAGTCGGGGCCGCTCCGTCGCCGCCGGGACGGCGACGGCCGCGAGGCCGATCGTCGCGTAGGCGCATGCGAAGAGAAGGACGCGTCCGCCGGGAAGCCCCCCGACGAACGGCCGTGCCAGGAGCACGACCAACCCCGAGAGAACGACGGCGGTCGCGACCCCGGTGTCGCGGGCCCGGCGTTCGACGCGCGTGCTCACGGCCGGACCTCGAAGCGAGGGCGCGCTCACGGGCGCACCTCGAACGCTACGACCGCGACGACGCGCGGGTCGAACGGCGCATGGTCGCTCGCCACGAACTCCACCGTGAGCCGGTGCATGCCTGCGGCGACGTCGGGGATCTCCTGTTCCGTCCCTTCGGTCATCGAGATCAGCTCGTCGTCGAGCAGCACGTGCAGATGGCCCTCGTCCGGTGCGATGTCGGTGGTCGTCTGAGGGACGAGCCTCGCTCCTTGCAGGTCGACGCGGAGCTCGACCGTCGAGCCGTGCACGGTCTCGCCGTTCTCCGGCGAGACGACGGAGAGTTCGGCGGTGCTGGCGGGCCTCGCGATCGGCGAGAGGGTCGGGCTCGAAGACCCCGAGCCCCCACTCGAGGACCCCAAGCCTCCATCGCCTCCTCCGCAGGCGACGAGGATCGTCGCGGCGAGGGCGGCAGGGATCGCGAGGCTCCGTATCCGCGTGCGTTCCTCTTCTCTTCCGGTCACAGATTCTGCTCGAATGAGGCGGACAGCACATCCCCGTCCTTGGTTTCGGCGCTGATGTGGAACGACCACGTT
>CAZMNP010000011.1:0-19241 GCA_964567675.1 uncultured Actinomycetes bacterium
ATCTGCATGGCGCGGTTGATCGCGGCGAGGTACGCGCGCGCGCTCGCCTCGACGACGTCCACAGACACGCCCCGGCCGGTCACGCGGCGCCCGCCGACGTCGACCTGGACGACCACGTCGCCGAGCGCGTCGGTCCCGCCGGTCACCGAGGAGACGTTGAAGTTCACGAGTCGCGCCTCCACGCCCGAGGCCCGCTGGATCGCGCCGCATGCGGCGTCGATCATCCCGTCGCCCATCGCGGAGTCCTCGATCAGCTCGTCGCCCTTGCGGAGCCGCACGGTCGCCGTCGGCGACAGGTGCGTCCCTCCGCCGACCTGGAGCGACTCGAGCACGAAGACGTCGGCCTCGGTCGAGCCGATCTCCTCGTAGACGATCGCGGCCAGGTCCTGGTCGGTGAGCTCGATCTTTCGGTCGGCGAGCTCCTTGAACCTGGCGAACGTCCGGTTGAGATGCTCGGCATCGAGCTCGATCCCGATCTTGCCGAGCGCGTCGGCGAACGCGTGTCGCCCGGAGTGCTTGCCCAGGACGAGGCGGTTGCCCTCCAGGCCTATCTCGAGCGGGTCCATGATCTCGTAGGTCGCCCGGTTGGACAGGACACCGTGCTGGTGGATCCCGCTCTCGTGCGCGAACGCGCTCGAGCCGACGACCGCCTTGTTCGGCTGGACCGAGTACCCGGTCGTCATCGAGACCAGGCGCGAGGTCCGCACGATCTCCTTCAGGTTGAGTCCGTGACGCACGCCGAGCGACTCGCTCCGCGTGCGCAGGATCATCGCGATCTCCTCGAGCGAGCAGTTGCCGGCCCGCTCGCCGATCCCGTTCACGGCGACCTCCACCTGACGGGCGCCGTTCACGATCCCGGCAAGCGAGTTGGCCACGGCGAGCCCGAGGTCGTTGTGGCAGTGGGTCGAGATCGTGACGCGATCCGGCACGGCCTCGCGAACGGTTCGGATGAGCTCGCCGAACTCGTGTGGCATCGCGTAGCCGACCGTGTCCGGCACGTTGATCGTCGTCGCGCCGGCATCGACGGCGACCTTGAAGCACTCGAGCAGGAAGTCCAGCTCCGTCCGCGTGGCGTCCTGGGCGCTGAACTCGACGTCGTCGGTGTGGCCGACCGCCAGCTTCACACCCTCGCGGATCGCCTCGAGCACCTGGTCGCCGCTCATCCGCAGCATGTCCTGCATGTGGATCTGGCTCGTGGAGATGAACGTGTGGATCCGCCAGCGCTCCGCACCGGCGAGCGCCTCGGCCGCCCGGTCGATGTCGCCGGGCGTCACGCGCGCGAGCGCCGCGATCACGGGTCCACGGACGCTCGTCGCGATCTCCCGCACGGCGTCGAACTCGCCCTCGCCCGAGATGGGGAAGCCCGCCTCGAGGACGTCCACGCCGAGACGGGCCAGCTGCTCCGCGATCTCGACCTTCTCGGCTTTCGTGAGCGCGATGCCGGGCGCCTGCTCACCGTCGCGGAGCGTCGTGTCGAAGATCCGTACCTCATCTGTCCGGGCTACCGCTTCGCTACTTGAGCCCGCTACATCAGGGTCACCGGTCATTCGGGGGCCACCTTCCTCTCGGACTCCAGCCAGGGCATCATCGAACGGAGCTCGCGTCCCACCCGCTCGAGCTGGGACGCGCGCTCCTCCCTGCGGAGCGCGAGGAAGTTGGGGAAGCCCGCCTCGGCCTCCCCGATCCACTCCTTCGCGAAGGCGCCACCCTGGATCTCGTCCAGGATGCGGCGCATCTCCTTGCGTGTTCGGTCGTCGACGACCCTGGGGCCGCGCGTGTAGTCGCCGAACTCGGCCGTGTCGCTGATCGAGTAGCGCATCCAGCTCATGCCGCCCTCGTACATCAGGTCGACGATGAGTTTGAGCTCGTGCAGGCACTCGAAATACGCGATCTCGGGCTGATAGCCGGCCTCGACGAGCGTGTCGAATCCCGCCTGGACGAGCGCCGTGGCTCCACCGCAGAGCACGGCCTGCTCGCCGAAGAGGTCGGTCTCGGTCTCCTCCTGGAACGTCGTTTCGATCACGCCGGCCCGGGCGCAGCCGATCCCTGCCGCGTATGCGAGGGCGCGCTCGCGGGCCTTGCCGGTCGAGTCCTGGTGGACGGCGACGAGGGCCGGCGTGCCGATGCCCTGCTCGTAGGTCCGCCGCACCAGATGGCCCGGACCCTTCGGCGCGATCATCGTGATGTCGATGTCGGCCGGCGGCGCGATGGTCTCGAAATGGATGTTGAAGCCGTGCGCGAACATCAGCATGTCGCCCGACTTGAGGTTCGGCTCGATGTCCTCGCGGTATGCCTTCGCTTGCGCGGTGTCGGGAAGGAGCACCATCACCACGTCCGCCTCCGCCACGGCCTCCGCCGTCGGCTTGACGACGAGCCCTGCCTCCTCGGCCTTGGTCTTCGAGCTCGATCCCTCGCGGAGTCCCACCCGGACGTCGTGGCCGGAGTCCTTCAGGTTCAGTGCGTGCGCGTGGCCCTGGCTCCCGAAGCCCAGGACGGCGATCCGCTGCCCCGACAGCGCCGAGGGGTCCGCATCCTTCTCGTAGTAGATCGTGGCCACGTTAGGAATCCTTCCGTCTTGGGGCCGTTGCCGGTCTAGACGCCGCCGCCGTTCCAGTCCTCGGCTCCGGCGGCGGCGATCCGCGCGCGGTTCGACTTCTCGCGGATCCCCCGGTCGCCTCGCGCGAGCGCGATCCGGCCCGTTCTCGACAGCTCGATCACGCCGAAGTCGTTCAGCAGCTCGACGAGCGCCTCGAGCTTCTCCGGCTTGCCCGTCGCCTCGAGCGTCAGCGTCGAGTGGGTGACGTCGACGACGTTCACCCGGAACACGGTCGCGATCTCCATCACGCGCTGCCGGTCGTCGCTCGCCGCGCGGACCTTCACGAGCATGAGCTCGCGCTCGACGGCGTCGCCCTCGTCGTGCTCGATGATCTTGATGACGTTGATGAGCTTGTTCAGCTGCTTCGTGATCTGTTCGAGCGGCTTGCGGTCGACCTGCACGACGATCGTCATCCGCGAAAGACCGTCGTCGCTCGTCGGCCCGACTGCGAGCGAATCGATGTTGAACCCCCGGGCGGCGAACAGGCCCGCCACGCGCGTGAGGACACCCGGCTTGTCCTCGACGAGCACCGACAGCGTGTGCAGGCTCATGCTCATGCGACCGGGGCCTCCGCGGGATCGTTCGTCGGCCGCAGTCCCTCGGGCCCGACGATGATGTCGTCGTTCGAAGCACCGGCGGGGACCATCGGGAAGCACATCTCGCGGGAGTCCACCCGGAAATCGATCACGACACTGCGGTCGGTGACCGAGAGCGCTTTCTCGACCACGGCGTCGACCTCGTCCGGATGCTCGGCGCGAAGTCCGACGGCGCCGTAGGCCTCGGCGAGCTTCACGTAGTCCGGCACGTCGTAGCTCAGGTAGACCTGCGAGTAGCGCTCCTCGTAGAAGAGCTCCTGCCACTGCCGGACCATCCCGAGGTGCGCGTTGTTGATGATCGCCGTCACGAACGGGATGTTCTCGGTGCGGCTCGTGGCGAGCTCCTGCGCGGTCATCTGGAAGCACCCGTCCCCGTCGATCGCCACGACGCGCTTGTCGGGACGCGCCGCGGCGGCGCCCAGGGCGGCCGGAACCGCGAAGCCCATCGTCCCCAAGCCCCCCGAGTTGATCCACGTGCGGGGCTCGGTGAACTTCCAGAACTGCGAAGCCCACATCTGGTGCTGACCGACGCCGGCGACGACGATCGCCTCGCCCTTGGTCGCCTCGTACAGCCGCTCGATCGCGAACTGCGGCTTCAGGGGTCCGTCGACGGGCTGGTCGTAGCGGAAGGGGTAGGTGGTCTTCCACTCCTCGAGCTGCGCGAGCCACTCCGAGCGATCGGGGATGCCGCCCGCCTCTTCCTGCTGGCGCACCAGCTCGGCGTGCAGGTTGGCGATCACCTCGCGCGCGTCGCCGACGATCGGGATGTCGGCGTTGCGGTTCTTGCCGATCTCGGCAGGGTCGATGTCGACGTGGATCACCTTCGCGTTCGGCGCGAACGTGGAGAGCTGGCCGGTGACGCGGTCGTCGAACCTGGATCCGAGCGCGATCAGCAGGTCGGCCCTCTGCATCGCCGTCACCGCGGTGAAGGCCCCGTGCATCCCCGGCATGCCGAGCGCGAGCTCGTGCGTGTCGGGGAAAGCGCCGCGGGCCATGAGCGTCGTCGTGAGCGGGAGACGCCCCTCGGTCGCGAGCTTGAACAACTCGGCGCTCGCGTTCGCCTTGATCACGCCGCCGCCGACGTACAGGACCGGGCGCTTGGACTCCATGATCATCCGCGCGGCCGAGCGAACCTGCCGCAGGTTGCCTTTCGTCGTTGGCCTGTACCCGGGAAGGTCGACGCTCTCGGGCCAGTTCCAGGTGATCTCCTGCAGCAGCACGTCCTTCGGGATGTCGACGAGCACGGGGCCCGGACGCCCGGTGCTCGCGATGTGGAAGGCCTCGCGGATCGTCTCGGCGACCTGGTTCGCGTCCTTCACCAGGTAGTTGTGCTTGGTGATCGGCATCGTGATGCCGCAGATGTCCGCCTCCTGGAAAGCGTCGTTGCCGACCACGGGCATCGGGACCTGGCCGGTGATGGCCACGACGGGTACCGAGTCCATCTTCGCGTCGGCGAGCGCGGTCACGAGGTTGCATCCGCCGGGACCGCTCGTCGCGAGTGCCACCCCGACCCTGCCGCTCGCCCACGCGTAGCCCTCGGCCGCGTGGCCTGCACCCTGCTCGTGGCGACAGAGCACGTGACGGATATTGGCCTCGATCAGCGGGTCGTAGGCGGGCAGGATCGCGCCGCCGGGGATGCCGAAGATGGTGTCGACGCCCTCGCCCTCGAGGGACTTGAACAACGCCTGGGCGCCGGTGACCTTCATCGCGCGCCCACCTGCGTCTGGGGATCCTCCACGGGCCCCGTCTCGACACGCCGGACGGAGGCGCCCATCTTGTGCGCGAGGTTGCGCACCTGGCGCTCGAACTCCCACGGCGTCCAGTCCCGGCGGCGAGTGGTCATGCCGCTCTCGTCCATCCCGCCGCCGAAGTCGAAGCCGGCGTCGAGGTAGACGACCTCCTCGCCGAAGAAGCGCTCGAACTGGGGCCGGTCGGCCGGGTCGGCGACCTCCACGGTTACCTGCGCCGGACCTTCCCAGAGGGCGCTCGCGACGGTGCGGCCGCCTCGCTCGAATTCGTATCGCATCGTTTGTCTCCTTCCTTCGTGGGATCCGGGGTAGAAAAAGCCCCTCGCGAAGCGAGGGGCATCTGGCGCGGATCCCGGGCCTCTTTGGCCCGGCCGCGCCTACGGAATAAGTACGAGGACCTGCGGTTCCCGAAGAAGCATCCTCGTCCGGTCCATGGTCCGCCCAGTGTACGGGGGTGCCTGAAGGTGTCAACCCCCCGACCGGCCGACTGGCCGGCGGACCTCGAGACACCCACATGGACAGGCCCGAACCGGTCAGAACCGCCCCTTCTTTGACCACGAACGTGCGGACGAATAGCCTCCGCGCGTGGACCTCGATCCCGACCTGGCCGCGGTCGTGGATGCCGTCCCGGGATGGGCTGGGAAGGACGTGCGGGCGGAGGTCCTCGGCGGAGGGATCACCAACCGCAACTTCCGGCTCGACGTGGACGACGAGTCCTTCGTCGTCCACGTCTCGGGGCGGGACACGGAGCTCCTGGGCATCGACCGCGAGGCTGAGCGCAGCGCCACTGCGGCCGCCCACGAAGCCGGGGTCGGCCCCGAGATGATCGCGTTCCTCCCCAAGCAGCGGGCGCTCATCACCCGGTTCGTCCACGCGCAGCCAGTGCCGGCGGAGGACTTGGAGAAGCCGGAGGTCATGGACGCGGTCGTGGAAGCGATCCGGGCGATCCACGGCATGGCGCCGATCCCGTCGGCGTTCGACCCCTTCCGCGTCGTCCGGGACTACCGGGATACCGCCGAGATCCACGGCGTCCGCGTCCCGGCTACGTACCGCCAGGCGCTGCACGCCGCGGACCGGATCGCCGTGGCGTTCGGCCGCCAGCCGGTGCCCATCCGGCCGTGCCACAACGACCTGCTGAACGCGAACGTCCTCCTGCGCGACGGCCGCGTGATCCTCGTCGACTACGAGTACGCGGGGATGGGAGACCTGTTCTTCGACCTCGGCAACTTCTCGATCAACAACGGGATCTCCGAGGGCGCGGAGGAGCTGCTACTCGAGCGGTACTTCGGCGGCGCGACGGCCGCGGCGCTGGCCCGCCTGAAACTGATGAAGATCATGTCCGACTTCCGAGAGGCGATGTGGGGAGTCGTGCAGCAAGGCATCTCGACGACGGACTTCGATTACGTGGAATACGCCGACCGCCACTTCGCCCGGTGCCTTCAGAGCGCGGAGGACGACCGCTTCGGAGCGTGGCTGGACGACGCGCCCGAGGACTTCTGACCTGAGGCCAGCGTGGCGCGCAACGGACTCGGTGCGACTACCCGGTAAGCACGCGGAAGATGAAGTCGAACTCGGTCGCGGCGTCGTTGTGCGCAACGAGGCGCATGCTCCCCCGAGCGCCGCGGAACTCACCCGTACCGCCGGTGATTGCCAGCACCGACGGCGAAGCGTCGAAGAACGGCCCCTCGACCGTCAGGGATCCGACCTCGAAGGTCGTGACCCAGCGGCACTCCCAGCTCACGCCTGCCACGATCCGAACGCAGTCGCCGTGGCTCGTGCCGACAACGGTCTGATTGTCCTCGTCGAAGACCTCGTTGTTGAACGTCAACAGGTCGCCGGTGGAATCCCCGTTGGTCGTGAGGTCGACAAGGGTGTCTGTCGTCGCGTGCTCGATGACATGGATCCTCAGCACGTTCGGCCCAGCGACGGACACCGACACCAGGGACGCCGCCAAGACGAGGCCGCTGACGGCCACCGCTGCAACCGCGGCCCGGTACTTCGCACCCATGACCCCTCCCGTCTCCTTGGACGGCTCATCCTCGTCCTCCGCCCGGGTGCCTCGCAAACCGGCCCGGTCGCGCTTCATGCCCGAAATGCCCGCCCACGGCCTTCTCGTCGTCTACCGTTTGAGCGTGCTCGACTCGCCGGTCGCCGTGATCACCCTGGTCATCGTGCTGGTGCTCGTCGTCTCGGTGCTGATCGGCAGGCGCGAGGAGTCGAGCCGGAGGGGTGCCGCGCTGTCGAGGGTCGCCAAGGCCCGGCGGGCCAAGCGCATCGCCGCCGTCCTGATGGCCGGCGCGGTCATCCTCATCGCCGTCGGCTTCACACAGTTCCGCATCCTGCAGGAGGCGCAGACCGCGGGAACCGTCATCCTCGCGATCGACGGATCCGAATCGATGAGCCGAACCGACATCGTGCCGAACCGGCTGGAGGCGGCCAAGGAGGCGGCGCGTGTGTTCCTCGAACGCCTGCCGCCCGAGCTCCAGGTGGGGCTCGTGGCCTTCGCCGCAGAGGCGGAGGTGGTGGAAGCCCCCACGAGCGGGCGCGCCGACGTCGTCGCCGCGCTCGAAGAGCTCCCTCGCGGTGAGGGGACGGCGGTGGGCGGCGGCCTGGATGCCTCGCTCGATGCGATCGAGGCCGCGCCGGTGGAGGCCGAGGACGCACCTGCGGCCGTGGTACTGCTCTCCGACGGGCGGGACTGCGAGCTCGCGGCGTCGCAGTGTCCACCGGCCGGTGTGGGCAGCGTCGTGCCGTCTGACGAAGCCGCCGCGCGCGCGGCCGAGCTCGGCGTGCAGGTCCACACGGTCCTGCTCGGACCGGCCACCGAGACGGACGCCGCGAACATCGCGTTCCTGGAGGAGATCGCCGAGACGACGGGCGGCTCCGCCTATACCGCCGACACGGCCAGCGGGTTGATCGACGTCTACCAGACGCTCGAAAGCGAGATCTCGACCGAGCTCGAGATCAGCGATTTCGGCGCGCTGTTCATCGTTGCGGCCGCGGCGCTCGCGATCGCGGCGACCATCGCGATCTTGATCGCGATCCGCTCGGACTACTAGACCGCTCCGAACGCGTCGGGTTGGACCGCACCGGGAACGCTGCGCGTCTAGCCGATCGCCGCGAGGAACTCGTCGAGGTCGGGAGCCACGTGATAGCTCGGCTCGATGGTGCCCTCGAACGCCTCGATCGTCTTGTAGCCGTTGCCGGTGATCAGCGCGACGGTCTCCTCCTCGGGCCGGATCGCTCCGGTGTCGGCCAAACGCTTCAGCACCGCGACCGTCACGCCGCCGGCGGTCTCGGTGAACACGCCCTCGGTCTCGGCGAGAAGGCGCACGCCGTCGAGCACCTCGGCCTCGGTGCAGGCATCGATCGCTCCGCCCGTTCGCCGGGCGACCTGGATCGCGTACCGGCCGTCGGCCGGGTTACCGATCGCGAGGGATCGCGCGACCGTGTCCGGCTTCACCGGCCGGACCTCGTCGGCGTTCGCCGCGAACGCCTGCGCCACGGGTGAGCAGCCCTCGGCCTGCGCGCCGCTGATCCGGTACGGGCGCTCGGCGACCGCGCCGATCTCGACGAGCTCGCGGAAGGCGCGGTCGACCTTCGTCATCAGGGCGCCGCTCGCGATCGGCACGACGACGTGGTCGGGCAGCCGCCAGCCGAGCTGCTCGGCGACCTCGAAGCCGAGGGACTTCGAACCCTCGGCGTAGTACGGGCGCATGTTCACGTTCACGAAGGCCCAGGGCAGGGATTCGGCGACCTCGGTGCACAGACGGTTCACGTCGTCGTAGTTCCCCTTCACCGCGACGACCTTGGCTCCGTAGGCCTCGGTGGCGAGGATCTTGGCGCGCTCGAGGTCGTCGGGAACGAACACGTAGCACGGCATCCCGATCTTGGCGGCGGCGGCCGCGGTCGCGTTCGCGAGGTTGCCCGTCGACGCGCAGCTGATCGCCTCGAACCCGAACGCGCGCGCCATCGTCGCCGCGATCGCGACGACGCGGTCCTTGAACGAGTTCGAGGGATTCACGCTGTCGTCCTTGATCCACAGGCTCTGAAGGCCGAGCCGGTCGGCCAGGCGATCGGCCTTCCGGAGCGGCGTGAAACCCGCGCCCAGATCGACCCGCGGCACGCCGGGACCCCCCGGCAGCAGCGACTCGTAGCGCCAGAGCGAGTCGGGGCCCGTTTCCACGTGTTTGCGGAAGTCGAGGCCGTCGATCGCGGACAGGTCGTAGACCGGCTCGAGCGGACCGAAGCACTCCTCGCAGATCGTGAGCGGCTCCACCGGATAGCGCGCGCCGCACTCGCGGCACTCGAGCGTCGGCGGGCTCGAGATCGTCACGCCGTCGTCGATCGCGCTCATCCGGTCACGGCACCCTTGGAGGCCGAGCCGACGAGCTTCGCGTACTTCGCGAGCGCCCCTCTCGTGTAGCGCGGCTCGGGCGCCTTCCAGTCCGAACGACGGCGCTCGAGCTCGGTGGCCTCGACGGCGATGTCAATCCGGCGGTTGGCGGCGTCGATCACCACCTCGTCGCCCTCGCGGACGAGGGCGATCGGCCCGCCGACGAAGGCCTCGGGCGCGATGTGCCCCACGCTGTAGCCCTTCGTCGCGCCGCTGAACCGTCCATCGGTGACGAGGGCGACCTCGGCACCCAGGCCGGCGCCGGCGACCGCCGCGGTGACCCCGAGCATCTCCGGCATCCCCGGGGAGCCCTTCGGACCCTCGTAACGGATCACGATCACATCCCCGGACACGATGTTGCCCCGCGTGACCGCCTCGAAGGCCTCGTGCTCAGAGTCGAACACGCGAGCGCGGCCGCGGAAGTCGAGTGACAAGGCGCCGGCGATCTTCATGACCGAGCCCTCCGGCGCCAGCGAGCCGAACAGGACGGCCGTGCCGCCCTCGGCGTGGATCGGCTCCGACATCGGACGCACGACGGTGCCGTCCGGCGCGGGGATCTCCATCGCGGCGAGGTTCTCCTCGATCGTCTTCCCGGTCACGGTCAGGCAGTCGCCGTGCAGCAGCCCGGCGTCCAGGAGCTCGCGCATCACGACCGGCACGCCGCCGACCCGGTCCAGATCCGACATCACGAACCGCCCCGCCGGTCGCACGTCGACGAGGTGCGGCACCGTGCGCGAGATCCGGTCGAAGTCGTCGAGCTCGAGCTCGACCTGCGCTTCGTGCGCGATCGCCAGCAGGTGAAGGACGGCGTTCGTCGAGCCGGCGAGCGCCATCGTGACCGCGATGGCGTTCTCGAACGCCTCCTTCGTCATCACGTCACGCGGCCGCACCTCGAGCTCGAGCAGCTTGGTCACCGCGATGCCGGACTCGCGCGCGAACACCTCGCGCCGGTAGTCGACGGCCGGGGGTGAGGCGGCGCCCGGAAGCGACATCCCGATCGCTTCGGCCGCGGCGGCCATCGTGTTCGCCGTGTACATGCCGGCGCACGAGCCCGTGCCGGGACATGCCGAACGCTCGATCGCGAGCAACTCGTCGTCGTCGATCGCGCCCTTCGCGTGGGACCCGACGGCCTCGAAGACGTCCTGGATCGTGATGTCGCGTCCCTGGTACGTGCCCGGCAGGATCGTGCCGCCGTAGAGGTAGACGGCGGGCAGGTTCAGTCGCGCCATCGCCATGAGCATCCCGGGCTCGGACTTGTCGCACCCCGCGATGCCGACGAGTGCGTCCATGCGCTCCGCGTGCATCACGAGCTCGACGGAGTCGGCGATCACGTCGCGACTGATCAGCGAGGCCTTCATCCCCTCGTGCCCCATCGCGATGCCGTCGGAGACGGCGATCGTCGTGAACTCGATCGGCACGGCGCCACCCTGCCGCACGCCCTCCTTCGCGAGCGCCGCGAGCTTGTCGAGGTGGTAATTGCACGGCGTCACCTCGTTCCACGAGGACGCGACGCCGACCTGCGACTTGCCGAAGTCGTCCTCGGAGAACCCGACCGCCCGGAGCATCGCGCGCGCGCCGGCGCGCTGCGGCCCTTCGGTCACTTCCCAGGAACGAGGTCGCTTGGGGTCCGGGCTCATCCGGATGACCTCCTGAACGGCATGCAAGGATGGGGCTCGCACGATACCAGCAGCCCGTAACCGCCTCGGCCAGAGCGGCCTCGGCCCGTAGCCGGCCACGTTGCCGGAAAGGAGCTCGTTGAGCGACGTTCCTCGCCCGGCCCGACGATCGTGGTGGCTCGAGGAGGCGCTGTCGCATCCTGAGTTCGCCGAGCCCCTCGCACCGCCGCTGTCCGGGGACACCGAGGCCGACGTCGTGATCCTCGGCGGCGGCTACACGGGGATGTGGACCGCGTGGTTCCTGAAAGAGCGCGAACCCGGTCTGGACCTCGTCCTGCTCGAGGCCGACATCTGCGGCGGCGGCCCGAGCGGGCGCAACGGCGGGTTCTGCGACGGCTGGTGGGGGCACCTCGGCGACATGGTCGACACGTACGGCGAGGCCGACGCCCTCGAGCTGCTGATGACGGTCGGGCGTTCGCCGACCGAGATCGGCGAGTGGTGTGGCCGGCACGGCGTCGACGCGTGGTTCCGGCACTCGGGCGATCTCGCCGTCGCGACGAATCCGACCCACGAGGGGCGCTGGGCAGGTCTGATCGAGACGGCAGCGCGGCTCGGCGTCGAGGACGAGTACCTCCTTCTCACGCCCGACGAGGTGCAGGAGCGATGCGCCTCACCGGCGTTCGGCAGCGGGATGCTGATCCCGGACGCCGCGAACCTGCAGCCGGCGCGGCTCGCCCGCGGTCTGCGGCGCGTCCTCATCGAGACCGGCGTTCGCATCCACGAGGGAACCCCGGTGACGCGGTTCCGCGCCTCCGACCCGGCCGTCGCCGAGACCCCGGGCGGCACGGTTCGCGCGGGACGGGCGGTGGTGGGTCTGGGCGCGTGGGCGACCTCGTGGAAGGCGTTCCGGCCCAAGACGACCGTTCGCGGCTCGTACATGGTCGTGACCGAGCCCGCGCCCGAACGCCTCGAGAAGCTCGGGTGGACCGGCGGCGAGCAGATCCGGGACCTGCGCTCCTCGATCCACTACGCCAGGACCACCCCCGACGGGAGGATCGCGCTCGGGCTCGGCGGGTTGCAGCCCGATCTCGCGCGGCGGATCGACCACCGATACGACTACCTGCCCCGGTACGCGGAGCGCGTCGCCGGCGACGTCGTCCGGCTGTTCCCACCGTTCGAGGGGATCGCGATCGAGGCCGCGTGGGGCGGCCCGATCAACGTGAGCGGGTTCACGATGCCGTTCTTCGGCTCGATGGGCGCTCGCGCCAACGTGCACTACGGGCTCGGGTACACCGGCAACGGCGTGGGGCCGAGCCATCTCGGCGGCAAGATCCTGGCCGCGCTGGCCCTCGACGCCGACGACGGGTTCACGCGCCTGGGGGTCGTGACGCGCGAGCCGAAGCGATTCCCTCCTGAGCCCGTCCGTTCGCCCGGCATGCTGATCGCGAACGCCGCGATCCGGCGCAAGGACGACCTCGAGGACGCCGGCCGGCGCGTCGACCCGTTCACGATGTTCGTCGCGCGACTCCCCCGTCGCCTCGGATATCACCTCGGTCCGCGATGACGGGAGACCTCGGTGGCGATGCGATGACCGTGGGCCTGCCGCGTCCGGCTGCCCGGAGCTGGTGGCTCGAGGAGGCGATGGCCCGCCCGGAGTTCGCCGGCGAGCCCTGTCCGCCTCTGGATCGGGACGTCTCGGCCGACGTCGTGGTGATCGGCGGCGGCTACACCGGGATGTGGAGCGCGTTCTTCCTCAAGGAGCGGCAGCCGGATCTCGACGTCGTGCTCCTCGAGCAGGACGTGTGCGGCGGCGGCCCGAGCGGCCGCAACGGCGGGTTCGTGAACGCCTTCTACGACGAGGCGGGGCTGCTTTCGTCCCGGTTCGGCGACGAGGGCCGACGCACCGTCGACGTGGCCGCGCGTTCGATCGGCGAGATCGGCGCGTGGTGCGAACGTCACGGCGTCGACGCCTGGTACTCGCCGGTGAGCCACTTGGCCATCTCGACGAGTCCCGCCCAGGATCACGGGGTCGAGGAGATGCTCGGTGAGATGCGCCGGCTCGGCCTCGACGAGATCTACCGCGAGCTCGATCCGAGCGAGGTCCGGGCACGGTTCGACTCGCCGGTGGCCCGTCGCGGGTTCGAGGTCCACCACGCCGCACTTGTCCAGCCGGCGCGGCTCGCGCGAGGCCTGCGACGCGTGCTGCTCGAACGCGGCGTGCGGATCTTCGAAGGGACCCACGTGACGCGGTTCCGGGGCGGCGAACCCGTGATCGCCGAGACGCCGGGCGGCGCAGTTCGCGCCGGTCGCGCGATCGTCGGGGTGAACGCCTGGGCCACGGCGTGGCGCGAGTTCCGGCGCCGGATCATGATCCGCGGCACCTACATCGTGGTGAGCGCGCCGGCTCCCGACGGCCTCGAGCGGATGCGGTGGACGGGTGGCGAGGGCGTGTACGACTTCCGGACGGCGCTCCACTACCTGCGCACCACGCCGGACGGACGGATCGCGTTCGGCGGCGCCGGGCTTGCGGTCGCGCCGAAGAAGGTGACGGCCCGCTACGACTACGACGAGCGCTCCGTCCGCGAGCTCGTCCGCGACTTCCGCCGCTGGTTCCCCGGTCTCCGCGACGTTCCGCTCGTGGCGGCGTGGGGCGGGCCGGTGGACGTGTCGGGCTGGCACCTCCCGTTCTTCGGCACGATGCCCGGCGGGAACGCGCACTACGGTCTCGGGTTCACGGGCAACGGTGTGGGACCGTGCCACCTCGGCGGCAAGATCCTGTCGGGGCTGGCGCTCGGGATCGAGGACGAGGCGACGACCTTGCCGATCGCGAACGTGGAGCCCAAACACTTCCCGCCCGAGCCCCTGTTCACCCCCGGAGAGCGCCTCGTCAACCGAGCGATCCTCCGCAAGGACGCGCTCGAGGACCGCGGCCGCCGCGCCGATCCCGTGACGAACGCGCTCGCACACCTGCCGAGGAAGCTCGGCTACAACCTCGGGCCGTAGGCTGACAGGGCATGAGCGACGTCGTCGTCGTCGAGCACCTGACGAAGTCCTACGGCAAACGCCGCGGCGTCATCGACCTCTCCTTCACGATCAAGGCGGGCGAGGTCTTCGGCTACCTCGGCCCGAACGGCGCCGGCAAGACGACGACGATCCGAACACTCATGGACTTCTTGCGGCCGACGGCCGGGCGTGTCTCGGTGTTCGATCTCGACAGCCGGGCTGGCGCCATCGAGATCCACCGGCGAACGGGTTACCTCCCCGGCGAGTTCGGCCTCTACGGGCGCTTCACCGCCTTCGACTACCTCATGTTCCTTGCTTCCCTGCGCGGCGGGATCACCCGGGCGAGGATCCAGACACTCGCCGGCCGGCTGGGACTGGACCTCTCCGTCCGGATGCATGCGTTGTCGCACGGCAACAGGCAGAAGGTCGGGCTCGTCCAAGCGTTCATGCACGAGCCGGAGTTGATGATCCTGGACGAACCCACACAGGGACTCGATCCGTTGGTGCAGCAGGAGTTCTACGCGCTGCTGAACGAGGCGAGGGATGCGGGTCGCACGGTCCTCCTCTCCTCGCATGTGATGCCGGAGGTCGAGCGTGTCTGCGATCGCGTGGGCATCATCCGTGACGGACGGCTCGCCGCGATCGAGGACATCGGGGAGCTGAAGGCGAAGGCGTTCCGCATGTTGGAGGTCCGGCTCGCGCAGCCCGTGCCCACGAGCGAGTACGAAACGATCCCCGGCGTTCGGGACGTGGTCGTGACGGGCAACCACGTGCGCTTCACCGTCACGGGACCGCTCGACCCGGTGATCAAGGCCCTCGCGCGTTTCGAGGTCGAGGATCTCGTGAGCCACGAGCCGAGCCTCGAAGACGTCTTCCTGGCGTTCTACGGCCGGGACGAGAGCGATGCTGCGTAGCGTCTTCTCCAAGACGCTGGTCGAACAGCGCCGATCGCTGCTGTGGTGGGCACTCGGTCTCGCGATGGCGACCCTCCTGACGACGGCCTTCTACCCGAGCGTGCGCGACAACGCCGTGGCGCTGAGCGACGTGATCCGATCGCTGCCCGAAGGACTGCGCAACGCGCTGCTCGGTCAGAGTGCGAACTTCTTCTCCCCCGAGGGCTACCTGCAGGCGAGGCTGTTCTCCCTGTTCGCCCCGCTGCTGTTGATGACCTACGCGATCGGCGCCGGCGCGAGGGCGATCGCGGGCGAGGAGGAGCAGAACACGCTCGACATCCTCCTCTCGACGCCGGTCCCAAGACGCCGCGTCTTCCTCGATAAGGCCTGGGCGATGCTGGTTGCGCTCGCCGGGCTGAGCGTCGTCCTGTTGCTTGCCGTCGCCGTGACCGGACCCTCCTTCGATGTCTCGATACCGCTCGGCCGTCTCGCGTCCGCCGTCGCGGCGTGCTTCCTGCTCGCGTCGTCCTTCGGCGCGAGCGCGCTGGCGATCGGGGCGGCCACGGGACGACACTCGCTCGCGATCGGCGTCACGAGCGGTGCGGCGGCGGGCACGTACCTGATCGACGTCCTGGCGCTGTCGGTCGACGGGCTGGGATGGCTCCAGCGGGTGTCTCCCTTCTACTACTACCGGGCCTCCGAGCCGCTCTCGAACGGTCTTGACGTCGGTCACGCCGCCGGTCTCGCGATCCTCCCGATCGCCGCGATCGCCGCCGGCGTCCTCGCGTTCGAACGCAGGGACCTCGCCTCGTAGACCTGCCGCCGCGGCCAGGCTCGATGGACGACGTGCGCCCCACCGTCGCATCATCCGCGCCGGACCCCAGCGAGAGGAGCAGGACGTGATCGTTCGCAGCACCTCCGAGGTCGAGGGAACCAAGGCCGACGCGAGCGGCCCCAAGTGGCGGAGCTTGCGGATGCTCACCCGGGCCGACGGGATGGGATTCACCGTCACACAGACGACGATCGAGGCCGGCATGGAGATCGAGGTGCGATACGAGAACCACCTCGAGGCCTGCTTCTGCATCGACGGCGAGCTCGAGATCGAAGACCTCGAGACCGGAGCGCACCACGTCGTCGGTCCCGGAACGATCTACGCCCTCGACCGGCACGACCGACACTTCGTCCGCGCGAAGGCGCCCACGCGTCTGGTCTGCGTGTTCGCGCCGGCGCTGACCGGTGACGAGACACACGACGCGAGCGGCGGGTACGCGCCGGCGAGCTAACTAGCTCGGGAGACGCAAAGACGCCATCCCGCCGTCCACGGCCAGCACCGTCCCGGTCGTCGAGCCGCTGCGCGGGCTCGCGAGGTACACGATCGCTTCCGCGACCTCCTCGGCGGTGACGAGGCGGCCGATCGGCTGCCGCGCCTCGAGCGCGGCTCGCTCGGCGACGGGGTCGGCGGCGCCTTCGAGGAGCCGGCCCACCCAGGGCGTGTCGGCGGTGCCGGGAACGACCGCGTTCACTCGGATCCCTTCACGGGCGTGATCGGCCGCCATCGCGAGCGAGAGCGCGAGCACCGCTCCCTTGCTCGCGCTGTAGAGCGCCCGGTTGGGAACCCCGACGACCGCCAGCGCGCTGCTGACGTTCACGATCGCCGCGCGCGAGGACCGCCTCAAGAAGGGCAAGGCCGCACGCGTGACCCGAGCGATCCCGACGACGTTGACATCGAGCACGTGCCGCCACTCGTCGTCGTCGTTGGCGGCAACGTCGCCGCCCGCCCCTATCCCGGCTACGTTCAACAGGACGTCGATGCCCCCGAGCTCCGCCGCGGCCCGCTCGACGGCCGCGCGCACCGAGGCGTCGTCCGTGACGTCGGCGACGAGCGCGAGCGTGCCCTCGGACGGTGGCGCGGCCTCCCGGTCGAGAACGGCGACCCGCGCGCCACGCTCGGCGAGCAGGGTCGCCGTCGCCGCCCCGATGCCCGAGGCGCCGCCCGTCACCAACGCCGCCATCCCCGCGAACTCGTTCATCTCGTCCTCCTCATCCGGCGAACGCGATCGTCGGCATCCCGGCAACGCCCACGTCGCACACGAAGAGATCCCCGCCACTGCCGTCGTCGCTGGCCGCCGTCGTGACGACGAGCCGGTCCAGCGACGGGCCGGCGAAGCAACAGCTCGTCGGCCTCGGCACGGGGATGTCGAGGGTCCCGACGTGGCGGCCGTCCGGCGAGAACCTCAGGAGGGCCGCTCCGTCGTGCATCGCGAGCCAGACGCATCCCTCCTCGTCCACCGCGAGGCCGTCGGGGACACCGGGGAAGGCGGTCGTCGGAACGAACACCGAACGGTCCGACGCCTCTCCGGTGGCCGTATCGAAGGCGAAGACGTCCACACGCCGCGTCGGGCTGTCGACGAAGTACATCCGTCGCGCATCGGGACTCCACCCAAGACCGTTGCTGATCGTCGTGCCTTCGAGCACCCGCGTGAGCGACAGATCGGCGTCGACGCGGTAGAGCGAACCGACCGGTTCGTCTTCTGCATCCGGCATCGTGCCGAGCCACAGCCGGCCGGAAGGGTCGCACTTCGCGTCGTTCGAACGGTTCGAGTTCCGCTCGGCCTCGACCTCGAGGGCAAGCGGGCCCAACCCGTCGTCGTCGGCGAGCCGAACGCCGCGCCGGCAGACGACCACGGTCCCGCCCGCGGACCGCGGGATCCAGGCCGTCTCCGTTTCGCTCGCCTCGTGCGTCGTGACGTCCCCGGTCGCCCAGTCGACCGAGTGTCGCCGCCGCCCCCCGATGTCGACGAGGAGTACCCGGGCGCGCGGGGCGTCCCACGCGGGGCCCTCGAGCAGCCGGCCGCCCAGGCGGGCGAGGATCTCGACGCGAGGGATCACGCTCACCGGCGCGGGTCCACGAGCGTCTTCGGCGCTCCGGTCGGCGACGGTGGGCGGGCGCCATCGAGGACGTCCTCCACCTCCTCGAGGCCGACCACCTCGGCGACGAGCGGCTCGGTCGCGATCCGTCCCGACGCGAACATCTCGATCGCGCCCTCGAGCCCGGCGGAGGCCGCGAGGATCCCGACCACCGTGACGTCGCGGAGCACGACGCGACGCGTGTCGAGAAGGCTCGGCTCCTCGGCGATACCGACGAGCACCACGGTGCCGGCGGGCTCGACGATCTCGACCGCCCGCGCCGGGGCTTCCCGAGCGGTGGACAGGTCGATCGCCGCCGCGTAGCCGCCGTCGGGGACATCGTCGGGGAGGTACGTGTTCCGCGCGCCGAGGGCGGCGGCAAGTTTCAGTTGCTCCGGGCGAATCCCGACCACGTCCACCACCGCACCCTCGGCGAGCGCGAACTGCAGCGCGAGCAGGCCGAGCGTCCCCGAGCCCCAGATGCAAACCGCCGAACCGGGCGAAAGCCGCGCGGCGCGGACCGCGCGAAGCGCCGAGCCCGCGGGCTCGATCAGTGCACCCGCATCCGGATCCATCTCGTCCGGGAGCCGTCGCAACGCCACCTCGGGGAAGAGGAGGCGCTCCGCGAGTGCACCCGGCAGACCGTCGCGGATGCCGAGCTCGAGCCGGTCCTCGCAGACGTGATGCTTCCCGGCGCGGCAACGGTCGCACCGGCCGCACCCGATCATCGTGTCGCCGGTGACGAGCGCGCCGGTCCAGCTTGGATCGACGCCAGCACCGACCTCGTGGACGCGGCCGCACCACTCGTGGCCGATCCGAACGGGATACGAGGTGGAGCCGTCGTGCAGGTACGGCATGGACCCGGTGAAGAGCTCGACATCCGTGCCGCAGACGCCCGCCCGGATGACGTCGACGACCACGTGACCATCCGTCGCGTGCGGCTCGGGGACCTCGGCGACGGACGCCGCTCGCGGACGGGTGATGAGGAAAGCTCGCATCGCGCTGTTCTGTACCACGTCGCCGGTTCGCGGGTTCGCCCGCGCGACGGGTCACATCACCGAGAGGTCGAACGGCTCGTATCCGGGGGCGGCCACCGGCCACGGCCGCTCCCGCTCCCACGCCGCCCCGAACGCGAGGACGAGGTCGTCCCGCCAGCGAGGACCGCTCACCTGGAGCCCGAACGGGAGACCGTTCGAACAGGTGCCGGCCGGGATGCTGAGCGACGGATGGCCCCCCAGGTTGAACTCGCCGCCGTTGTAGCCCTCGGATCCGACGGGG
This sequence comes from uncultured Actinomycetes bacterium, assembly GCA_964567675.1. Taxonomy (GTDB): domain Bacteria; phylum Actinomycetota; class UBA4738; order UBA4738; family HRBIN12; genus CALGFI01. The sequence continues at coordinate 19,034 of CAZMNP010000011.1, forward strand.
CCGTTCGTGCCGGGCAAGGTGCCGTCGGCGAGCCACCCCGTGTAGCCGTGGGTGGGGCACAGGAGCACCGTGTCCTGCCCGAGCAGCCGGTCGAGGTCCCCCACGTAATCGAAACGCCGGTGCCGTGCCACCAGGTACCTATCGAGCGTGACCCCGAGCGCGTGCTCCATCTCCGACCGGAAGGGCGCGCTGAACTCCTCGAGGTGGG
>CAZMNP010000012.1:0-13849 GCA_964567675.1 uncultured Actinomycetes bacterium
CCGGTGGTACCGAGCCGCGTTCAGCGTTCCCATCACGACGGCGTCGACCGCAGGGCAACCGAGCTCGACCGCCCGCCGCATCACGTCGTTGACGTGGCCCTTCTCGAGCAGGTGATCGGGTTCGAGGTCGTCCGTGCACAGGAGGCAGTTCCCCGGGCCGTGCTCGAGAACGAGCGGCACGAGCGCTTCGAGGTTCCGCGCCGCCGAACCCTCGCGGATCATGATCCACATGCCCAGTCGCCGCTTCTCGAGCGCCTCCGCCACCGTCGTCGCTTCGTGATCGCTCCGAACTCCCGCCGCCAGGTACGCGTTCAGCGCTTTGCCCGACAGTCCGGGGGCGTGGCCGTCGATGTGGCGTCCGCCGGCGGCCAGGATCTTCGCGACCGCATCCTCGGTCCCCCGCACGACGCCGACGAAGTCCATCATCTCCGCGAGGCCGATCGCGTTCGGCTCTTCCGACAGGAAGCGCGCGATGTCCTTTGCGGTCACCGTCGCGGCGCTGGACTCGAATTCCGAGGCCGGCACACACGACGAGACCATCACGTAGTAGTCGAGCGGCACCTCGTCGGCGCTCCGCAAGATGGCCCGGACCCCGTCGAGACCGAAGACATTCGCGATCTCGTGCGGGTCGAGCACGACCGTGGTCGTTCCCCAGGGCAAGGCACCGCGGGCGAACTCGTCGACCGTCAGCTTCGTCGACTCGAGGTGCATGTGGCCGTCGATGAAGCCCGGGAGCAGGATCAGGCCGGCGACGTCAGCCTCCTCCCGGCCCTCATAGCCATGGCCGACCCCGGCCACGTGCTCGCCGGAGATCGCGACGTCGGCGTCCAAGAGCTCCCCGGTGAAGACCGACAGGACCGAGCCGCCCCGCAGCACCAGATCGGCGGGCTCGTCGCCACGGGCGACGGCGAGCCTTCGAACGAGGTCGCTCGCCATGGGGCGAAGGGTACTGGACCGCACCGTCCGGATGCCTGGGTGCTCGCTTCAGGCCCCTGACCTGGTAGTCTGTTTCGCAAGGACGACGTCGTCGTCCCGTGAGGTTCCGCTCCCTCGTTCCTCCTTCGGGCGTCTCGGGGAAAGGTCGAACCTCCCAGAGCCCCATCCGCGGCCCGCCGCGGGCAACAGAAGGAGTCGAACGTGACCCCCAACTTCGCCGAACTCGGCGTATCCGATCGCGCGATCGAGGCGCTGCGCGCGAACGGCATCCAGGCGCCGTTCCCGGTCCAGTCCCTCGTCATCCCGGACGCGATCGCCGGCCGCGACGTGCTCGCACGCTCGCAGACCGGCTCCGGCAAGACCCTGGCATTCGCGCTTCCGATCGTGGAGCGCATCGGTCAGGACGAGCCGGCGCCGGTCGCCCTCGTCCTGGTCCCCACCCGCGAGCTCGCGCAGCAGGTCGCGGACGACTTCGAAGACGTCGCCCGGGCGAAAGGGCTCCGCGTCGGTGTCGCCTACGGCGGCACGAGCGTGCAGGAGCAGAGCCGGGGGATCGGTAAGGCCCACGTCGTGATCGCCACGCCGGGCAGGCTCCAGGACATCGCCGAGCGCGGACTGATCAAGCTCGAACGCGTCCGTATCTTGGTCCTAGACGAGGCCGATCGGATGCTCGACATGGGATTCCAGCCGCAGGTCGCGAAGATCGTGCGCCGCATCCCGGCCGAGCGCCAGACCATGTTCTTCTCGGCCACGTTGGACGGGGCCGTCGGCCACATGGCCCGTGCCTACACCCGCGAGCCGATCCTGCACGAGGTGGAATCCATCGGCGAGACCGCCGACGGAGTCGCCCACCGGTTCGTCTCGGTCTCGGCCCACGGCAAGGTAGATGCGCTCGCCGAACTCCTCGCGCACGACGCCGGGCTCACGTTGGTCTTCGTCAGGACGAAGCGCGGCGCGGACCGGCTGGTCCAGAAGTTGAAGCAGAAGGGCATCAAGGTTGCGGGCCTGCACGGCGACATGACCCAGGGAGCCCGTCAGCGCGCGCTCGCCCTCTTCGAGGCCACCAAGGTCGACGTGCTGGTGGCGACCGACGTCGCGGCCCGCGGTCTGGACCTCGAAGGCATCAGCCACGTCGTGAACTACGACCCGCCCCAGGACGACAAGGGGTACGTTCATCGGGTCGGGCGAACCGCTCGAGCCGGAGGAACCGGCACCGGGATCACGCTCGTCACGGCCGATCAGCAAGGCGACGTCGGACGGATGGCGGCACGACTCGAACTCAATGAGGCGTTCGAGGTCGAAGGGATGAAGGTGGCGCCGCCACGGGTGGTGTTCTCCGCATCCGGCTCCGGCCGCCGCTCCGGGCTGCGTCCTCCGAAGCGCCGTCGGTTCTAGTTCGGGACCCGCGCTCGCAACTGGTGCGTCCGGCTACTCGCCGACGACCTTCAGACCCGCTCGGCGGTGGCGCGCAAGGATGTCCACCGCCGGGATCGGCCGGCAGAAGAAGAAGCCCTGCCCGAGCCGGCAGCCGCTCTCCAGAAGGAACTGCCACTCACGTTCGGTCTCGATCCCCTCGGCGAGCGGGGTCATCCCGAGTCCGTCGGCGAGCTGGATGATCGCCTTCACCATGTTGCCGGCCTGTTCGTCCGCGTGGACGTCGCGCACGAACGAACGGTCGATCTTCAAGATGTCGACCGGCATGTGCTTCAGCCGGGACAGGGACGAGTAGCCGGTCCCGAAGTCGTCGATCGCCAGCCGGAGCCCTCGCGAGTGCAGGTCCCAAAGGATCCGAAGGGTCCGGTCCGGGTCGGTCATCGCCGTCGACTCCGTGACCTCGACGATGGTCTTGGTCGGGTCGACGTTGTTCGCCGCGAGCCGCGACAGGATCCGCGTCGCGATGTCCGGCCGCCACAGCTGTCGAGGGGACAGGTTGAACGACATCTCGATGTCCAGGCCCTCCGCTCTCCACGCCGCGTCCTGGCGAGCCAGCTCCTCGACGACCCAGTCCCCGATCGCCTCGATCAACCCCATCTCCTCGGCGAGTGGGATGAACTCACCAGGCGGCACGAGCCCGCCGCTGGGATCGTTCCACCGGATCAAGGCCTCGACGCCGACCATCGTTCCGTCGCCGAGGTCCACGATCGGTTGGTAGTGCAGCTCCCAGTTCTCGTGCTCGACGGCCTTGCGAAGGCGAGTCGACAGGGAGAGCCTGCCGAGCGAGTCGTCGGTCTTGTCCGAATAGACCACGTACCCACCCGGTGCCGCCCGCTTGCTCTGGTACATCGCGGCGTCGGAGATCCGCAGGAGCTCGTTGGCATCGCCGGCGTGATTCGGGAACAGCGCGATCCCGATGCTGGCGGTCACGTAGACCTCGGTGCCGTCCAAGTCGAACGGCTCGTTCAAGGCTTCCCGCACGCGTGAGGCGACCGCTTCGGCCGCCAGGACGGGGTCGCCGGCACCCGGCGTGCCGCCACGCTCGAGATCGGAAAGCAAGAGGAGGAACTCGTCTCCACCGGGGCGCGCAACGAGGTCGGTTTCGCGTGTCGCCTCGCGCAAACGTTCCGCGAGCTTGCCGAGGAGCTCGTTGCCTCGCTCGTGGCCGAGACTGTCGTTCACGAGCTTGAAGTCGTCGAGGTCGGTCGTGATCACGCAGACCGCGAGATCGTGTCGCCGAGCTCGCGCGATGGACAGTTCGAGCAGCTCCTCGAACATCGCCTTGTTGGGAAGACCCGTGAGCTTGTCGTGATAGGCGAGGAACGCCGCCTGCTCCTCCGCGTTCTTCCGGTCGGTGATGTCGAGCATGACGCCCTCGATGAATGCCGGCTCGCCCCGCTCGTCGCGCACGACCACGGCGCTGTCCCGGAACCACACGTGACCGCCCTCGCCGGAAAGGAGCCGGTATTCGAAGGTGAAGGGCTTGCCGGACTCGCGTCCCTGGAGGTACGTGGTGAGCGCCCGCTCCCGATCATCCGGATGCAGGCGCTTGGTCCAAAGGTTCGGGTCGTCGATGTACTCGTGTGGTTTGATCCCGAGCAGCGCCTCGATCTGTGGGCTCACGTACGTCGTGGCCATGCTCGCGTCGGCCACGTCGATGTAGACGATCGCAGGGATCTGCTCGACGAGGGCCCGGTATTTTGCGTTGGCCTCGCGGAGGTCGGCGTCGACGCGTTCGAGGTCCGACAGCACCACTTCGAGGAGCTCGTGTGCGCGCGCGGGGAGCTCTTCCAGGTGCTGCAGGAGCTCCTGCACGGCAGCGAGTGCCGGCAGGTGCCCCTCCGAAGGGGTCGGGTCCACGGAGATGCCTTTCTCTGGCGTAGACCACTTATCGGCTGATAGGCCCCGGAAGTTGACCTACGACAGGCACCCCTGTTGGGCTTGCCTCCGGGGCGGTCCGAAGGGCGACGAGCCGCTCGCCGCAGATCCCTCGGGCGAAGACGAAGGGGGAGGGGCGCGGCCTATCGACCGGGACACGAGTGAGCCGGTCCGCCGGGACCAGCCCGAACGGGCTGGTCCGCGGCGACCGGTATCAGCAGGTGTGCTCGTCCGGCAGGAGCGGGCGGAAGATCAGCGAGAACTCGCCGCCCTCACTCGTCCACGGCGTGAGCTCGTTGGCGGAGCGAGCTTGGGGCAAGAGCTCCTTCAGATCGTCGCCGCCGATCACGCCGCACCGGAGGTCGGCGAAGTTGGGGTCCTCGTCACCGAACGCCTCGAGGTTCCGAGCCAGCGGCCAGTTGGCCTGCGGCTGGGTGAGCTCAGGATCGCCTCGATACGGCTGGACGTAGATCCGCATCTCGGAGGGCTCGAACTGCTCTTCCTGTCCGATCGAACCCTCGGGGAGCCAGCTGCGGAGGTCGCCCATCTTCGTCTGGAAGTCGAAGAGCTTGGCCCGCGCCTCGGCGTCGACGCCTGGGCAGTCGGCCGATGACTCCGCGCCCTCGGTGAATCCGAGCGCGTACGCCGAAACGGTGTGTGTCTTGCCGTCCGCCGTGACCGTGAACGTGGTGGTGGGGAGATCGGTCACGCAGGGGTAGTCGTAGGTCGCATCCGCCCCGAGGAGGCCAGCCGCTCGCGCCTGTTGCAGGATCGCCTGGATGGCGTCTTCGCTGAGGTGGCTCACCTGGAGGTTCGGCAACGCCGGCCCGGGATAGATCTCGATCATCGGACCCTCGACGATCATCCGGCCGTCGCCGTAGATCGAGATGCCGGCGATCGACCGGAGGTTGTACTCGAGGGGTACGAAGCCCCCGCCCGTAGCTACTCGCAGGACCAGTTCGTCGGCGCCGGTGGGATGGTCGATCCCCCCGCTGCCCGGGCCTGGATCGTCGTTGAAACGACCACAGGCGCTCACGAGGAGCGCCATGGCCAGCAGTGCGATCGGAAGCGTCCGCGTTCTCATCGGAGACCTTTCGTCTGGGGGGCGAGGCTTGGACGGTAACCCGGTCGTCCGGGGTTCCGAGGCAGGTCGAAGGAAGCATGAGCCCGGGACCAGCGGGTACGCTGCCGTCGATGGGGACCATGCGTGCCCTGCGGAAGACCTCGAAGGGCCGGGGGGCCGGGCTCGAGGAGATCGCGATCCCCGAGCCCGGCGAGGGAGAGGTCCTCGTCCGCGTGCACGCCGCCTCGATCTGCGGCACGGACCTGCACATCTACGAGTGGAACGAGTGGGCCGAGAATCGCATCCCCCGCGTGCCGATGACGTTCGGCCACGAGGTCGCGGGGTGGGTCGAGGCCGTCGGCCCCGAGGTTCACCACGTGCAGCCGGGAGCGTTCGTTGCCGTCGAGACGCACATCGCGTGCGGGATCTGCTCGACGTGCCGGACCGGGCGTGCCCACATCTGCCGCAACCTGCGCATCCTCGGGGTCGACACGGACGGCGCGTTCGCCGGATACGTGGTCGTCCCCGCCCAGAACGCGTGGGTCGTCGGAGAGGGGATCCACCCGGACCACGCGTCCGTGATGGAACCGTTCGGGAACGCCGTGCACGCGACCTTCGGGACCGAAGGAGGCGAGGACCTGCCGACGAACCCCGTCGCCGTGATCGGGTGCGGTCCGATCGGCCTGTTCTCCGTCGCGATCGCCCGGGCGCTCGGAGCCTGGAAGGTCTTCGCCATCGAGCCGAACGCCGATCGTCGTGCGCTCGCCGGGAAGATGGGTGCGGACCTCCTCATCGACCCCACCGCCGAGGATCCCGTGGAGGTCGTGACGCGCGAGACCGACGGGAACGGCGCGGAGGTCGTCCTCGAGATGTCCGGCAACGCGAGGGCGATCGACCAGGGGACGCGGATGCTGGCCCGGGGCGGGCGGATGTCCCTGCTCGGCTTGCCGGATGGCCCCGTCACGCTGGACCTGAACGACCAGGTGATCTTCAAGGAGGCGAAGATCCTGGGGATCACCGGCCGGGAGATGTTCCGAACCTGGCAGCAGACGACGACGCTGCTCTCGACCGGGCGGGTCGACGTGTCACCCGTCATCACGCATCGATTCCCCCTCGAGCGGTTCGAGGAGGCGTTCGAGACGGCGGCGTCGGGTCACGCCGCCAAGGTCATCATGTTCCCGGGGTCCTAGGCGCCCGGCGGCTACAGGTAGCCCGCCGTGCCGGTCGCCGTCCCCTCGGAAGGCCGCGCGCTCGCGAGGGACTCCACCCGGAACGGAAGGACCTTCACGTCGGCTTCGTTCAGCGACACAACGATCCGGAAGTCGCCCGGCGCGACGAGCGGCATCCCGTTCAGGTTCAGCGCGATCGGAACGATCTGTTCCTCTGCGGCCCCTGCGGTGAATTCCCCCCCGATGCGGCCGACCGCTCGTCCGTCCGGTCCGGTGCCGAGCTGGATCTCCTGACCATCGGGACCCTCGATTCGCAGTTCGAAGCGGCGAGACTCGTTCGGCGTGCCGGGCAGGATCCGGAACAGGAGCCCGACGGCGATCCGATCGTGACGAGCGGGGAACAGCGCGACTTGGATCCTGTTCCACCCCGCGCCGAGCGCGTAAAGCTTCCCCTGGACGGCCGCCACCGAGTCGGCGAGGAACCCGTCCACCTCGATCCCGGCCATCGCTCGACGCTATCGCATGCGCTAGCCTTGAGCGCGATGCCCGGAGGGCTCGACTACCTCAAGGAACGTCTCGCGGAGCTCGAGGAGCAGGGGCTTGCCATCCGGCCCCGGATCCTGGAAGGCCCCACCGGCGCACGCGCGCGGTTCGACGGGCGCGACGTGATCAATCTCGCCTCGAACAACTATCTCGGCCTCGCGAGCCACCCGCGGATGAACGCCGCCGCGGCGAAGGCGGCCGAGGAGCTGGGTGCGGGGACGGGCGCCGTCCGCTCGATCGCCGGCACGATGTCCTCGCACCGGGAGCTCGAGCGGCGGTTCGCCGAGTTCAAGCGCGCGGAGGACGCGCTGATGTTCCAGTCCGGTTTCACCGCGAACGCCGGGACCGTCGCCGCCATCTTGGATCGGGACGACGTGATCGTGAGCGACCGCCTGAACCACGCCTCGATCATCGACGGTGCGCGCCTCTCGCGCGCAGAGATCAAGGTGTTCGAGCACAAGGACGCCGCTCACGCCGATGCCCTGCTGGAGGAGACGGCGCGCCCGGGCCGCAATCAGCTGCTGGTCACCGACGGCGTGTTCTCGATGGACGGCGACATCGCACCGCTTCCCGATCTCGTCGAGGTGGCGGATCGGCGGGGCGCGATCATGATGATCGACGACGCGCATGCGTCCGGCGTCCTCGGCGCCGGCGGAGCCGGGACGGTGGACCACTTCGGGCTGCACGGCCGAGTCGACATCCAGGTCGGAACGCTCTCGAAGGCGATCGGCGTGCTCGGCGGGTTCATCGCCGGTCCGCACGCGCTGATCGAATGGCTCGTGAACCGAGGCCGGCCGTTCCTGTTCTCCACGAGCGCGCCGCCGGCCGTGGTCGCGGCGTGTCTGGAGGCGCTCGACATCATCCGTGACGAACCCGAACGGCTCGAGCGGTTATGGACGAACACGAAGACGTTCAAGGACGGGCTGCACGACCTCGGCTTCGATACGGGGATGAGCGAGACGCCGATCACGCCCGTGATCACCGGCGAAGAGGCGGCGACCCAGCGGTTCGCGCACCGCCTGTTCGAAGAGGGCGTGTTCACGCCGGCGATCGTGTTCCCGACCGTGCCCAAGGGCCGGGCCCGGGTCCGCACGATCGTGACCGCGGACCACGGCGAGGACGATCTGAGCGAAGCGCTCGCGGTGTTCGCTCGGGTAGGCCGGGAGCTGGGCTTCGTCTAGCGCTTCGTGCCCGAGTCAGCCTTCGCCCGGCGGACCTTCTCGAGAAGGCCCGCGATCAACATGTCGAGCCCGAACTCGAACTGATCGTCGGGCGTGCACTCGGCGAAGTAGGGCGAAACGGCCTGCAGCATCGCGAACTCCTCCGGAAGCTTCGATGCCATCTCCTGATGCATCTTCATGTGCGCCTCGTCGGTGCCTCCGGCGATCGAGCCGAGCTCCATCATCACGAAGCCCTGGATGTAGCCGCCGAACGCGTGGAACGCCTGCGCGGTGTCGCGCTCGGACAGGCCGGCGTCCTTGAACAGCCTGAGGGCGAACTCCATGGGTCGCATCGACTCCGGCGAGCGCACCGGACCACGCTCCGAGGCGAACAGGCGCATGACCTCCGGGTGGGCCTGGAGCAGCCGGCGCCATGCTCGGGCGCCGCGCCGGCACGTCTCATCCCAGTCTTCTGCAGGCTCGGGGAAATCGAACTCCGCCATCACGCGCTCGCAGATGCCGTCGAGGATTTCTTCCTTGTCCTCGACGTGGTTGTAGAGGGACATCGCCTTCACGCCGAGCTCGCGCCCGATCCGGCGCATGGTGACGGCGTCCAGGCCCTCGGTGTCCATGACCCGAAGCGCGGTCTCGATCACGCGTTCGCGCGTGAGCGGCTCGCGGCGGCTTCCCTTGGTCGGGGCTTCGACCTTGCGTGCGGTTCGGGCCACTCGTTCGTCTCCCGTTCATCCAGCCGTGGGAATGTTCTCCGCGGGTCTGGGTTGACACCTTACATCGTACGCCTATACTCCGTACATTGTAAGCATATGCCGTAAGTCTCCTCGGGTCCAAGAGCCCGGGCCGGAGCGGAGGGGAAGAATGAGGCTGAATCCCGAAAGCATCGCTCGCTCGAGTAGTCGTCACCCCTGGCGGACGGTCGGCCTGTGGCTGGTGATCCTGGTCTTCGCGGGCTGGTCGGCGTCGTCGCTGCTCGGGCCGGTGCTGACGACGGAGTTCGACTTCACGAACACGCCCGAGGCCAAGGAGGCGCAGCAGATCCTCGAGGAGCGCCGCCTCGACTCCGAGGCCGCGACCGAGACGTGGGTGATCGCAGGCGAGGGCGAGGGCGCCACGGAGGACCCGGCCTTCGCACAGCGCGTGAACGACGTCCTCGCCGAACTCTCGGCTCTTGGGCAGGATGCCGTCGCCTACGTCCCGCCCGCGTTCCCGCAGCCGGCCGAGGTCGCCGACGATCCCCAGACCGCGCCGTTCGGTCCCTTCGCGTCCGAGGACGGGCGCGCGGTGCTCTTCACGATCCTCATGCAGGGCGACGTCGACGACGCGGCGGCCCACGTCGCGGACCTCGAGGCGATCCGCGAGCGGGCGAGCACAGGTGGGCTCGAGGCCTACATGCTCGGGCAGGCGTCCTCAACCGAGGACTTCAAGCGGATCTCTGAGGAGGACCTGCGTTTCGGCGAGTCGGTCGGCGTGCTGGCGGCGATCGTCGTGCTCGTCATCGTCTTCGGTTCCCTCGTGGCGGGGATCACGCCCATCGTCATGGGGATCTTCTCGATCGCCGTCACGCTTGGGATCATCGGCCTGATCGGCCAGCTCTGGAAGTTCACGTTCTTCGCGCCCAACCTGATCTCGATGATGGGTCTGGCGGTGGGCATCGACTACTCGTTGTTCATCGTCTCCCGGTACCGGGAGGAGCGCCAACGCGGTCGCGACAAGCTCGAGGCGATCGGTAGATCGGGCGCGACCGCGAACCGCGCCGTCTTCTTCAGCGGCCTCACCGTCGTGCTCGCGCTCTCGGGCATGCTGCTCGTGCCGACGACGATCTTCCGCGGCCTCGCCGGCGGGGCGATCGTCGTCGTGGCCGTCTCGGTTGCCGCGTCGATGACGCTGCTCCCGGCGGTCCTCTCGCTTCTCGGCGACAAGGTGAACGCCGGCCGGGTCTTCGGCCGCAAGCGTGACGTCGAGCACGGCCGTCCCGGAGGGTTCTGGGATCAGGCAAGCCGCCGGGTCATGGCGCGGCCCGTCATCAGCTTGCTCCTGTCGGCGACGTTCCTGGTCGCCCTCTCGCTGCCGTTCTGGTTCCAATCGCATCCGGAAGACGACGGCCGGGGCATCAAGCAGGGGTTGTCCGGCATCACGACGCTGCCGGACGACGTCCAAGCGAAGCAGGCGTTCCTCGCGCTCGTCGAGTTCTTCCCCGAGTCGGGAGCCAACTCTCCCGCACAGATCGTGATCCTCGATGAGGCGACCGATCCCGCCGTGCAGCAGGGGATCGAGGCACTCACCGCCGCGACGGCCGACGACCCGAGCCTCGGCACACCGTCGCCGCCGCGCTCGTCCGAAGACGGCTCGGTGACGCTCTTGGAGATCCCGCTCGCGGGCGCGGCCGTGGACACGCAGAGCGAAGCCGCGGTCCAGGCGATCCGCGACCTGCGTAACGAGTACGTCCCGGTCGCGTTCGACGGCACCGGGGTGCGTGTGCTCGTCGGCGGAGACACCGCGTTCGTCACGGACTTCTTCGACGTGTCGACGGACTACACGCCGATCATCTTCGTGATCGTGTTGGGCCTGTCGTTCGTCCTGCTGACGGTGGTGTTCCGCTCCCTCGTCGTTCCCGCCAAGGCGATCGTGATGAACCTCTTGTCCGTCGGTGCGGCCTACGGCGCGATCGTCCTGGTCTTCCAGCGAGGCGGGCTCGGGATCGGCGAATGGGTCGCCAACCTCAGCGGCTTCCAGCAGGTGGATGCGATCGAGGCTTGGCTGCCGCTGTTCCTGTTCTCGATCCTGTTCGGCCTGTCGATGGACTACCACGTGTTCTTGCTGACGAGGATCCGTGAGGAGTACGACCGGACGGGCGACAACGCCGAGGCGGTGGCGTACGGGTTGCGGACGACGGGTGGGATCATCACCGGCGCTGCGGTCATCATGGTCGCCGTCTTCAGCGGGTTCGCCGCCGGTCGGCTGACGCCGTTGGAGCAGATGGGGTTCGGACTGGCGGTGGCGGTCTTCATCGACGCCACGATCGTCCGGTCCATCCTCGTGCCAAGCACGATGCGTCTGCTCGGCGACCGGAACTGGTACCTGCCGAAATGGCTCCAGTGGCTGCCGAAGCTGAACGTCGAGGGGCGCGAGGCGGGGCGGGGGGAGCCCGGGGTCGAGCTCCTCGAGCCCGTCGGCGCGCGCGACGAGAGCTGAGCCGAAGAGCACGAACGTCGTGAGCGAACGGGACTCCCCCGCGAGGGGAGTCCCGTTCTCGTTCCTCGACAGCCCCTGATAGGGTCCGACCCCGATGGAATCGGGGTCGGACGTCGAGCTTCGCCAGGAACGTGACGAGCTCCGGCGGTCCCTCGGCAGGGTGGGAGCGTGGAGCTTCACCCTCGAGACACGGACCGCCGCAGAGGAACGGGACGCGGCCGCCGAGATCGAGTCCCTGGGCTACGGCGCGATCTGGTTCCCGGAGTCCGTCGACAGCCGCGAGGTCTTCTCTCATGCGGGCTGGCTGCTGCGTTCGACCGAACGCGCCCTGATCGCAAGCGGGATCGCGAGCATATGGGCGCGAGACGCGATCGCGACCGCGAACGGTTGGCGGATGCTCACCGATGCGTACCCGGGCCGGTTCCTGCTGGGGCTGGGGGTGAGCCACGCGTTCTCGGTCTCGCGTCGTGGCTCGGAGTACTCGCGCCCGGTCTCGACGATGCGCGAGTACCTGGAGGCGATGGATCGTGCGCCGTCTTCGGCGCCGGAGCCCGAAGCCTACCCGCGCATGCTGTTGGCGGCGCTCGGGCCTCGGATGCTCGAGCTCGCCGCCGAGCGATCCTTCGGTGCGCATCCATACTTCGTGCCGGTCGAGCACACCGCGTTCGCCCGGCAGCGCCTCGGTTCGGGTCCCGTGCTCGCCGTGGAGCAGACGGTGGTGCTCGGATCGGACCCGGCCGCGGCGAGATCCATCGCTCGGCGGTTCGCGGCCGATTACCTTCGCACGCCGAACTACGCGAACAATCTCAAGCGGATGGGTTGGACCGATGCCGATCTCGCCGGTCAGGGCAGCGATGCCGTGATCGACGCGGTGATCGCGTGGGGCGACGTCGACAAGATCGCGGCTCGGGTCCGTCAGCACCTGGATGCCGGCGCCGATCATGTCTGCGTCCAGGTCGTTGCCGAGGAAGAGGACGACGTCGCGCTGCCGCAACTGCGCGAGCTCGCGCCGGCGCTCCTCGGGCTCTAGCGGGGTCGAAGCCGGTCCCGGACCGCAGGGCTCTCGAGCTCGCGCAGCACGTCCCGCGCGATCCACCGGGCTGCCCGCGCATCGATCCGCTCGATCTCGCGTGCCGTCGCGATCGCCTTGCGGTTGAGGCTCGGGCTGCGCTTCCCGATCTGGCGCAGCGCCCACGAGACCGCCTTCTTGACGTAGTTTCGGTCGTCCGTCGCCTGGGCGCTGATCGCCGGGAGGAAGACCTCGAACCGTGCATCGCTCACGTCCTTGCGGTGCACGGCCGATGTCGCCATCAGGGAGAAACCTGCGCGCTTGACGAACTCCTCATCCCTGCGGCTCCATCCGAGGGCTCTATCGAACGCGTACGGCGTCCGATCGAACAGGTTCCCGCAGAGCTGATCGCACAGGTCCCACGAGGTGAGGTCGGAGACCCAGCGCTCCATCTGTGCCTCGGTGACGCTCGATGGCTCGTCGACCATCGTCGCGAGGAGGCGGGCCTCGTGGATCTCGGACTGCCACAGGGCTGCCGCGAGGTCGTGATCTCGACCGATCCGGCGAGCGAGGCCGCGAAGTTCCGTCACGGTGACACCCAGCGCGTTACGGGTGTCGATCCCGAAGCGGCCCATCCCCTCGAGCCGAGAGCGGTCGGCCGACGCCCGCAACTGCTTCAGGACCGCGCCGGCCGGCCCGAGGGATCCGGCCGCTACGAGCCGTCTCCGAGTTGCGATCCGCTCCACCCATCGCGAGGGTCGTACGCCGCGCGCCGGCGGCGTTCGTGGTCGAGCCGCACCTCGACGTCGCGCTGGAACTGTCGCATCCGGCGTTTCGCGTACCACACGCCGATCCAGGCCAGCACCACGACGGAGAGGACGAGCGAGAGCACGAGGATCAGCGTGACCTTCAGGACGGCGCCGAGGACCCCCGCCGCTGCGGCCAGGAGGATCAGAACCAGGATGAACAGCATCACGCTTCCATCCTACGAGCCTCGCGACGAACGCAGGATGCGGCGCGCGACGGCGTCCGGCCGCTGGAAGGGGACGTCGTGGATCCCGTCGATCCACTCGAACCGCACCGGATCGCCCGATCCAGCGAACCAGGCGGGCGGCGCGCTGCTTGTGTTCGGGGAAGCCCGGAGGGCCGGAAGCATCCGGTCGGGGAGCGAACGGCGAGCACCAGGGTTGGGACCCGGACGCGCCGGAGGAGTCCAGGCGCGTCCTGCTCCCAGAGCGCGCGCAGGATCTGGAGGTGGTTCGCCCTCGACAGCCGCGGATGGATCCGCGCGTCGTCATCGACGCGGACGAGCGACAGGAGCACCGCCTCGACCTCCGGCGTGACCTCCAACGCCTTGGCGAGATGGCGACGGATGCCGTGCAGGAAGTGGTGGAGGGGCGTCCCCGCGATCGGCGGTGGGGCCAGGACCTCCCTCGCCGTCGGCCAG
>CAZMNP010000013.1:0-6887 GCA_964567675.1 uncultured Actinomycetes bacterium
CCGCGTGATGGCCGGGAGGACGGCACAGGCCATAGGCGTGGCGGTCGCCGGCCAGAACCAGGTCCGCGGCGGTGAGCGCGACGTCGACGGCCGCGCGCGCCGCGCCGTACGTCCCTTCCACGATCGGCGTCGCCGTATCGAAGCACCACGTCCCGATGCGCCCTCGCGGCGTCCGGGAGGCTCGCCCGGGACCCATGCCCTCGCGGAGCGCGGGGAGCGGGAACGTATCGGGGAAGATCTCATCCGCCCGCTCGCCGAACGCCCGCCAGTCGTTCCAGGCATCCTCGAGGAACGCGAGCATCGCCGGGTCGTGCACCGCCGTGATCGGTTTGGCGCCGTGCTCGCTCGGCGTGACGAGCTCGAAGCCTGTGTCCTCTTCGAGCGCCCCCCGGATCGTCTCGGCGCGGCCAGGGATCTCGTAGATCCCGATCGCCTTCCCGTCGGCCATCTCGTGCTTCGGCGAGTGCCGCAGATGCTCGGACGAGTAGACGACGCGCACCGCGCGGATGCTACGTCCTCCGGGGGTCTACCGCTCTGGTGCTCGAGGCCCGTCCGAGAGCCGCTCGCGTAGCGCGCGGAACGCGCGGCCACGATGGCTGATCCGATCCTTCTCCTCGTCGGTGAGCTCGGCCATCGTGCGTTCCTGCCCTTCGGGCACGAAAGCCGGGTCGTAGCCGAACCCACCCGTGCCCCGCGGAAGGAGATCGATCGTCCCTTCGCACACCCCGTCGGCCCACACCTCACGGCCGTCGGGCCACGCGACCGAGGCGACGCACCGGTAGCGCGCGGTGCGCTCGTCCGCGGGCACGCTCGTCACGGCCGCAAGGAGCGTCATCAAGTTTTCGTCGTCGTCGGCGTCCTCGCCCGCATACCTCGCCGACCGAGGGCCCGGCGCGCCGCCGAGCGCATCGACCTCGATGCCCGAGTCGTCGGCGACCGCGGGAACGCCGAGCGCGGCGGCTACGGTCCGGGCCTTCTCGAGCGCGTTCTCGAGGTACGTGTCGTGCGGCTCCTCGACCTCGGGCCACGCACCCTCGTGGTTCTGCGAGGTGATCCACTCGACCGGCCAGTCCGCGCAGATCCGCAGGATCTCCCGGAGCTTGTGGGGGTTCGCGGAGGCGATCGCGAGGCGCTCGGGCAGGGCCACCGTCAGCCGAGCACGCCGTGCTGGGCCTTGGTGAGCTGCCCGATGCCGGACTCGGCCAGGTCGAGCAGCGCGTCGAGCTCCTTGCGCGAGAACGGCTCGCCCTCGGCGGTCCCCTGCACCTCGACGAGGGCTCCCGACCCGGTCATCACGACGTTGCAGTCGACCTCGGCCCCGGCGTCCTCCTCGTAGGACAGGTCCAGCACGGGCTCGCGGCCGACGACGCCAACGCTCACGGCGGCGACGGTGTCCAGGAGGACTCCGGGCTTCACGACCTCTCGCACCTCGAGCGTTTCGACCGCGAGCGCCAGCGCAAGATATCCGGCGGTGATCGAGGCGCACCGTGTCCCGGCGTCGGCGACCAGCACGTCGCAGTCGATCGCGATCGTCCGCTCGCCGAGACGCTTCAGGTCGGTTACGGCGCGCAGGGAGCGGCCGATCAGGCGCTGGATCTCCTGCGTCCGGCCGCTCGGGCGGCCCTTGCTCACCTCACGAGCCGAGCGCTCGGCGGTGGCGCGGGGAAGCATCGAGTACTCCGCGGTCACCCACCCCTTGCCGGTTCCGCGCATCCATCTCGGCGCCTCCTCGAGCACCGAGGCGGCGACGAGCACCTTGGTCCGGCCCTGCGAGAAGAGCACGGACCCCTCGGCCCACTCCTGGAAGCCAAGCTCCACCTCGATCGGGCGGAGCTCGTCCTGCGCGCGGCCGTCGGGGCGAGGGCTCACGCGGGCCCCCGACAGCGCACGTTCACTCGCCCACCTCGTAGATCGCGTGCTCCACGGCGGCGTCGATCGGGCCGTGGAACTCCTCCGCGGCCTGCGCCTTGGAGATCTCCTGGTCCAGCGTCGGCCAGATGTGCGTGAGCACCAGGCGCTCGACCCCGGCATCGCGCGCGTGGATCGCGGCCTGCCGGGACGACAGGTGGAACGGCATCAGGTCGTCACGGTCCTGCCAGGTGGCCTCGGCGAGCAGCAGGTGGGCGTCGCGAGCGAGGTCCTCGACATGGTGCGTAGGCCCCGTGTCCCCGGTGTAGGCGAGCACGGTCCCGTCGGACTGGAACCGGAAACCCAGCGCCGGGAGCCCGAGATGCGCCATCGGCTCGGTCTTGACGCGGAACGGACCGACCTCGAACGCCTCGCCTGGGGCCACCTCGGTGAACTTGAACGCGCTGCGCATCACCACCTGCGAGTCGATGGACACCACGTCGGCCAGCTTCTGCGTGAAGTCCGTGGGCACGAACACGGGGAGGCCCGGCTCGCCGAGCTCGCCGTAGTGCCACGCGTAGAAACACGGGTACAGGTCGACGAAATGATCGGGGTGTTCGTGACTGATCACGATGCCGTGGATCTCCGCGAGCTCGATGTGACGCTGGAGATTCGCGAGGGTGCCGGTGCCCGAATCGACCCACAGGTTGAAGCCATCCTGCTGCAGGAGGTACCCGCTCGTCGCCGTGCCCGGGTTCGGCCACGTGCCGCTCGCTCCGAGAACCGTCAGCTTCATCCGCCGACCTCCACCGCGGCGACCGCCACGGCCTCTACGCCGCCGAGCGCCGGGCCGAGGAAGTGGTGGGCGACCGAGCGGAACTGCGCGGGGTCGCCCGTGGTGAGGAACTCGTGCGAGGGGTCGCCGGCGTCCTCTCGGAGCAGGTTCGAGGAGCGCAGCGTCGAGTACACGTCCTTGGCGGTCTCCTCTGCGGACGAAACGAGCACGACGTCCTCCCCCATCACGTACTGGATCAACCCGGACAGCATCGGGTAGTGCGTGCATCCCAGGATCAGGGTGTCGATGCCGTCCCGCCTCAGCGGCTCAAGATACCCTCGCGCGAGCGAGAGCAACTCCTCGCTCGAGGTATCGCCCCGCTCGACGAAGTCCACGAACGCGGGGCAGGCCACCGAGACCAGCTCGACGTCCGCGCCGGTCGCCTGGACCGCCCGGTCGTAGGCCCCGCTCTTCACGGTCGCCTCCGTCCCGATCATCCCCACGCGATGGTTGCGGGTCGCGCGCACCGCCGCTCGGGCGCCGGGGTCGATCACGCCCACGACGGGAACGCCGTGGGCGTTCGTGACGTCCGCGATCGCGGCCACCTCGATCGAGTTGCACGCGACGACGAGCATCTTCACGTCGCGGTCGACCAGGTACGCGGCGATCTCCAGGGCGAATCCGCGGATCTCCTCGAGCGACCGGGGACCGTACGGGAAGCGGCCGTTGTCGCCGACGTACCGCATGGGTTCGTGCGGCAACAGGTCCACGATCGCGCGGACGACGGTCAGCCCGCCCACGCCGGAGTCGAACACACCGATCGGACGGGGATCGCTCACGGGCTCACCACCACAGGGACTCCCCGACGCCCTTCTCCGCGCGTTCGAGCTCGGGGGCCCATGCCTGGGTCGATAGGTACTTCCATCCGCCGTCGGGAAGCAGGCAGACGATCTCTGCGCGCTCGAGCTCGGCCGCGATCCGCTGCGCGACGTGGATCACGGCGCCCGAGGAGATGCCTGCGAAGATCGCCTCCTTCTCGGTGAGCTCGCGCGTGGCCCGGAGCGAATCGGAGGCGTTCACGAGAAACTTCCGGTCCAGCACGCTCTCGTCCAGGATCGGCGGCACGAATCCCTCGTCGAGCGAGCGGAGGCCGTACACGAGGTCGCCGAGCTCCGGTTCGGCGGCGATCACCTTGACCTCCGGGTCGTGGCGGTGCAGGCGGCGGCCCACGCCGGTCAGCGTCCCGCCGGTGCCGAGGCCCGCCACGAAATGCGTCACCTCGGGAAGGTCCCGGACGATCTCCTCGCCCGTTCCCGTCTCGTGGGCGAGCGGGTTCGCCGGGTTCCCGTACTGGAAGGGCATGTAGTAGCGGTCGTCGTGCGCGAGCCGTCGCGCGACGTCGATCGAGCCGTTCGTGCCCTTGTCCCCGGGCGAGAACACGATCTCGGCCCCGAACAGCTCCAGCAGGCGGATCCGTTCCTCGCTCGCGTTGTCCGGGATGACGACGGTCAGCTTGTATCCCTTGCGGCGCGCGACCATCGCGAGCGCGATCCCCGTGTTCCCGGAGGTCGGCTCCAGGATCGTTTTGTCCTGCGTCAGCTCTCCCGAGGCCTCCGCGGCCTCGACCATCGCCTTGGCGATCCGGTCCTTCGTCGAGCCGGTCGGGTTCTGTCCCTCGAGCTTGGCCCACAGGCGCACGCCGGCCTTCGGGCTCATCCTCGGCATGCCCACGATCGGGGTGTCGCCGATCGCATCCAGGACGTCGTCGTAGCGCATCGGGGGCGATTATCCCAGCGGGCGGGCATCCCGCCGCGGCGCCGTTGCGCAGCCGTGGTGGGGCGTTCCGCTCCTAGCCGCCGGCGACGGCCGGCAGGATCGAGACGGTGTCGCCCTCGCGCACGGCGGTCTCGAGGGAACCGAGGTATCGGACGTCCTCGTCGTTCACGTAGACGTTCACGAACCGGTGGAGTCCGCCGTCGTCGGTGACCACGTTCTTCGTGATCCCCGGGTACCGCGTCTCGAGGTCGGACAGCAGCTCGCGGAGCGTCGCGCCTTCGGCGTCGACGCGCGGTTCGCCGCCCGCGTGCTTGCGGAGGATCGTGGGCAACTTCACCTGGACGGGCATCGCTTCGGTCTCCTACTCCCCTGGGTTGGTCGACACCCCGTGCTCGGCCTCGGACGGGGTTCCGCCCGGGGCGATGCCGCAGAAGGCGTCGTAGTCGATCAGTTCGGTGATCGTCGGCTCCTTGCCGCAGACCGGGCAATCGGCGTCCCAGCGAACCTTCACCGTCTGGAAGTCCATCTGCAGCGCGTCGAAGATCAGGAGCCGGCCGATCAAGGGGTCGCCCTTGCCGGTGATGAGCTTCACCGCCTCGGTCGCCTGGATCGACCCGACGATGCCCGGCAGCACCCCGAAGACGCCACCCTCCGCGCAGCTCGGCACGGTGCCGGGAGGCGGCGGCTGCGGGAACAGGCACCGGTAGCACGGCGCGTCCTGGCCCGGCATGAACACCGTGGCCTGGCCGTCCCACTGGTAGATCGAGCCGTAGACGAGCGGTTTGCCGAGGAACTGCGTCGCGTCGTTCACGAGGTACCGCACCGGGAAGCGATCGGCGCCGTCCACGATCACGTCCCACGGTTCGAGGATCTCGAACGCGTTCTGCGAGGTCAGGATCGTGTCGTAGGGCACGACCTCGATCGTCGGGTTGATCGCGCGGAGCCGGTCGGCCGCGCTGTCGACCTTCGGCCGGCCGACGTCCGCGGTCGAGTGGATGATCTGGCGTTGCAGGTTGGACTCGTCCACCCGGTCGAAGTCCAAGATCCCGAGCGTGCCCACGCCGGCCGCCGCCAGATACATCGCGACCGGCGACCCGAGGCCGCCGGCTCCGATGCACAGGACCTTCGCGTCCAGGAGCTTGCGCTGCCCGTCGCCGCCGATCCCGGGGAGGATGATGTGCCGCGCGTACCGGCGGACCTGCTCCTCGGTGAACCCGGTGCTCACGAGACCACCACGTCCTCTTCGGAGACCTCGCCGCCGTCGGCGATCGTGAACGCCCGCAGGTCCGGCTTCTCTCGATCCGACAGAGACATGATCAGGTAGAAGGACTCGGGGAACATGGCCTGCGTCCCGTCGGGCCACAGGGCGCGCTCGCGATCGGTCTTCGAGGGGTACGCCTCGGAGTGCGTGTGCGTGTGGAAGATCCCGAGAAGGTCCCAGCCCTCGTCGTCGATCTCGTTCATGACCGCGTTGTGCTCCGTCGGGTCGAGCCGGTACGTCACGGGGCTCGCATCGGCGTTCGTCATCGGGAAGAACTTCACGGCCCGGCCTTCCTTGCCCGCCAGCAGTCCGCACGACTCGTTCGGGAAGCCCGCGCGACCGTGCTCCACCATCTCGTCGAAGGAACCGCGATCGATCTCGAACATGCAGTTGCAACAACCCTACCAGCGCGGTGCTATTCCCTGAACCGCCGTTCAGCCCGCGGGTTTGTTCTCCGCTCCCGCGAGCCGGCCGGTCACCGCGATCGTCCCGGGCCTGCCCTCGACGCTGACGCCGATGTCGGCGGCGAGCACACCGCGGCCCGCGAGCTCGTCGGCCATCCACTCGTGATCCGCCGCAGCGATCAGCAGCCCGCCCGACGTCTGCGCGTCCGAAAGGACCAGCTGCTCCGGCTCGGTCAGCCGACCCCACTGCACGTGCGGACGAACGTGAGCGTGGTTGCGCTTCGTGCCACCGGGCACGACGTCCGTCATCGCGAGGTCGAGCACGCCGTCGAGCAGCGGGACGGCGCTTGCGTCGATCCGAGCGCCGACGCCCGACGCCTGCAGCATCCGCTGGAGGTGTCCGAGGAGCCCGAACCCGGTCACGTCGGTCGCCGCCTCGGCGCCGACCTGCAGCATGGCCTCGGCCGCGTCCGCGTTCGTCGTCGTCATGAGCTCGACCGATCGCGCCAGGAGTTCCTCGCCGACGAGGCCGCGTTTGTGGGCGGTCGTCGCGATCCCGACACCGAGCGGCTTGGTCAGGAACAGGTGCGCGCCAGGCGGGACGGTCGAGTTCCGCACGATCCGATCCGCGTCCGCGAGCCCGAGCGCCACCATCCCGTACTTCGGCTCGGGGTCCGTGATGGTGTGGCCGCCGAGGACGGGGGCGCCCGCCGCGCTCGCCACGTCGATCCCGCCCTGGAGGACACGCCCCAGCATCTCGAGCGGGAGATCGTCGACGGGCCATCCCACGACGTTCAGCGCGAGGAAGGGGCGTCCGCCCATC
>CAZMNP010000014.1:0-5028 GCA_964567675.1 uncultured Actinomycetes bacterium
GAGCGATGCGAGTCGAGGGGGCCGCACATCCTCAGGCTACCGACCACCGCCGGAAACGCGGTTCGCTCAGACCGCTACTGATCCCGGCTCCGGCGCTGCATGAGGACGAGGCCCGCAACCAACGCCGCCAAGGCGAGCCCGACGATGAGGCCCGACGAACGACTCCCCGCGGTTGCGGCCGGCCCACCCTCGGCGACATCCACGTTCGTCAACTGCGAGGTCCGCGTGACGGGACCATCGGCCGTCGCGGTCTCGATGGCGCCGCCGGCTCCGTCGCCGACGACGATCGCCCCGACCATCCCCGGGCACGTGCACACGTAGGGGAAGACGCCGGCCTCGGCGAACCCGTACGTCGCCTCGTGCCCCTTCTTGAGGGCGTCGTATCCGCCCCACGTCGCGTTCGCGCCGAGCACGGTGTGCGGGCTGCGATCGAGATTCACGAAGGTCACGGACTCGCCCGGAGCCACGCGAAGGATCGTCGCGCCGAAGCAGAAGTCCTCGATCTCGACGGTCGTCCCGGCACCGTCGGTGACGGGACCTCCGCACCCGCTGCCCCCGCTCGCTCCGGGGCCACGTCGGGTACAAGCGCGAGCCTCCCGAGTGCCAGCCCGGCTCCTGCCGTCATCACCCTTCGGATCCGCAGCGCACGCACAGATGCCCGCTTCCTCGGTCCGATGAAACAACCGAGGAAGGGGGGCGGGGGTTCCTTCCGATCTGGCGATCCTTCGGGGCTATTCGACGCTGAAGCCCGTGTACATCCCCTGGCCGTAGTGGCCCGGCAGGTTACAGATGAGCGCGTAGCTCCCCGCGTCCAGGCCCAGCGTGAGCGACTGGCTGGTGCCGCCCTCGATGTCCTCGATCTCGCCCATGATCTCGATGCCCGGATCGCCGGCCTCGTTCACGTCGCCGTTCTCATCCGTCGGGAGGGCGTCCTCCGCGAGCTCCGTCTTCAGCACGACGAACTCGTGCACCTGCTCGGCGTGGTTCGTGACTTCGAACAAGACGTCACCTTCGGGCGCGCTGCTCTGATTCAGGGTGATGGAATAGTCGGCGAGCGCGGCGCTCACGCTGCCGTCAGCAGCATCCACATCGGGCGCCTCGTCCCCACCGCAGCTCGCCGCCCCGAGCGCGAGCCCCACGACCATCGACAACGCCAGCATCCGTCGTCCTTGCGGGTTCACGAGCGCCTCCTTCCGGGCTGGGCACGTTCCGCTGGGGGGCGTCCCCAAGCAGCTCAACTCTACGCCTGCCTTCCGTCAGCCGGCGACGAGCTCGCCGGGCTCCGCGTGGCGGCGGCTTCCAGTGAAGGTCGCCCGGTCTGGTTGTAGTTGCTCGCCAGCGAATAGCAGGACGCGCCAGTGGTGGCCACGGCGAGGAGATCGCCCGGGCGGGCTCGGGCAGCTCGCATCCTCCCCCTCGAACCACGTCACGACCTGGCAATCCTGCGATCGAGATTCACGAACTTGACGGACTCGCCCGGAGCCGCGCGGAGGATCGTCGGACCGAAGCAGAAGTCCTCGATCCGACGGTCGTCCCGGCGCCGTCGGTGACGGGACCCCCCGCAGCCTTCGCCACCGCTCGCGCCGGCCACGCCGCGCATGGAAGGCCCCTTTCGCTCGGTCTGATGGAACGATCGAGGAAGAGGAGCGCGGGTTCCCTCCCGACCGGCAGTCCCTTCTTTCTGGGGCTGCTCGACTGGGCTACTCGACGCTGAAGGCGGCGAACATGCCCTGGCCGTAGTGGCCCGGCAGGTTGCAGAGGAGCACGTAGCTCCCGGCATCGAGCGTCACCGCGAGCGTTGAAGTGGCTCCGCCCTCGATGTCCTCGACCTCGTCGACGAGCACGATGCCCGGATCGCCCGCCTCGTTCACATCGCCGGCGTCGTCCGTCGGGAGCGCGTCGGCCGCGAGGTCCGTCTGCAGCACGACGAACTCGTGGATCTGTTCGGCTTCGTTGCTGAGCTCGAACGTCACGTCTCCCGCGGGCGCACTGTCCTGGTCCAGCGCGATGGAGTAGTCATCGAGCGTCGCGCTCACCGTCCCGTCGGCCGCCGTACCGTCGCCGTCGCCCCCGTCGTCGTCGCCGCAGCTCGCCGCCACGAGCCCGAGCACCACGACCATCGATACCGCCAGCCACCATCGTCCGCGCAGGTTCACGAGCGCCTCCTTCCGGTGGGCACGCATTCGCGAAGGGTCGTGCCCGTACCCCGGGTGACTCTACCCAGGGCTTCCGCGAGCTCCGGCTCCGTGACGGTCGTGTCATCGAACCGTCACCGTTCGGTCATGCCGTCTCCCGGGGGGCCTAGCATGACGGGGTCGTCACCGGGGGTGGCTCCGCGACCCCTCCGCGGCCTAGCATTCAGCCCGTGCCGCGCGTGCTGGTGGTCGACGACGAGCCGAGGATCCTCAGCTTCGTCTCTCGCGCGCTGTCGGCCGAGGGGTTCCAGGTGGACAGCGCGATGGACGGGGCCCGCGGTCTGGACCTCGCGAGGACCGGCGGGTACGAGCTCGTGGTGCTCGACCTGCTGTTGCCGAGCCTCGACGGGGTGTCGCTGCTCCAAGAGCTGATGGAGGCGCGCCCCGCGCAGCGCGTGCTCGTCCTTTCGGCGGTGTCCGACGTCGAGACGAGGGTGCGGTGCCTCGAGTTCGGCGCGTCGGACTACCTGTCGAAGCCG
The DNA here is from genome assembly GCA_964567675.1 of uncultured Actinomycetes bacterium. Classification (GTDB taxonomy): domain Bacteria; phylum Actinomycetota; class UBA4738; order UBA4738; family HRBIN12; genus CALGFI01. Next base: position 2,675 of record CAZMNP010000014.1, read on the forward strand.
TTCTCGCTCGCCGAGCTCGTCGCCCGGATCCGCGCGCGCCTCCGTCAGCCGGCGTCCGGACCGGAGAAGCGGTCGCTGCAGGTCCGCGGCGTCACGCTTGACCTCACTCGCCGAGTGGCGGATGTGGGTGACGGGCCGGTGTCACTCAGCGAGCGCGAGTTCCTCCTGCTCGAGTACCTGATGCGCCGGGAAGGCGACGTGTGCACCCGGCAGCGGCTCCTCCAGGATGTGTGGGGATATTCGTTCGACCCGGGGAGCAACGTGGTGGACGTGTGCGTCGGACGGCTCCGCGCGAAGCTCGGCGCCGACGTGATCGAGACGGTGCGCAATGTCGGATATCGCTTCGACGCTTCGTAGGCACCGGGTCGAGGTCGCGTGGGGCGCTTTCGCGGCCGCGAACGTCGCGGTCATCCTCACGCTCACCGACTGGGAGACGATCCCGTTCCACTTCATCTGGGTGAGCCTGACGCTCGTCTACGGCTTCCGGGTGTGGCGTCTTCGGACGACGATGCTCGTCCTGCTCGTCGTGTTCGTCGTGACCGGCGCGGCCCTCGCGTGGACGGTCTCGCGCGGCGGTGAGGGCCCCGACGAGCTGACGGAGGTCCCGCTCATGGCGGCGATGTTCCTCGCCATGGTGTGGCACGCGCACCGGAGGCAGCTCGCCACCGAGGAGGCGCGACGGCTCGCCGAGAGCGAGCACCGGCTCCTCGAAGGGCAGCGCGAGTTCGTGCGCGACGCCTCGCACGAGCTCCGGACGCCGATCACCGTCGCCCGCGGGCACGCCGAGCTGATCCGCGACTCCGGGGTGGACGGTCAGGTCGCGAAGGACGCCGACGTCGTCCTGGACGAGCTCGGGCGCCTGTCGCGGCTCGCGGACCGGCTCCTCATCCTGACGGCAGCCGATCACCCCGGCTTCCTGTCGACCGAGGTCGTCGACGTCGAGCCGCTCGTCGTCGGCCTGATGCGCCGGTGGAGCCCGACCGCGCGGCGTGCGTGGCGCGTACAGATCGCCGCCGAGGGGACGGTTCCCGCCGATCGCGAACGGCTCGAGACCGCGCTCGACGCGCTGCTCGAGAACGCCGTGAAGGCCACGGCCGAGGGTGGTTCGATCTCCGTGGGGTGCCGGTCCGAGGACGGGCGCCTCGTGCTCGAGGTCGCCGACGACGGTGCGGGCATCGGCGCCGAGGCGTTGCCGCGGATCTTCGAACGGTTCTCCAAGCTCGAGCCGGATCGCTCGAGGACGAACGGTGGGACCGGGCTCGGGCTCTCGATCGCGAAGGCGATCGTCGAGGCGCACGGGGGTTCGATCGCCGTTGAGAGCGAGGAGGGCCGGGGAGCGACCTTCCGGATCAGCCTGATCGGGTTCGAGCCGGCGACGAGCTAGCCTGTCGACGAAGGAAGGAGTCCGTCGTGAAGGTCGTCGAGCATCTCGCGAACGCGACGCGGCCACTCGTGAGCGTGGAGATCATCCCGCCCCGTCGTGGGGGAGACGTGCAGCGGATCTACGAGGCCGTCTCGTCGATCATGCCGTTCGACCCGCCGTTCATCGACATCACGAGCCACTCCGCGGAGGCCGTGTGGGACGAGCTGCCCGACGGGACGTGGCGGCGGCGCGTGACGCGCAAGGCGCCGGGAACGTTCGGTCTGTGCGCGGCGATCAAGCACCGCTTCAACGTCGATCCCGTTCCGCACGTGCTGGCGAACGGGTTCACGCGCGAGGAGACGGAGGACGCGCTGATCGAGCTCAACTACCTCGGGATCGAGAACGTGCTCGTGATCCGCGGGGACGGCGCGCCGCGGGAGGCGGTGGAGGGCCGGTCGATCAACGAGAGCGGATTGGACCTCGTGCGGCAGGTGGCCGAGATGAACCGCGGCGTGTATCTCGAGCAGCTGGTCGAGGCCACGCCGAGCGACTTCTGCATCGGCGTCGCCGCGTACCCGGAGAAGCACGTCGAGGCGCCGAACCTCGAATGGGACATCTCGGTCCTGCTCGACAAGCAGAAAGCCGGGGCGCACTACGCCGTCACCCAGATCTTCTACGAGAACGAGGTGTACTTCCGGTTCCTCAAGGCCGCTCGCGACCGCGGCGTGACGATCCCGATCATCCCGGGCTTGAAGATCCTCACGCGGCAGGAACAGGTCCGGCTGGTGCCCAAGCACTTCGGCGCGAGCATCCCGGAGCGGCTCGTCGCAGAGATGATCGACGCCGGCTCACCAGAGCGGGCCACGGACGTCGGCGTCCGGTGGGCGCTCGAACAGACCCGTGAGCTGCTGGACCGCGGCGTCCCGTCGGTCCACTTCTACGTCATGCAGAACACGCGTCCCTTCGTGACGCTGATGGAGCAGCTCCACCG
>CAZMNP010000015.1:0-7413 GCA_964567675.1 uncultured Actinomycetes bacterium
GTGGAACACGCTCGAGCTGTGCGCCACCGTGGGAACCGCGGGCACCCTCACCTTGAAGCTCAACGGGGCGGTGATCGCCGGCCCGTGGACCGTCAACCTGGGCACCGTCCCGATCGGCAGGATCCAGATCGGCGACACCACGCTGCGGACCTGGACCGCGAACTTCGACGACGTCGTCGTGACGTCATAGCGCGACTGTCGATCTAGGGCATCACGGAGAGCCACCGAGTGTCCGCCATGTCGGCGTATCCGGAGCGCGCGCTCGAAGAGCTGTCCGTGACCCACGGATGGCCGTCCTTGACCTCGTCGAAGTAGATCAGGCCCTTCAGCCTCGACCATTCCTTGCCCGCATCGCGGATGCTGCGGAACCAAGCCGCCTTTCGCTCCGAGTCGTCCGGATCCTCCATCACACCGAATTCGACGACGAAGACGGGCTTATCTCGTTCGCTCGCAAAGCTCATCGTCGGAGCCACGATCTCTTGAAAGGAATCCCAGCGCGGTTTCATCGGGAACCAGTTGTACCCATTGGTTCCGATGATGTCGACGTATCCGTCTCCCGGATACCAGTCCATCGGATCTCTGCCTGAGCCCTTGTCGAAGGTCCAGGACATCATCGTCCATACGAAGGCAACGTTATCGACGCGCTCCTCACGGAAGATGTCGACGATGTGCCGGAATGCAGATGCGAACTCCGCAGGCGACCCGAACTCCCCATCGCTCTCAGGTTCGTCGTGGAACGACAGGTACACCGGCGCCCCGAACGCCCTGAACCTTCGCGCTTGTCTCACGATCCACCGGTCGCGGAGTCCTGTGGCGATCTCGTTCCACGGGACGATGGTGCCGTCCGTACGCATCGCCTTCCAGCTGAGGAAGGGCAATCTCTCCGCCCGATACGAAGCCTTGTCGTACCTCGTGGGAAGGGATTGGTTCCATCGGTAGTACCCATGGTCGATGGCGAACCTCCGGTCGATCGCGCGCTCGATACGCCGTATGGGCTGGTGGCCGGTCTCACCGGCTCGCGGTGCGACCCACGATCCCAGGTAGGCACCGCGCTCGGGAACCAGCACCGGCGGGTACGCGAGTGCCTCCGTTGCGAGGAGCTGGATGACGATGATCGCAACGGCCAAACAGCCGGCGAAGGCCGCACCCCGACATGGGCGCAAGGTCGTTGGATGAGCTTTGCGCACCGAGGCGGTCACCCCCCGTGACCCGAGATCCTGAGGAAGCGATGCGCGCTATGAGAGTTTCGGATCGACCCTCCGTCCGAGGACGTCCTCGGATGGAGATCAACCTGTTGGGAAACACGCAGCGTAGGTAGGGTCCGGGGACCGCTGCAAATCGCCTGATGGCACACACACCTTGGCGAGGACGAGCCCGAACTGGATGGCATCCTCAGACCCCTTCCGCGACGCGCGCCGTGCCCATCGCTCGCGGCACGGGAAAAGCGAGACAGCTCAGGCATCGGCCCGAGGTCGGCTCCCCTGTAGCGCGGGGTGAGCTTTGGGCCTAGCCGGGCCGGCGCCGGTGCCGGGGGAGGTCCCGGCGTTGACCCCTTGGCACTCGCGTGGCTATCCTGTTAGCACTCATCCCGGCCGAGTGCTAACCGGGAAACGGACATCAGCGAGGAGGAACGGGTATGGCAAAGCAATTCAGCCTGAAGCCGCTCGAGGACCGGATCGCCGTGCATCCCAGCGAGGAAGAGGAGACGACGTCCTCCGGCATCGTGATCCCGGACACGGCGAAGGAGAAGCCGCAGGAGGGCACGGTCGTGGCGGTCGGCCCCGGCCGGTTCGAGGACGGAACCCGCGTTCCGCTCGACGTCGCCGTCGGCGACAAGGTCATCTACAGCAAGTACGGCGGCACCGAGGTCAAGGTCGAGGGCGAGGAGTACCTGATCCTTTCCGCCCGCGACGTCCTCGCGGTCATCACCAAGTAGGAACCCGGCGCTTTTCGGATGGAGGGCTCGAGCGCCTGGCGCCGAGCCCTCGCTCCGCTGAGGGGTTGTGAGGAGGAATCAACGCATGGCAAGCAAGCTGCTGAAGTTCAGCGAGGACGCCCGCCGGTCGCTCGAAGCGGGCGTGAATAAGCTGGCCGACGCCGTCGCGCTCACGCTCGGCCCCAAGGGGCACAACGTCGTGCTCGACAAGAAGTGGGGCGCACCCACGATCACGAACGACGGCGTCACCATCGCCAAAGAGGTCGAGCTCGAAGACCCATGGGAGAACATGGGGGCGCAGCTCGCCAAGGAGGTCGCCACCAAGACGAACGACGTCGCGGGTGACGGCACCACCACGGCGACCGTGCTCGCCCGCGCGATGGTGCGACACGGGATGCGCAACGTTGCCGCCGGCGCGAACCCGATCGCGCTCAAGCGCGGGATCGAGAAGGCCGTCGTCGCGGCGGTCGAGGCGATCAAGAACCAGGCCAAGGACGTCGAGACGCGCGAGGAGATCGCTCAGGTCGCGTCCATCTCGGCGGCGGACCCGCAGATCGGCGAGGTCCTCGCCGATGCCCTCGACAAGGTGGGCAAGGACGGCGTCGTCACCGTCGAGGAATCGAACACGTTCGGCATGGAGCTCGAGTTCGTCGAGGGGATGCAGTTCGACAAGGGCTACATCTCGCCGTACTTCGTCACCGACCAGGAGCGCATGGAGGCCGTGCTCGAGGAACCCTACGTCGCGGTGGTGAACAAGAAGATCAGCAGCGTGCAGGAGATGCTCCCGCTCTTGGAGAAGGTCCTGCAGGCGGGCAAGCCGCTCCTGATCATCGCCGAAGACGTCGAGGGCGAGGCCCTGGCCACGCTGGTCGTGAACAAGATCCGCGGCACGTTCAACGCCGTGGCCGTCAAGGCCCCCGGGTTCGGCGAGCGCCGCAAGGCCATGCTCGAGGACATCGCGGTTCTGACGGGCGCCCAGGTCATCAGCGAGGAGGTCGGTCTGAAGCTCGAGAACGTCGGGCTCGATCTGCTCGGCCACGCACGGCGTGTCGTCGTCGCGAAGGACACGACGACCATCGTCGAGGGTGCCGGCGACGCGGAGGCGGTCAAGGGCCGGATCAACCAGATCAAGGCCGAGATCGACAAGACCGACTCCGACTGGGACAAGGAGAAGCTGCAGGAGCGGCTCGCCAAGCTGGCCGGTGGCGTCGCGATCGTGAAGGTCGGCGCGGCGACCGAGGTCGAGTTGAAAGAGAAGAAGCACCGGATCGAGGACGCCCTGTCGGCGACCCGTGCGGCCATCGAGGAGGGCATCGTTCCCGGAGGCGGCGTCGCGCTGATCCGCGCGGAGGCCGCCCTGGACAAGCTCGACCTCACGGGCGACGAGGCGACGGGCGCCAGGATCGTGCGCGTTTCGCTCTCCGAGCCGGCCAAGCTGATCGCCGACAACGCCGGTGACGAGGGCGCGGTCATCGTCGAGCGGATCCGCACCGAGGGCGACAGCCGCGGCTACAACGCGGCCACCCGCGAGTGGGTGGACATGTTCAAGGCGGGGATCTTGGACCCGGCGAAAGTCACGCGATCGGCGCTCCAGAACGCCGCCTCGATCGCGGGCATCCTCATCACGGCCGAGGGTGCCGTCGTGGAGAAGCCCGAAGAGGAGGAGCCGGCCGCGGCCGGCGGTCACGGGCACATGCACTGACGCGAAGGACCGAGATCGAGCGGCGAAGGGGGCGGGGCAACCCGCCCCCTTCGTCGTGGTCCTCCCGTTCAGAGGGGGGAGCGCTCCGTTCCGGCCTTCGCCAGGCCCGCCACATCGAGGCCGGCCCACGCCAGGCTGATCCCGGCACCGGCCCACCAGGGCCACGACGGGGCATCTGCAGGCACGCCGAGCAGCGCGTTCAGCAGGAACACGCCGCCCACGCCGACCTCCAAGGCGACGAAGCTCCACGTCCACCACCACAGATCCTCGACGCGACGCTGGACGAGCACCATCTGCGCGGCGAGCGCGAGCGCCGCGACACCGAGTAGGCGGACCCACGCGTCCTCCCGCAGCGGCGGCTGATCCATCGCGCCCTCGACGACGGGACCCGGGGCGAACACCAGAGCGAGGCCGAGCACCGCGGATCCGATCGCCTGCCATCGCAGGACCCGGCGGAGGAGGCTCACAGGCGCGCATTGTCCCAGGTCGAGTGGGCCAACGGCCTTGTAGCATTGGTCGCCGGGAGCCCTCGGAGGGCTCCCGTTCCCTGAGCGGTTCCACGACGTGAGGACGACGCATGACCGACACGCCCCGCATCGCGGTGATCGGGCTGGACTGCGCCACGCCCCAGCTCCTGTTCCGCGACTTCGCGAACGAAACGCCGAACATCCACGCGTTGATGCAGCGGGGCATGTGGGGAGACCTCGCGAGCATCACCCCGCCGATCACCGTGCCCGCCTGGGCCTGCGCGATGACGGGGAAGACCCCCGGACAGTTGGGCATCTACGGCTTCCGGAATCGAAAGGACACTACCTACGACGGGCTCTCGATCGCGACCTCGGGCGCGATCACGGCACCCGCCGTGTGGGATGCCTTGGGCGCGAAAGGCTTGCGATCGTTGCTGATCGGCGTTCCGCCGTCGTTCCCGCCACCGAAGGAGTTCCCGGGCTGGCGGGTCGGCTGTTTCCTCACGCCACCTTCCGCCAAGTCTTGGGCGTACCCCTCGGAGCTCCAGACCGAGATCCTCGGCGAGCTCGGCGAAGGCAACGACTACATCTTCGACATCCCGGACTTCCGGAGGGCCGGGTACGACGTCGCGCTCGACCAGGTCTTCAAGATGACCGAGCGACGGTTCCAGGTGGGCCGCAAGTTGGCTGCCGAGAAGCCGTGGGACTTCTTCATGCTGTGCGAGATCGCGCCGGACCGTCTCCACCACGTGTTCTGGCAGCACTGGGATCCGACGCACCCCCTCCACGAGCCGGGCAACAAGTACGAGACGGCGTTCCAGGACTACTACCGGTTCCTGGACCTCGAGGTGGGCAAGCTGCTCGACGTCCTTCCCGAAGACGCCGTCACCGTGGTCATGAGCGACCATGGCGCCCGGCCGATGATGGGTGGTTTCTGCTTCAACGATTGGCTGATCCGTGAGGGATACCTTGCCGTGGAGGCGTACCCCTCGCACGTGATCCCGATCAGGGACGCGGTGATGGATTGGAGTCAGACGATCGCGTGGGGTGACGGGGGCTACTACGGTCGGCTGTTCCTGAACGTTGCGGGCCGAGAGCCGCAGGGGATCGTGGATCCGGCGCGATATGAAGAGACCCGGGACGAACTGATCGCAAAGCTCGAGGCCGCTCCCGGTCCGAACGGCGAGCCGCTCGGCACCAAGGTCATGAAGCCGCAGGACGTGTACTCGGAGGTCCGCGGAGTCGCACCCGACCTGCTCGTGTACTTCGGCGACCTGGCCTGGCGGTCCGTCGGCTCGATCGGGAACCGCAGCATCTACACCTACGAGAACGACACGGGTCCCGACGGCGCGAACCACGATCGGATGGGCGTCTTCGCGATGGCCGGACTGCCGGGGCAGCGGATGGGCGAGGTGCGGGACCTGAACCTCGTCGACGTGGGACCCTCGATCCTGTCGCTCTACGACATCGAGGCGCCGGAAGGCGCCGTGGGGAGGAGCTTCCTGTGACACAGCCGCACAGCTCAGCGGAGCAGAAAGGGTTCACGGTCTGGTTCACCGGGCTGTCGGGAGCCGGGAAGTCGACGATCGCGGAGATGCTGTATCACGAGCTCCAGAAGCGGAACATGAAGACCGAGATCCTCGATGGCGACGTCGTCCGGCAGAACCTGAGCAAGGGACTCGGCTTCAGCAAGGAGGACCGCGACACGAACATCCGCAGGATCGGGTTCGTCGCGGAGCTGCTTACTCGCAACGGTGTCGCGACGATCTGCTGTCCCATCTCGCCCTACAAGGAGACTCGGGACGAGATCCGCGCGACGATCGGTGACTTCGTCGAGGTCTATGTCCACGCGACGGTGGATGAGATCGCCGAGCACCGTGATCCCAAGGGTCTCTACAAGAAGGCCCTCGCCGGCGAGATCACGAACTTCACGGGGGTCGACGATCCGTACGAGGCGCCCGAGAAACCCGAGCTCGTGCTCGACACGATGGTCGAGGAACCGATCGAGTCGCTGCAGAACGTTCTCACGAAGCTTCACGAGCTCGGCTACATCGAGAGCGCCGCGATCATGATCGAAGGGGAGCGGAGGCATTCCGGCCTGACGGACCTTCGAGTGACACAGAGCGGACACGTCGCCGAGGGCAACTAGAGAACCCGCCGCGCCATGGGTGGCGGCAACCCGATGGGGATGACGATGACCGATCATCCAGAGTCCGCAGCCACCAGCGTGGAGTTCGAGATCATCCCGTCGCGAGTGCTACGGATCCTCCTCGTCACGATCGCGCTGCTGATCGCCCTCAGCATCGCAGGACAGGCGATGCTGCGCCTTCTTCCCGATTTCTTAGCCCGGGATGCCCTGGCCAGATTCCTCTCCGTCGATGCGGAGCAGTCCCTCCCGACGCTGTACTCGGTGGCGGTCTTGAGTGCGAGTGCGCTGCTCGCGTTGATCATCGCTCGCACCGAAGGCTCGAAGGATCGACGAGGCGCGAGGTATTGGGCCGTCACATCGGCGGTGTTCGCCTACCTAGCGCTTGATGAATTCGCGAGCCTGCACGAGCTCGCTACCGAGCCCGTCTCGGAGATCCTCGACATCGGCCGAGGGCCGTTGTGGTTCGCGTGGGTGATCCCGGCGACGATCGCGGTGGGGTTCGTGGCCGTCGCCTCCCTTCGATTCTTCAGACGACTGCCTGGCCCGACGCGTCGCCGTCTCCGGGCGGCGGGGTTGATGTTCGTGGCCGGTGCGATCGGCTTCGAAGTGATCGGTAGTGCATACGCCTCGGATCATGGCCAGACCGGCATGGCGTATGTGCTGATCGCCTCAACCGAGGAGAGCCTGGAGATGATCGGCGCGACCTTGGCGTTCCATGCGATCCTCGCGTACATCCCCCTCGCCCTGCCCGACGTTACGTGGCGGATCCGCGTGCGATCGACCCCGCCATGAAGGAGATCATCGCCATGTTCGTGCTCGGCGTGGTGGTGAGCGCGGTCACGCTGAAGCGGACGTGCCCTCAGCCGGATGCGATGGTCGCTCGCGTCTTGCCGGCCACCTCGCTCATGCGGCCGGGCTTGACGAAGTCCATGAAGATCATGAGACCGATGGTGGCGATCACCCCTTCGAGGGCGCGGCGGAGGTAGTGAGCGACCGATGCGCCCACGGTGTCGCCGAGCAAGGGTTGGAGCACGTCGCGCACGGGACCTTCCGCACTGCACACGATGCATAGCAGGACGAGAGCCGCGTACGTCGCCAGGCGCACCTTGAGGCCCGCGGGAGCGAATCCCCATCCACCGTCTGTCCCGCGGTGCATCCC
>CAZMNP010000016.1:0-8653 GCA_964567675.1 uncultured Actinomycetes bacterium
GCTGGCCGCGTCGGAGCGGCTCTGCACGACCACGACGTCGCCGTCGAGGATCCCGGCGCCCACCATCGAGTCGCCCCGGACCTTGAGGGCGAAGAGATCGGCGCCGGGTGCGAACGACGTCGGCACGGTGAGGTAGTCCTCGACGTGCTCGTCGGCGAGGATCGGCGCACCGGCCGCGACCTTGCCGAGGACCGGCACCACGACGCCGTCCATCTTCGGCTCGGACAAGGTCATCGCGCGGGGCTTCGTGGCGTCCTTGTGGAGCAGGCCACGGCGTTCCAGGTTCGCGAGCTGCGCGTGGACGCTCGAGGAGGAAGTCAGGCCGACCGCCTCGCCGATCTCGCGAACGGTGGGGGGGTACCCCTGCTCCCGAACGGTCCCCGAGATGAAATCCAGGATGCGGCGTTGTCGCGGTGTGAGCTCGGCCTGTGCCATGTCGGTGCCCCCTCCTAGGCTCCGGGGAACCTAGCACGCGCCGAGGAGGCAATCAAACATATGTTCGGTTCCGGGCTTGACTCCGAACAGGTGTTCGATAGGGTGAGACCATGACCCGAACAGGCGTTCGAACCCCTTCCAGGACCCCGTACCGGAGGAGACGCCGGTTGGCGGCGACCCTCTCGGTGGCGCTCGTCGCCGGCGTGTGGACAGGGCCCTTGGGGCGCATCGTCGCGGGGGACCAGGGCCCCGGTCTCGCCTCGCGCTCCAGCTACGTCGTCCGCGAGGGCGACACGCTTTGGTCGATCGCCCGGGGCGTCGCCCCAGGAGAGGACCCTCGGCCGCTGGTGGACGCCATCGCGGCGGCGAACGGCGTGGATCCAGGAGCGATCGTTCCCGGCCAGACCCTGCTCGTCCCGTTCGCCGGTTGACGGGCCAACATCTCGCTCGTACGGTGCCCTCGGCTACTACATGTTGGGGTGAAGCCGGGTGCGATGTCCGTGGTGCGGTCAGGCGGAGGACAAGGTCGTGGACTCCCGTCCGGCCGAGCGCGAGGAGGCGATCCGGCGGAGGCGCCAATGCCTTTCGTGCGGCCGGAGGTTCACCACGTACGAGCGGGTGGAAGGGGCCGGCCTGATCGTCGTGAAACGCGACGACACCCGAGAGCCCTGGGATCGTCAGAAGATGGTCGCCGGGATCCACAAGGCGCTGGCGAACCGCCCGGTCACCGATGAGCAGGTGGAGCGTCTGGCGACCCGGGTGGAGGAGCGCCTGCGGCGCAAGGGCCCCGAGATCACGTCCCGACAGGTCGGCCTCGAGGTGCTTCAGGGGCTGCAGAAGCTCGACCACGTCGCGTACGTCCGCTTCGCGAGCGTCTACAAGGACTTCCAAGAACTCGGCGACTTCGAGCGCGAGCTCGGGGCGCTGGTCCCGAAAGAGGCCGCGAAACACCGAGCCCGCTAACCGCTATATGTAGTGGTCGACGATATGCGCGACCGCTAGATATCCTGGTAAGTGGTCTTGACGCCGGCGACTCCGAGGTGTTGAATCACAGGCCTGTAGTTATCCACACGTTCTTCCCCACCTGTTGGAAACCGGCCGGAAGGCCTGCCGGAAGTCAGATGGAAGGGGGCACCCGTGGCGACCAAGGAGGGGGACGTCCAGGTCATCCGTGATGGCCTGACGTTCAAGCGGTACTTCACCGAAGAAGGCGTGCACCCGTTCGACGAGATCGGATGGGAGCTTCGCGATGCCGTGATCCCGAACTACAAGGAGGGCGGCAACGCGTTCGAGCAGCGCGAGGTGGAGTTCCCCGTTACCTGGTCGCAGAACGCAACGAACATCGTGTCGCAGAAGTACTTCCGCGGACATCTCGGAACGCCGCAGCGCGAATGGAGCGTCCGCCACCTCGTGGGTCGGATCGTCGATTCGATCACGAACTGGGGGAGGAAGGACGCGTACTTCGCCAGCGAGGACGACGCCCGAGTGTTCTCGGAAGAGCTCAGCCATCTGCTCGTGAACCAGAAGGCAGCGTTCAACTCGCCGGTGTGGTTCAACGTTGGCGTTCCCGACACGCCGCAGCAGTGCTCGGCATGCTTCATCCTGGACGTCGACGACCGCATGTCCTCGATCCTGAACTGGTACGTGGAAGAGGGGACGATCTTCAAGGGCGGATCGGGATCCGGGATCAACCTCAGCAAGATCCGCTCCAGCAAGGAGCCGCTCGCGGGAGGCGGCACGGCCTCGGGACCGGTCAGCTTCATGCGTGGCGCGGATGCGAGCGCCGGCACGATCAAGTCCGGGGGCAAGACACGCCGCGCCGCCAAGATGGTCATCCTGAACGTCGACCACCCCGACGTTCAGGACTTCATCTGGTGCAAGGCCGTCGAGGAGCGGAAGGCCCGCGCGCTCCGCGACTTCGGCTTCGACATGGATCTGGACGGCAAGGACAGCTACTCGATCCAGTACCAGAACGCGAACAACTCGGTGCGCGTGACCGACGAGTTCATGAAGGCCTACGAGGCGGACCAGGACTGGAAGCTCAAGGCGGTGACCGGCGACTATGCGACGGACACCGTTCGGGCCCGCGACCTCATGCGCGAGATCGCGGATGCCGCCTGGGAGTGCGCCGACCCGGGCATGCAGTACGACACGACGATCAACGACTGGCACACCTGTCCGGCAACGGGACGGATCAACGCCAGCAACCCGTGCTCGGAGTACATGCACCTGGACAACAGCGCCTGCAACCTCGCATCGCTCAACCTGATGAAGTTCGTCGACGACGCCGGGACCTTCGACGTGAAGGCGTTCCGTAAGGCCGTGGACGTCATGTTCACGGCGCAGGAGATCCTCGTCGGCAACTCGGACTACCCGACCGAGAAGATCGGGACGAACGCGCGGGCGTTCCGCCAGCTCGGCCTGGGCTACGCGAACCTCGGCGCGCTCCTGATGGCGCGCGGCTTGCCGTACGACTCGGACGCCGGGCGGTCGTGGGCCGGGGCGATCACCGCCCTGATGACCGGTCAGGCGTACCGGACGAGCGCGCGCATCGCGGAGGTGACGGGCCCGTTCGAGGGCTACGAGCCGAACGCGGACGCGATGCTCCGCGTCATGCGCAAGCACCGAGCTGCAGCGGACGAGATCGACGGCGAGCACGTGCCCGAGGCGCTCCTGTCGGCGGCCAAGCAGTCCTGGGACGACGCGATCGCGTTCGGGGCCAAGCATGGCTACCGCAACGCGCAGGCGACCGTGCTCGCTCCGACCGGCACGATCGGCCTGATGATGGACTGCGACACCACCGGCATCGAGCCTGAGCTCGCGCTCGTCAAGACGAAGAAGCTCGTCGGCGGCGGCACGATGCAGTTCGTGAATCAGACGGTGCCCCGCGCGCTCGACCGCTTGGGCTACGACCAGGCGCAGGTCGACGACGTGGTCGGCTACATCGCCGAGCACAACTCCGTCGCCGATGCGCCGCACCTCAAGCAGGAGCACTACGCGGTGTTCGACACGGCGATGGGCGCCGAGCCGATCCACTACATGGGCCACGTCCGGATGATGGCGGCGGCACAGCCGTTCATCTCCGGCGCGATCAGCAAGACCGTGAACATGCCCGAGCAGGCCACGGTCGAGGAGGTCGAGCAGCTCTTCGTCGAGTCGTGGAAGCTCGGCCTGAAGGCGGTCGCGATCTACCGCGACAACTGCAAGGTCGCGCAGCCGCTCTCGGCCGACAAGAAGAAGAGCACGGCGGCCCCGGCCGAGCCGACCGATCTCGCCACGCCCGTCCGCAGGCGGCTGCCATCGGTCCGGCCCTCGACGACGCGCTCGTACCAGGTCGGAGACGCCGAGGGCTACATCACGGCGGGTTCCTATCCGGACGACGGCCTCGGCGAGATCTTCCTGAAGACCTCGAAGCAGGGGTCGACGCTCTCGGGGGTCATGGACGCGTTCGCGATCTCGGTCTCGATCGGGCTGCAGTACGGGGTGCCGCTCGAGTCCTTCGTCTCGAAGTTCATCAACATGAAGTTCGAGCCGAGCGGGATGACGAACGACGCCGACATCCGCTTCGCCACCTCGCTCGTGGACTACGTGTTCCGCCGGCTGGCGCTCGATTACCTGCCGATCGAGCAGCGGGAGGCGCTCGGGATCCGCTCGATCGACGAGCGCAAGGCGACGGTGGCGGCCGAGGCCGCGGAGAAGCTCGGGACCACGGTGGAGGCCGTCGTCGAGGCCGTGAAGGCTGAGGCCCCGCTGCCGGCGCCGCAGCCGATCGACCTGCAGCCGAAGCCCGAGGCTCACGCGGCCGACGCCCCGCTCTGTTACGCATGCGGCTCGAAGATGCAGCCGGCGGGGAGCTGCTACGTCTGCCCCAGCTGCGGCTCGACGAGCGGCTGCTCGTAGGGTCCCTCCGAACGGAACGGGGATGCCGGCCGGGGCTTTCGCTCCGGTCGGCGCCGTTCGGTAGGCTCCGCGCGACGATGGCGTACGAGCTCACCGCGATCCACCACATCCAGCTGGCGATGCCCGCCGGCGAAGAAGAGGCGGGGCGTACGTTCTACGGCGAGCTCCTCGGTCTGCCCGAGGTCCCCAAGCCGAGCGAGCTCGCCCCACGCGGGGGACTGTGGTTCCGCTCCGGATCGCTCGAGCTCCACCTCGGCGTCGAGCGCGAGGGCTTCTCGCCGGCTCGGAAGGCGCACCCGGCGTTCCTGGTGAACGGCCTCAACGAGCTCCGCGAGAAGCTGGACGCCGCCGGGTACCGCTTGGACGAGGACGTGCAGCTCGAGGGCTTCCGGCGGTTCCACGTCCGCGATCCGTTCGGCAATCGCCTCGAGCTCGTCGAGCCGGCGTGACCGAGCTGCCGTTCACGCGGGTCGATCCCGAGGCGGTCTTGCCGGAGCGGGCGCATCCCGGCGACGCGGGTTTGGACCTGCGCTCGGCCGTCGACGTCGAGGTCGCACCTGGGGAGCGAGCGATGGTCCCGACCGGTATCGCGGTCGCGATCCCCGCCGGGCATGCGGGCCTCGTGTTACCGAGAAGCGGTCTGGCGAGCACGTTCGGGCTGACGATGGCCAACGCCCCCGGCCTCATCGACGCCGGCTACCGCGGCGAGGTGGTCTGCGCCGTGGTGAACCTCGACCGCAAGGACCCCGTGAAGATCGCGCGCGGGGATCGGATCGCCCAACTGGTGGTGGTCGCCCTCCCCGGGCTCGATCCGGTCTGGGTCGGCGAGCTCCCGCCAACGGCGCGTGGGGACGGCGGCTTCGGCTCCACCGGCACCTCCTGAGGGGCGTGGGGAACGCCCCCGAACCCCCCGCCGGTTGAAGCTCTCCCGCCGGCTCTTCTAGACTCGATGGGCACCGCGCGGACGTGGCTCAGTGGTAGAGCACCACCTTGCCAAGGTGGGGGTCGCGGGTTCGAATCCCGTCGTCCGCTCCACAAGGTGACAGAAGCCGGCCGCGTCAGAGGTCGAGCGCCATAACCCCGTGACTTCCGAGGATCTGCGATATCTCGCCGCCGTGGTGGAGGTCGTGCTCCATCAGATGCCAGATCACCCACTGCCGGGTGAACGTCTGTGTGCCGGTCCGGCGCTCGCGAGAGAATCCGACAGCGAGATCGTCCGGTGTCCAACGCCGGAGGCAGTCATCGATCATCGTCCAGGTCAAGTCGAATGCCTCGACGATCTCGGCCGCGTCGCGCGGGTGATCCTCGTCATCCTCCCACCCCGCGTCCTCCAACGGCAGGTCGGGAACGGTCGTGCTCGCGACGCGGAAGGTGTCACGGGTGGCCGCGTCGCCCTCTCCGAGGACGTCGTGGAACCAGTAGCTTCGGGCTCCAGCCATGTGACCGGCGAGCTGCCAGACGGCCCACTGGTGGGGAGTGGTCCGCAGGGCGAGCTGCTCGGGGGTCAGATCCTGGATCGCGGCGAGGACGAGGCGCTGGTAGTTGGCCCAGCCCCCATAGAAGGTCTGCAGTCCGGGCGCCCTTGGCACAGAGCCCATGGTACGGGCGTCCGCCGTGAGGTCGAGGTCCGGTCCGCTAGGCTGGCCGGGCGGCGACCCCGCCGCCCGACAAAGCCGACAAAGAAGGAGCCTCGCCGATGGACCCACGGATCCCGGAACCGCCCGAGAGCCCCCGCCTGTTCCGCCCGAGAAGCGTCGGCGAGATCCTCCGTCACGCCTTCGAGCTCTACGGCCAGCATTGGAAGAACCTGTTCGCGATGGTCGCCGTCGTGATGATCCCGCTCGCGATCGGGCAGGCGCTGATCACGGATCTGTGGCTGGACGAGTCGCTGACCCGCGAAGAGATCCGCGACGGGGTCGAGGTCGTGGTGGACGGCGCGTTCTTCGCCGCGATCGCCGCCTCGCTCGTCTTCCTGCTGTTCTCGGTCCTTGGGTACACCGCGCTCCAGGGCGCCATCACCCGAGCGGCCAGCGGGACGTTCCTCGGCCGAGACATGGACATCGGCGAGAGCCTCCGGTTCGGCCTCGCGCGCTTCTGGTCGATCCTCCTCGTCGGCCTCCTGACGGGGCTCGCGGTGCTCGGTGGGTTCCTGCTATTCATCGTCCCCGGGTTCATCTTCCTCACGCGCTTCTGGGTCGGGGTGCCGGCCCTGGTGATCGAGGATCGGCGCGGCCGCGAGGCGCTCAAGCGCTCCTGGAACCTCGTGAAGGGCCGCTCGTGGCCCGTGTTCGGGACGATCGCGGTCGTCGGGATCGGCACCAGCCTCCTCAGCGAGCTGCTGACCCAGCTGTTCGGCGACAGCGCGGTGGCGCAGGCCATCGGCGGCGCGATCGCGTCGATCATCACGACGCCCTACCTCGCGCTGGTGAGCGTCCTGATCTACCTGGACGCTCGGGTTCGGAACGAGCGATACGGCCCGGCCGACCTCGAGGCCGAGCTCGCACGGTCCCGGGCCGGGTGATCGGTTCGCCGGGGCACTCGTCGCCGTCTGGATAGACTGGTCGTTCGCCCCCGGAAGGGGTGTTCGGCGGGGTGGCCGAGTGGTTAGGCAAGGGTCTGCAAAACCCTGTACACCGGTTCAATTCCGGTCCCCGCCTCGAAGGGTCCATCGCGTCGTCCGATACCATGCGGGCTGTCGGGCGCTTAGCTCAGTCCGGTAGAGCGCTTCCATGACACGGAAGAGGTCAGAGGTTCAAGTCCTCTAGCGCCCACTAGAGAAGCGCAGGTCACGAGACGTATGAGCCGACTTGCTATTCACCGAACGAAGGGACCATGGGCGGGAGCGTCGATGTCGCGGTCGTTGGAGGTGGCATCGTTGGGCTAGCGACTGCCCATGCTGTGCTCCGCATGGCGCCATCCACCGCACTGGTTCTCCTCGAGAAGGAGCAGTCGCTGGGTCGCCATCAGACGGGCCGAAACTCAGGCGTGATCCACTCTGGCATCTACTACAAGCCAGGATCGTGGAAGGCACGGCTGTGTCGACAGGCGCGTACGTCCTTGCTTGATTTCTCGATGCGGCATGACATCCCCGTCCGACAACTGGGCAAAGTGATCGTTGCCGTCGACGAGTCTGAATTGCCACACATGAAACGGTTGTATGAGCGCGGGCTGGCGAACGGTGTACGTGGGCTCCGGGAGATCACCGCAGGCGAGATCAGAGAACTGGAGCCTGAGGTGACGGGAATCGCGGGACTTCAAGTTCCGGAGACTGCGATCATCGACTTCTCCGAAGTGGCTCGCGCTCTTGGTGTGGAGGTGCAACAGATGGGCGGGACCATTGCTCTATCCAGCCCTCTTCTGTCCGTGCGCAGGAAGAAGGCCAGCTGGCTGCTCTCTAGTGCGGCGACGGACGTCGAGGCCCGTGTTGTTGTGACATGCACTGGGCTTCAATCCGACCGAGTCGCGCGTTTGGCGGGCGCGTCGACGAACTACCGGATCATTCCGTTTGAAGGCAAGTACCTTCGCCTTGGCGCGCATGCGAGGCATCTGGTCCGAGGGCTAGTTTATCCCGTCCCGCTTCCAGACCTTCCGTTTCTCGGCGTGCACTTCACACGCCGAATGGACGATGAGGTATGGGTGGGCCCTAACGCCGTCTTGGCTCGCGGCAGAGAAGCTTACGGGGGGGAATGGAGCTTGCGAGATACCGCCAGCGCGATCGCATACCCTGGCTTCTGGAAGTTGCTCAGAAAGCACTGGCGTGTGGCGCTGGAAGAGGAGAGGCGAGACAAATCGATCCGGTCGTTCCTCAAGGAATGCCGCAAGTATCTCCCTCAGCTGACATCGGAAGACTTGCTGCCGGGGCCAAGCGGCATCCGGGCTCAAGCAGTGGGACGGGACGGCAGCTTGATCGACGATTTCAAATTGCTAAGACGGTCGGGGTTGGTCCACGTGGCAAATGCACCTTCCCCGGCCGCCACCTCTTCACTTTCGATAGGAGAGATCCTCGCTAGCCAAGTGCTGCAGGAACTGGCCTAGCGGGCTCGAGGGTCCAAGGCACGTCATGCGATCGCCGGCTCGATCACCAGAGGGTGCCAGTGCATGCCGCATGGCGGGCAAGACATGGCCTACGGGAGTTCGGGTTGGCAATCGGCTGGCGGCCCTTCCCGCCTGCAAAGACAGGTCTTGCGCCTCGAGTCATGCCGGTGCAGACTTTCCCCTTCAGCGTCCGGGCTGTAAGGCTCGGCGACAGACGGCGGCGCGACGCGGGCACGCGCCGCCGTCTCCTTATCCGGACCTCGATCCAGGCCCGGCGGGGGCT
>CAZMNP010000017.1:0-8211 GCA_964567675.1 uncultured Actinomycetes bacterium
ATCTGCGCCAGGCCGAGCAGGTGCGACGAGTCGACGACGAGCGTGTTCGCGTTCGGCACGTCGAGGCCGGACTCGATGATGACCGTGCAGACCAGCACGTCGGCGTCCCGGTCCCAGAACCGCATCATCTGCTGCTCGAGCGCGGACTCGTCCATCTGGCCGTGCGCGACGACGATGCGCGCCTCCGGGACCTGTTCCTGCAGCCACGCGACCTGACGGTCGATCGTCGCCACCCGGTTGTGGACCCAGAAGACCTGGCCCTCCCGCAGCAGCTCTCGCCGGACCGCGCCGAGCGCGAGGCCCTCGTCGTACTGACCCACGTAGGTGAGGACGGGTTGCCGGTCCTCCGGCGGCGTGTCGATCGTCGACATGTCGCGGATCCCGGTGAGCGCCATCTCCAACGTGCGCGGGATCGGCGTGGCGGTCATCGTCAGCACGTCCACCTGCGCTCGGAGCCTCTTCAGCCGTTCCTTGTGGGCCACGCCGAATCGCTGCTCCTCGTCGACGACGAGCAGGCCCACATCCTTGAAGCCGATGTCTCGGCTGAGGAGTCGGTGCGTCCCGATCACCACGTCGACCGCACCCTTCTTCAGATCCTCGACGACGCGGTCCTGCTCTGACTTGGACACGAAACGCGACAGCATGGCCACCTTCACGGGGAAGGGCGCGAAGCGTTCGGAGAACGTGATGAAGTGCTGCTCGGCCAGCAGCGTCGTCGGCACGAGCACGGCCACTTGCTTGCCGTCCATCACAGCCTTGAACGCCGCGCGGACCGCGATCTCGGTCTTGCCGAACCCGACGTCGCCGCAGATCAACCGATCCATCGGCTTGGGCCGTTCCATGTCCGCCTTCACCTCTTCGATCGCCGTCAGCTGATCGCCGGTCTCGGCGTGCGGGAACGCGTCCTCGAGCTCGGCTTGCCACGGCGTGTCGGGCCCGAACGCGTGACCCTCGACCGACATCCGGACCGAGTACAGACGGACGAGCTCGCCGGCCATGTCCTTGACCGCGCGCTTCACGCGCGTGGTGGCGCGGGCCCAGTCGCTCGTGCCGAGCCGCGACAGACGGGGCACGTCTCCGCCGACGTACCGCGCGACCATCCCGACCTGGTCCGTCGGAACGCTGAGGCGATCGCCCGACGCGTACTCGAGGACCATGTAGTCGCGTTCGGCGCCGGCGATGGCGCGGCGCTGGATCCCCATGTACCGCGCGACGCCGTGGACGCGATGGACCGCGAACTCCCCGGTCTCGAGCTCCTCAGCCAGCGTGTCCTGCTTGCGCGAGGTGAACCTCGGCGCAGAGCGAGTGTGCCGCCGCGACCCGAACAGATCCTCCTCGGTGGCGACCGCGACCTTGCCGGCGTCGAACACGAAGCCGTTCGCGAGCTCGGCCTCGACCGCCTCGTCCACCGCGGAGCCGAGTACCTCCTTCGCCCGCTCGAGCGAGCCGTGCCCGCCGGCCGTGATCACGACCCGATAGCCGCGCTCGTGCAGGCCACCCGCGCGCTTGGCGAGCTCGGCCGGGTTGCCCTGCGCGGACCCCCAGTGCGTCAGGCCGAGGTCGATCCCCTCGGTGAACTCGCTCAGGTGCAGCTGCGGGCGGTCGCCGAGGGCGTCCTCCAGCGCGATGAGGGCGGGCGGTCCCGGCCACTCGCTCGCCTCTGCGAGCGCACGCCCCTCCTCGAACGCCTGCGCGGCACGGTCGCGCGTCCTCCGCGCCTGCGCGAGGACCACCCACGAGCCCTTCGGCATCACCTGGGCGGGCGTGGGGAGCTCGTCGAAGAGCAGCGGAGCCAACGACTCCATGCCCTCGACGTGCAACCCATCGGCGACCCGCTGGAGCATGTCTCGGAACCGGTCCAGGTGCTTCGGCGCGAGCGCGGCCGCGCGCGCGCGGACGTCATCGTCGACGATCAGCTCGCGGACCGGCGGAACGTCGATCCGCTTGAGCGGAGCGGTCGAGAGCTGCGAGGAGGGCGAGAACTCGCGGAGCGACTCGATCTCGTCGCCCCAGTACTCGAGGCGCACCGGCCGGCGCGCCGTCCCCGGGAACACGTCGACGACCCCGCCGCGGACCGCGAACTCGCCGCGATGCTCGATCACGTCCGAACGCAGGTAGCCGAGGCCCACGAGTCGTTCGGCCAGGACGTCCGGCGGAAGCTCCTCGCCGGCGACGAGCTCGACGGGCGGCGCCGCGCCGAGCGCCGGCGGGAGCCCGTGCATCGCCGCGAGCCCGGTGGTGACGAGAACGAAGGACCCCTTCGCGCCGCGGAGTCGGCGGACGGCGTCCGCTCGTCGGGCCGCGACCTCGGGCGACGGACTGATCCCCTCGTACGGCAGTGCCTCCCACGGCGGGAGGTAGGCGACCCGGTCGGCGCCGAGCCACGCCTTCGCCCCGCGAACGAGGGTCTCCGCCTCCCGGGGGCCGGCGGCGACCACCATGACCGGGGCATCGAGCGCGCGTGCGAGCGCCGACACCACGAAGTCCTCGGCGGCGTCGGCCCGGGCCAGGACCGGCCGGGCGCGCTCGGTCAGCAGACGCTCGAAGGCGTCCGAGCCGATCAGCGTGTCGAGCAGTCGTTCCAGCAAACGATCCTCTCCCAGACAACACGAAGAGGCCGGGTTCCCGGGAACCAGGCCTTTTCGGATTGTACGAGCATGCTCGGATCGCGCTATTGGCTTCGGGCGCCTCAGTCCCACGACACGACCGCGAGCGCGATCGCCTCGTCCGGCGTCAGCTTCGCTCCCCGAGCCCATCCATCGGCGAAGGTCGCCTCGTCGAGCTGCGCGCGGATCGCGGCGCGAGCGCGCTCGCCCATCGTCAGGACCCACTGTTCGGCGCCACCGATCTCGTCCCGCAACGTCTCCCAACACGCGAGGACCCTCACGGCCGCCTCGCCGTTGCCTGCGACGGCCAACACATCCGCCAGGCGGCAGAGATCGACCGCCGTCATCATGCGGTCACCGAGATCGCGCCAGATGGCGAGGCTCTGCCGGAGCATCGAGATGGCGTCCGCCGTCTGACCGGCGGGGACCGCGAACATCGTCGCGATCGAGCCGAGCGTCGAGGCCTCCGTGGATTCGTCGCCCACCGCACGCGCGCGAGCGAGATTTCCCTCGTGCAGCTCCCGAGCATGCTCGCGGTCGCCGAGCTCGTAGCAGGCCCACGCGAGGACACGCGTCGTCGCCATGGCGTACCGCTCGTCATCGACCCGTTCGAAGAGCCGCACACCTTCCTCGGCGAGCTCTCGCGCCTGTGCGAAGTCGCCTTCCTCGGCCGCCGCGAGCCCTAGGAGCCTCAGCGAGTAGGCGACGCCCCACGCATCGCCGAGCCGGCGGTTCAGCTCGAGCGCTTGTTCGGCCCACCGCCTGACGGCCCGATCGTGCCCGGTCGTGCCGGCGAGCTCCCCCACCGCGATGAGCGCCTTGGCTCGAGCGGGTGTCGGTCGATCGTCGGCGGCGAGCGCACGCTCGAGACGACGACGGCCTTCGACGAAATGACCACCGATCTCCCAGAACTCCCTGAGCGCGCCCGCCATCTGCAGGACGGCCTGCGTCTCGCCGGACGCCTCCAGTCCGTCGAGGGCGGCTCGCAGGTTGTCGTGCTCACTCTCGAGTCGGTCGTGCCACGGCGTGTAGTGTTTCCGCTGCATGGGCTCCGGCTCTTCCGCGAGCACGGCGAAATGTCGCGCGTAACGCCGGCGAACCTCGTCCGCCTCGCCGGATCTCTCGAGTCGCTCGGTCGCGAACTCGCGGATCGTCTCGAGCATCCAGAAGCGGTCCTCCGTATGGCGCACGAGGCTCTTGTCGACGAGCGACTGGAGCACGTCGAGGTCGGCGTCGAGGACCTCCTCGGCCGATCCGAGCGTGCACCCGCCGGCGAATACTGCGAGATGCGCGAACAGCCTCCGCTCCTCGTCGTCGAGCAGCTCGTACGACCACTCGATCGTCGCCCGCAACGTCACCTGGCGGGGGTCGGCATCGCGGCCTCCCTTGAGCAGGTCGAGCCGCTTCGATATGCGCTCCAGGATCTGCGCCGGTGACAGGACGCTCGTGCGGGCGGCGGCCAGCTCGACCGCCAGCGGGAGGTCGTCGAGGCGGCGGCAGAGCTCGGCGATCGTCTCGTTGGCTTCGAGTCGGGACCGAGTGCAGAAGAGCTCCACGGCATCGGGCCGCGCGAGGGGCGGCACCGGGTACTCGACCTCGCCCTGAACGCGCAGGAGCTCGCGGCTCGTGACGAGCAGACGGAGGTTGGGGCACGACGCGAGCAGCGCTGAAAGTTCGGGAGCCGCGTCGACGACCTGTTCGAAGTTGTCCAGGAGCAAGAGCAGCTCTCGTTCCGCGATGTGATCGGCCAAGCCATCTTTCGCCCCGAGCGTTTGGGAGATCGTGTCCGAGACGAGCGCCGGATCCCGGAGGGGGGCGAGCCCGACCCAGAAGACGCCCGACGTGAACTCCGGAACGACCTCCGCAGCGGCTTCGATAGAGAGCCGGGTCTTTCCCGATCCTCCAGGTCCCGTCAGGGTGAGCAGACGCGCGCCGTCTTTCAGCAGCGCGACGACCTCGTCGACCTCCTTGTCCCTGCCGACGAACGAGCTCGCCGGTCGCGGCAGGTTCGTGTTCGAGATCGTCTTGAGCGGGGGGAAGCGCTCGGAACCGAGCTGGAAGATCCAGACCGGCTCGTCGAAGTCCTTCAGGCGGTGCTCGCCGAGCTCCGTCACGTCGACGCGAGCGAGCTCCCGCGTCTCCTTCGAGAGCAGCACCTGGCCGCCGTGTCCGGCCGCCGCGATGCGGGCTCCCTTGTGGACGTCCTGTCCCACGTAGCCCTCGTCGGAGATGTGGGGCGTGCCGGTGTGGACGCCCATGCGCACCCGGATGGGACCGGACGCGAGCGCCTCACGCGATTCGATCGCTGCCTCGAGCGCGCCGGAGGCCGTCGGGAAGGCGACGAAGAAGGCGTCCCCCTGCGTGTCGACCTCGACGCCGCCGTGGCTGGTGAACGCCTCGCGCAGGATGCGGCGGTGCTCGGCGAGCGCCTTCGAGTACCGATCGGCGCCGAGCTCGTGCAGCAGCTTCGTCGAGCCCTCGATGTCGGTGAAGAGGAAGGTGACGGTTCCGGAGGGAAGATCGCGCCTCACGGCGGTCATGATGCTCCAAGGATGCTAGGCCCGCGGGCCCGAACGGTTGAAACGGTCCTGCGTGGCCTGGAGGCCGTCGCGGAGGATCGACAGCGACGCGTCGGCGCCGTCGTCGACGAGCTGCGCGACGTCGGGCTCCTCGCGCTTGGCGAAGTCCTCGAGGACCCAGTCGGCGGCGTCCTTTCGACCCGTGGGACGTCCGACACCGAGTCGCACACGGTAGAACTCGGGCGTGCGGAGCCCGCCGGCCAGCGAGCGCAGACCGTTGTGCCCTGCCGTCGATCCGCCGAACTTCACACGGAGCGCGCCGAACGGCAGGTCGATCTCGTCGTGCACGGCGATGACGTGGTCGGGATCGACATGGTGCTTGCGCGCGAGTGAGGCGAACGCCGGCCCGTTCTCGTTCATGAACGCGTGGGCCTTCGCGAGGACGATGCGTTCGTCCCCTTCGCGGATCTCGCACGCGTCGACGGGGACGAACCGCACCTTCTTGAAGCGCTCGCCGGAGCGCGAGCAGAGCTCGTCCACGACCATGTAGCCGAGGTTGTGGCGGTTCTGCGCGTAGCGCGGACCCGGGTTGCCGAGCCCGGCGACGAGCCAGGTCATGGCCGTGAGGGCTTAGCCCTCGGACTGCTCGGCCGCGTTCTCGGCCTCCTCGCCGGTGGCGCCCTCGCCCTCTTCCTCGGCGGCCTCGCCCTCGACGCCCTCGGCGGCCTCCTCCTCGGGCTCGATCGCCATCTGCGGCTGCACCGCGGCGATGACGGACTCGTCGGGGTTCGCCAGGATCGTCACGCCGTCGGGCGCTACGAGGTCGGCGACGCGCAGGGAGTCGCCGATCTCCAGAGCCGAGACGTCGACCTCGATCGCCTCGGGGACGTTCGTCGGCAAGCACTCGACGCGGATGTCCCACAGGTGGTGCTCGAGCACGCCGCCGGCCTTCACGCCGGGCGACTCGCCGACCACGCGGACCGGCACGTCGATCTCGATCTTCTCGTCGTGGCGGACGATGAGGAAGTCGACGTGGATGAAGCGCCCCTTGATGTGATCGCGCTGGACCTCTCGCGGCATCGCGAGGTGCTCCGTGCCGTCGACCACCAGTTCCACCAGGACGTTCGCCCCGGCGCCCGTGTGGAAGACGTGGAAGAGCTCCTTGGAGTCGACGGAGAGCGGAAGCGGCGGCATCCCGTGGCCGTAGAGGATGGCGGGCACCCGGCCGGATGCCCGAAGCTTGCGGGCGACGCCCTTGCCGGAGTCTTCCCGCTTCTCGGCGGCTAGCTTCTGTTCCATCTCGCGCTTCTCCTTCGGGGCTGCCGCTTCGGTGCTCGAGCCCTCGGCCGGGAATGGTACCAACACGCTGCAGCGATGGACTTCACCGATACCCGGTGGTGTCTCGTTCGTCACCCTGCGGCACTGCCTGTCAGCTCTCGAACCGCGGATCGCCCGACGACGTCGGCATCAGCGGCGGAGCCTGGTGACGGACCCGCCTGATAGCGAGCTCCGTTCGGGCGTCGCCACATCAGGCCGCCATCGCGCTCTCGTTCCACGGACCATCCGTACTCGTGGACGAGTCGGTGATGGAACGAGCAGATCAGCAAGAGGTTGTCGAGATCGGTGCGACCGCCGTGGCGCCACCAGACGATGTGGTGCGCCTGGGTGAATCGCTTCGCTCCGCATCCGGGAAACCGGCACTCGCGGTCGCGGTAGCGGACCTGGCGGATCATCCACGGAGCGGGATCTCGGGACATCCGTCCGAGCCCGAGCACGCGCCCTTCGCCATCCTCCACGACGGTCTGGACCCGGCCGTTGCAGAGCAGTCGTCGCACCGTCTGCGAGTGGACCACCGGACCGCCCTCGAGCTCGCAGCCGGCGAGGTCGCTCTCCGTCATCCCAAGTCGGGCGTGGACGACAACGGTCGCACGATCGGGCTCGGCGTCGACAGCGATCCGGGCGGAGCAGAGCGCCACGAGGGCATCGGCTCTGCGGGCAGAGGCATCGTGATCGCGCTCCTCGTCGGGCATCGTCGGCACGGTCTCGGCCACGCGCTCGAGCGCCCGAGCTACGATGGCACCCTGCGACGCAGGGAGCTCGGCCTCCAGGCCGAACCGGCGCCCATCGTCGAAGTACCACCACGACGCCGAGCGAGCCTGCTCGGTCTCACGGACGTCGTCGATCGAGGGCTTCGTCTCGATGTCGCCGCGATGCCGCACCGTGCCGCACGACACCGCTCGCGCCCATGGGATCAGGCGGCTTTCGGTCTCGGGCGTCGCGAACCGGGCGAGCTCCACGACCTTGTCGATGCCGAGGTACCCGGTATGCAGTGCTTCGGAGATCCGAGGCAGTGCCTCCAGCGCATGGGCGGCGGCGATCCATCGCCTCGCCTTCCACTGCGAGATGCCGTAGCGCATGCCGAGCCAGTGCGCGGTGTCTCGAGCTCCTGAGTTCCGCCATGTCTCGAAGCGATCGGCCGCGACGATTAGCTGAAGAAACATCAGCTGCGCGCGACCGACGGACGCATGGGCAGCGTCCAGCTCCATGGCAACCGCTTCGCGGTCCCGGAACGGGGCGTCGAACATGTGTTCGAGCCTACCGATTCACCGTTCTGGCGTCTGTGAACTGCATCACTCCCGCAAGGGATCTCTACGAGCGTCGCGCCCCAAAGGCGTTCGTCCGGACGCGCGACATTCGAGCCGGACGCGTCGCATCACGGTCCTACGACAACCGTCGCGAGGAGCAGTACCCGCCGTAGTGCTACTGGTTCTCGCCGTGGAAGAGCTCGGAGACGCTGGTGTCCTCGAATACGGCGCGGAGCGCGTCGGCGATCAGCGGCGCGATCGAGAGCACCTTGAGCTTCCCGAAGTGCTTCTCCTCCGAGATCGGCACGGTGTTCGTGACGACGACCTCGCGGATCGGCGCTTCCTCCAGCAGCTGGACGGCCTTGCCCGAGAGCACGCCGTGGGTCGCCCCGGCGTAGATCGGCCCGGCGCCGTGCTGCGCGAGGATCCCCGCGCCTGCGGCGACCGTCGAGGCGGTGTCGATCATGTCGTCGACGATGACGCATGGCCTTCCCTGGACCT
>CAZMNP010000018.1:0-8125 GCA_964567675.1 uncultured Actinomycetes bacterium
GCTCTCCCTGGACGGGTTCGGCTTCGTGCACCCCGATCATCGGCGTCGAGGCCTGGGAGCGGCGCTGGTCGACTGGACCGAGGAGCGCGCCGCCGCAGTCGGAACACCGAAGCTCCACAACGCGGTGAACTCGACCGATGGGTCGGCGAACACGCTCCTGTTGCGACGCGGGTACGCGCATGTGCGGACGTTCTGGCACATGCAGATCGATCTCGGCTCGCCGGTCTCGACGGTGCCACCGGAGGGCATCGCGATCCGTCCGTACCGGCACGACGCCGACGCGAAGACCGTCTTCGACGCGATCGAGGAGGCGTTCCAAGATCACTGGGGCTACGAACCGTATCCGTTCGATCTCCACGTGGAGCAGATGGGTCGCACGGATCCACGGCTGGCACCACTCGCGATCGGGGACGAGGAGGTCGTGGGAGCCGCGCTCGGCCGCCTCGTGGAGGGTGCCGGCTGGATCGACGTCGTCGCCGTCCGTCGCGCCTGGCGAGGCAGGGGTATCGCGAAGGCCCTGCTGCTCCGCAGCTTCGAGGGGTTCGCCGAGCTCGGGGTGGGATCGGTCCTGTTGAACGTCGACTCGGAGAACCCGACGGGTGCGACGCGGCTTTACGAGAAGGTGGGGATGCGCGAGCGCCGGAGCTTCCACCTCTTCGAGAAGCGTCTCCGAGAGACGCTTCGCCCTGACATAAGCTAGGCGCTCACTCGCCGCGGGAGGCAGGCTCCGTGAAACTGGTCGTCGCGATCGTCAAGCCGCATCGGCTCGACGAGGTCAAGGAGGCGCTGCGCGGGATCGGCGTCGCCGGCCTGACCACCACCGACGTCGAGGGGTTCGGGCGTCAGCGCGGCCATACCGAGGTCTACCGAGGCGCCGAGTACCAGGTCGACTTCGTGCCGAAGGTCAAGATCGAGGTCCTGTGCGACGACGACCAGGTCTCGAGCGTGGTGGAGGAGATCACGAAGGCCGCGCGCACGGGCAAGATCGGCGACGGGAAGATCTGGGTCACGCCCGTCGAGCAGGTGGTGCGGATCCGCACCGGCGAGATGGGCCCCGACGCACTCTGAGGCGATGGCCGACCCCGCCGAACGTCCGGCGCCCGTCGATCGGCTGCTCGAGGAGCTCGGCGCCCTGGAGCGCGCTTACTCGCGCGGTCATCACGGCCGTTGGTCGGCGGGCCGGCGCGCCGAACTGGTGGATCGGTGTCTGGGAACGCTCTTCGATGCGGCCGCGCCGCGTGCGAGGGTCGCACTCGTCGCGCTCGGCGGCTACGGCCGGGGCCGGCTCTCGCCGCACTCCGACATCGACCTGCTGATCGCCCACGAAGGCGACCGTCCCGACGAGGTGTCCGAGCTCGCCGAGGCGCTCCTGTACCCGTTGTGGGACGCGGGACTGCAGATCGGTCACGGTGTTCGGACACCCGAGGCGTCCGAGGAGCTCGCGGCCGAGCGGCTCGACGTCCGAACCGCGATGCTCGACGGCCGGCTGATCGCCGGAGACGAACGGGTATGGGACGACACGCGACGGCGGGTGCTCGAGGACGTTCGACGCGATCCCCGCGCCCTCGCCGAACACCTACGCGCGGACGCGGACGCGCGCTCCGAACGTCACGGTTCCGTCTCCTCGCTCCTGGAACCCGACCTGAAGGAGGGCGCCGGAGGGCTCCGCGACGTCCAGCTGCTCCGGTGGTTGGAGACCGCCGTCGGGGAGCCGCTCGAGGACGTGGGACTGATCCGCTCGGCCGAGCGGGGATCCGTCGACGCCGCGGACGAGTTCCTCGAGCGCGTTCGCAGCGCCCTGCACATCGAGACCGGACGCGCGACCGATCGGATCGTGCTCGAACAACAGCCGATGGTCGCCCGCCACCTCGGGTTCGAGGACGAGCCGGCCCTGCCGGCCGTCGACGGGCTGATGCGCGCGGTGTTCGAGCATGCGCGACAGGTCGAACACATCTCCCGCACGGCGCTCGACCGGTATCTGCGAGGGACGTCGGAGTCCGTCGATATCGAAGCAACACCCGCGGGCGTGTTGCGCGCGTTCGTCCAGGTGGCGAGGGAACACGGGGTGATGCCGGCCGGAACGCTCGACCAGATCGATGCCGCCGCGCTGCCCGAGCGGGTCGACTGGAACGACGACGTACGCGATGCCTTCCTCGACCTCCTCGCCACCGGGACCGAAGGCGTCCGGGCGCTCGAGGCGCTCGACCGGGTGGGCGCCCTCGTCCGGTTCCTTCCCGCGTGGTCGGCCGTCCGGTGCCGTCCCCAGCGCGACCCCTACCACCGGTTCTCCGTCGACGTGCACCTCCTGCAAGCGCTCGAGGGGATGGATCGGCTGCTGGAGGATCCCGACGCCGCCGAGCCGCTCGTCGCCCAGGCGGTCCGCATCGTGAGCGACCCACAAGCCCTCCGGCTCGGGGCGTTGCTGCACGACATCGGCAAGACCGGCGGTGGAGGTCACGTTCCGGCCGGCGCCGTGATCGCGAACGAGACGCTCGCGCAGATGCGGGTGCCCGAACGGACCGCGGCGCTCGCCGGCTTCCTGGTCGCGGAGCACCTCCTGCTCTCGGACACGGCGACGCGCCGCGACCTGGACGACGAAGACCTCGTGCTCGAGGTCGCGGCGCGCGTCGGCGATTCCGAACGGCTCGCGGCGCTCTACCTCCTGACCATCGCCGACGCCGGCGCGACCGGACCGCTCGCGTGGACCGCCTGGCGGGCGACGCTCGTCCGCGAGCTCGTCGCCAAGGTGCAGCACGTGCTCGAGCGCGGCGACGTCGGCGCGGAGAGCTCGGAGCGATTGGCCGAGCGCGTCGACGCGATCCGGGCCGCCCTCAGCGCCGAGAGCGCCGAAGCCGTGGACCGCTTCCTGGAACGGATGCCTCGGAGCTACCTTCTGGCGCTCCCCGCCGAGCGGATCGCGCGGCAGTACCCGCTGATCGCGCCCGCGATCACGGTGCGGGACGTTCGGACCCATGCCGAGCAGGGCCCGCGAGCTGGCACCTACGCGGTGACCATCGTGGCGGCCGACCGCGCCGGTCTGCTCTCGATGATCGCCGGGGCGCTGTCGCTCGCGGGTCTCTCGATCCTGACCGCGCAGGTCTTCACGACGGACGACGGTGTCGCCGTTGACGTCTTCGAGGTCGAGGGCGCGTTCGAGGCCGAGGTGGGGGAGGAGCGGTGGCGCGAGTTCCGCGCGACCCTCCGACGGGCGATCGAGGGACGGCTGTCGCTCGCGTACCACGTCGGAGAGAAGCGCAAGCACTACCCGCCACCTCGTCACGACGTTCCGGTGCGGGTGGCGGTCGACAACGATGCGTCGGACTTCTTCACGGTCATCGAGGTCGGAGCGCCGGACCGCATCGGCCTCCTGTTCGACGTGACGAGCACCCTGGCCGAGCTCCGGCTCGACGTGCACCTCGCGAAGGTCGCGACCTACGGGGCGCGGGTGGTCGACGCGTTCTACGTCCGGGACGAGCTCGGCCGTAAGGTCGACGATCCCGAGCGGATCGCCGAGCTCGAGCACGTGCTGGCCTCGCGGGTCGCGGACCAAGCCTCGCCCTGACCCCGCGTCCCGGGTAGCCGGCCCGGCGCTGTCGCTCTAGGGTTCGGTTGGTGCCGTACCGATCCCGAACGATCATCGAGCCCTTCCGGATCCACTCGGTCGAGCCGCTGCGGTTTCTCACCGGGGAGGAGCGGCGGACGAAGGTCCGCGAGGCCGGCTACAACCTGTTCAACCTCCACGCCGACGACGTGCTCATCGACCTGCTGACGGACTCGGGGACCGGCGCGATGAGCCGCGACCAGTGGGCGGCGATCCAGCACGGCGACGAGTCCTACGCGGGCTCGCCCTCGTGGTTCACGTTCCTCGAGGCCGTCCAGGAGCTGTTCCCGTTCCGCCACGTGGTCCCGACGCACCAGGGGCGCGCGGCCGAGAAGATCCTGTTCTCGGTGATCGGCGGGCCCGGGAAGGTGATCCCGAACAACACGCACTTCGATACCACCCGCGCGAACGTCGAGTTCACCGATGCGGAGGCGGTCGACCTCGTGATCCCCGAGGGGCGCGAGCCGCAGACGATTCACCCGTTCAAAGGCAACATGGACCTCGGCCGACTGGAGGCGCTCTTGTCCGAGCGCGCGGCCGACGTGCCGGTTGTGTTCGTGACCATCACGAACAACTCGGGCGGCGGGCAGCCGGTCTCGCTCGAGAACCTCCGTGGCGTACGGGCGTTGTGCGATCGGTTCGACGTGCCGCTGTTCCTGGACGCATGCCGGTTCGCCGAGAACGCCTGGTTCATCAAGGTCCGCGAGCCCGGCCAAGCCGAGCGCTCGATCCCCGACATCGTGCGCGAGATCGCGAGCCTGGCCGACGGGATGACGATGAGCGCGAAGAAGGACCCGCTCGCGAACATCGGCGGCTGGCTCGCGATGAATGACGACGCCCTCGCCGAGCGATGCCGGAGCCTGCTGATCCTCACAGAGGGGTTCCTGACCTACGGCGGCCTCGCCGGCCGCGACCTCGAGGCGATCGCCCAGGGCCTGCGCGAGTCCGTCGACGAGCACTACCTCCGGTACCGGATCCGCTCGACCGAGTACCTGGCCGAGGCGCTCGACCTCGCGGGGGTGCCGATCGTGAAGCCGGCGGGCGGGCACGCGGTCTACATCGACGCGCGAGCGTTGCTGCCGGACGTCCCGCCGCTCCAGTACCCGGGGCAGGCGCTCGCGGTCGCGCTCTACGAGGCGGGCGGGATCCGCGTGTGCGAGATCGGCACGGTGATGTTCGGCCTCCGTCCCGATGGGACGGAGGAGCCGGCCGCGATGGACCTCGTGCGCATGGCGATCCCGCGCCGCACGTACACGCAGAGCCACATCGACTACGTGATCGAGGTCGTCACGGCGGTCGCCGGGCGTCCTGCCGAGCTCCCCGGCTACCGGATCGTCGAGCAGCCCCCGCAACTGCGGCACTTCACGGCCCGGTTCGAGCCCCTCGGGTAGGAGTCAGCCTCTCCGCGGCCGGCCCGCGACCGCTCGGACCCGCTTCGCCGGCTCCGCCGGCCCTGCGGATGTCCGGTCAACCGCCGGAGCCCACGATCTCTCCGAGGCGTTCCGCCATCTTCGCGCTGGCGCCCTCGTCCTCGTGCTTGAAGTAGCAGTAGACATCGCCGCCGGCCTCGAGCGCGGGACGGACCCGTTCGGCCCAGGCGGAGAGTTCGGCATCGTCGTACTCGGTCTTGCGCAGTCGGAGGAACCCGAACGGCTCCCACGACAGGTCGTCGGGTCCCGGATCCTTCTCGTCGGTCTCGGCGACACACCAGGCGATGCCCTGCTCGGACAGCAGCTCTTTGGCCTCGATCCACGAGGGGTGGCGGAACTCCATCGCCGCCGTCGGCTGCGGAGGCAGGTAGCCGACGAACGACTCGATCAGCGCTCGGTCGTACTGGAGCGTGGGGGGACACTGGTACAGGATGGTGCCGAGCCGGTCGCCGAGCAGCCGCGCGCGCTCGAGGAAGTCCCGGACGTCCTCGTCGACATCGGCCAGCCGTTTGAAGTGCGTGATCCGTTGGTTCGCCTTGAGCGTGAACCGGAACCCCTCCGGCGTCTCGGCCTTCCACGTTTCCATGGACTTCTCGGTCGGGAAGCGCCGGAACGTGTAGTTGATCTCGACCGAAGGGAACCGGCTCGCGTAGTACGAGAGCATCTCGCGGTTCTTCAGCCCCTCGGGGTAGAAGACGCCGTGCTTCCACTCGTCGTAGGCGAAGCCCGACGTTCCCAGATAGAGGGTTCCTGCCATCTGCGAGGATTCTAGGCATGGCATCGCCGGAGGTCCGGGGGACGCTCGACGTCGGCAGTGCGAGCGTGAGCACCGCGTGGATCGCGCCGAAAGGGTCGGTCGCGACCCTGGTCCTCGCGCACGGGGCCGGCGCGGGGATGGACCATCCGTTCATGGCCGGGTTCAGCCGGGCCATCGCGGAGGCCCGGGTCTCGACGCTCCGGTTCAACTTCCCGTACGTGGAGCGGGGCAAGCGCGCGCCCGACCCCGAGCGCGTCCTTCGGGATGCCTGGCTCGCCGCGTTCGACGCGGCGGCTTCGAAGGCCGGGAGCCGCGCGGTGCTGGCCGGCGGGAAGTCATTGGGCGGGCGCATCGCCTCGATGTGCGTCGCCGACGGGATGCCGGCCGACGGACTCGTGTTCCTCGGTTATCCGCTCCATCCCCCCGGCAAGCCGGAGCGGATCCGCGACGAGCACCTGTACCGGATCGCGGTGCCGATGCTCTTCGTGCAGGGGACCAAGGATCCCTTCGCGACGCAGGCCCTGCTGGCGAAGGTCGTGCGAAAGCTCGGCGACCGCGCCACGCTCGAGCCCGTGGACGGTGGTGGCCACTCCTTCAAGGTCGGCGGCGCCAAGGCGGACGATCGCGAGATCGGCATGGCGCTCGCCGAACGCGCCGCCCCGTTCGTCCTGCGGGTCGCCGCCGCCGCGAAGAAGAAGGAGCGCTGATGCCGAGGAAGAACCGGCGAGCGCCCGAGGACCCGCCCCCGCAGTCGGGGATGCCGCAGTCGGCGGCGCCGATGTGGGCGCTCGCGCCGGGGTTCGACGTGCGGCGGCTCACGGGCGACAAACCGTACCGATGCCCCGGATGCGACCTCGAGATCCGGCCGGGCACGTGGCACCTGGTGGTCGTGCCGCAGGACGCGCCGGACGAACGCCGCCACTGGCACGAGGGGTGCTGGCGCGTGGAGCTCAACCGGACGCGAGGCCGGCGGCGATGACGGCCCGGGTCCTGTACCTGATCCGGCACGGGCGCTCGGATCTGGACAACGACGATTTCTCCTCGACGCCGCGTGGCGATCAGTACGATCCGCCGCTCGCCGCGGAGGGACGGGACCAGGCCGAACGCCTCGCGCGGCGGTTGCTCCAGATGGATCCGCCGGCGGCGATCGTGAGCTCGCCGCTGCGACGCGCCCGCGAGACCGCCCTCGCGTACGCGGACAAGGCGGGCATCGGCGTCGGATACGACATGGACCTGACCGAAGCGTTCATCGGCGACTGGGAGAACCGGACCTTCGAGGAGATCCTCGGGGGCGACGAGGCCTTGCTCCACAGCTTCCGCAACCACGAGGCCTTCTGGCGGCACGCTCCGGGATCCGAGGACCTGGAGGCCTTCCGGGCGCGGGTCCTGGCCGGTGTGGAACGCGCCCTCTCCGAGCATCCGCGGGGAAACGTGTACGTGTTCTGCCACGGCGGTGTCGTGAACGCCTACGTGGCGCCACTGCTCCGACTCGAGCAGGAGATGTTCTTCCTCCCGGAGAACACCTCGATCAGC
Organism: uncultured Actinomycetes bacterium; assembly: GCA_964567675.1. GTDB lineage: Bacteria > Actinomycetota > UBA4738 > UBA4738 > HRBIN12 > CALGFI01. The sequence continues at coordinate 7,322 of CAZMNP010000018.1, forward strand.
GTGATCGGGATCGACGGCGACCGTCGCGAGGTCCGGTTCCTGAACGACGTCCGCCACCTCACCGAGCCGCAGCTGTTCGAGCAGGGCGGAGACACCCCGTCCGGCGTCTGAGCGGTCGCTCTAGACTCGCGAACCATCCGCCGACAAAGGAGGCCGATGTGCCCGTTCAGTTCCTCTCCGACGAGTGGACCACCGAGCTCGAGCAGCGCCTGAACGCGTCCGAGGCCTTCGCCAAGGCCTCGGCGAGCGCGAACGCGACGATCCAGAACGTGATCGCCACGCCCGAGGGGCAGAAGCGGTACTGGCTCCGTTTCTCGGGCGGCAAGGTCGAGCTCGGATCGGGCGACGCCGACAAGGCGGACGCCACGATCGAGCAGGACTACGAGACGGCGGCCGCACTCGCGCGGAGCGAGCTGAACCCCGTGAGCGCGTTCATGACGGGGAAGATCAGGATCAACGGCTCGATGACGCTCCTGATGCAGCTGCAGGGCGCGCTCACGGAGTTCGCCCGCGTGATGCAGGACATGGACGTCGACTACTGATCGCGCTCGGGCAGGATGGTGAACGTCGCCGTGGCTCGGGCGAGGAGGTCTCCCGCCTCGTTCACCACGTCGGCCTCGGCGTAGCCGAACCGCCGCCCATGCTTCAGCACGCGCCCACGGGAGGTGACGACTCCGGCTCGTCCGGGCGCTAGGAACGTCACGCTCAGCGAGGTCGTCAGGTGCGTCGTCCCGGCCTCGAGCGCGGTGAGCATCGCCAGCCCGGTCGCGGTGTCCGCCAGCGTGGCGATGAGCCCGCCGTGCA
>CAZMNP010000019.1:0-7353 GCA_964567675.1 uncultured Actinomycetes bacterium
ACGCTCGTCATGGTCATGGCCGCCGGCGTGAACTTCAACAACGTGTGGGCCGCGCGGGGAGTCCCGGTGGACGTCACGAAGACGCAGGCCAGGTGGGGTGAGCCGACGGACTTCCACATCGTGGGCTCGGACGCCGCCGGGGTGGTGTGGGCGGTTGGCGAACGCGTCTCGAACGTGCAGGTCGGAGATCACGTGGTCGTCCACGCCGGCCAGTGGGACCTCGAGGACCCCTGGGTGGTCGCCGGCAACGACCCCGGTCTGGCCGCGAGCTTCCGTGTCTGGGGCTACGACACGTGCTGGGGCTCGTTCGCGCAGTTCACGAAGGTGCAGGCGCATCAGTGCCTGCCCAAGGCCGACCACCTCACCTGGGAGGAGGCCGCCGCGCCCACGCTCACCGGCTCGACGGCCTACCGGATGCTGCACGGCTGGCCCCCGAACAGGGTCGGGACGGGGGACGTCGTCCTGGTCTGGGGCGGCGCCGGCGGGCTGGGGTCGCTCGCGATCCAGCTGGTGACCCTCGCCGGTGGGCGTGCCGTCGCCGTTGTGAGCTCGGAGGAGAAGGGTGAGTACACCAAGCGCCTGGGCGCCGTGGGCTACATCGACCGGACGCGGTTCACCCACTGGGGCGTGCCCCCGAGGTGGGACGACCCCGCATGGAAGGACTGGTTCGAGGGCGCGAAGGCGTTCGGCAAGGCGATCTGGGACGTGGTGGGGGAGAAGGCGAGCCCAAGGATCGTCTTCGAGCACCCGGGGCAGGACACGGTCCCGACCTCGAACTTCGTCTGCGACCGAGGCGGCATGATCGTGATCTGCGCCGGGACAAGCGGCTACGACACACTGATCGACGTCCGGTACCTCTGGTACCTGCAGAAGCGCTACCAGGGGTCGCATCTGTTCAACGACGAACAGGCGGCGGCGTTCAACGACCTCGTGCGCGAGCGCAAGGTCCAGACGACGCTCGGCCACACGTTCGGCTACGCGGAGTCCGGGCACGCCCACCAGGTGATGGCAGACGGCGAGCTGCCCGAAGGCAACGTGGCCGTCCTGATCAACGCGCCGAGTCCCGGTCTGACCGGGCTGCCCTGACCCGGCACCCCGCGATCCGGTGTCGGCCCTCCGCTTCTTCGCTACAGTCCTCGCCTTCAACGGCCGATGACGCGGGGAGCAGGGGATGGGTCGGATGGTTCGGGGGCACGTGATGAAGGTCTTGCGGTGTCGGCAGTGGGCGACCGGGCTCGGTCTCATGGGAGCCGGCGTCGCCCTCATGATCTTCAACATGGGTGCGACCCCCACCGACCTCCTCCTTCCCGCCCGGATCGTCTACATCGGTGCCGGGGTCGGGCTCGGGTGGTTCCTCGTCGGCCGGGTCGCCCTGGCCGGCGTGCAAGTGCACGAGGGCGGCCTGCTCGTCCGCAACCCGTTCGGGCACCGGATGCTCCGGTGGGACGAGATCGAGACGATCACCCTCGGCCGGTGGTACGTGCTCTTCTCCAACATGGGGAGCGTGCGGCTCCGTGATGGCTCGAAGGTCCCGTTGTTCGGGATCCAGCACACGGAGTCCCTCTTCAACTCGGGCGATCGGCAGGCGCACGAGATCCTCGAGCGTCTGAACCTTGCGCTCGCCGCATCCCGGGCCTAGGCCGCCGGACTATTCCGCTTCCTGCACCAGCTCGACGAGCACGCCACCCAACGAGCGCGGATGCACGAACGCGATCGTCGTGTTCCGGGAGCCGGGCTTGGGTGTCTCGTCGATGAGCGCGACGCCCTCGGCTTTCAGGCGCGAGAGGGCCTCCGCGACGTCCTGGACGCGGTATCCGACGTGATGCACACCCGGTCCGCGCCGTTCGAGGAACCGTCCGACGGGCGTGTCGGGACCGAGCGCGCCGAGCAGTTGGATGTACGACGTGCCGACGGCGAACAGGACCTCCTCGACGCCCTGCGACTCGACCCGCTCCCGATGCGCAGGCGCCACGCCGAACGCGTGACGGTAGAGCTCGACGGCGGACTCGAGATCCGCGACCGCGATACCGACGTGGTCGATGTCGGTCAGCATCAACGGGTCGCGCGGCGCCGGCCCTCGGCGAGCGCCGGTTGGAGGTGTTCGATCAGCTCGTTGGCCTGCTTCACGTGGTAGGCGCGAAGCGTGAGGGCCCGCGACACGGCCGCCACGGCCTGGCTCCGCAGATCCTCCTCCGGCTTCGCGCCGTCACCACGGCCCGGATGCAGCGCGTAGAACTCCACGAGCTCGAGGAACTGCTGGAGCGACGGCGTCAGGCCGCCGCGCTCGTATGCGTAGATGGTCTGCCGGGCCGCCGGGAAGCCGGACGCCGAGGCCGCATCCTGGACGGCTCGATAGCCCGCGGCGCGTCGCAGACCTCGCAGCATCGCGCCCACCGTACGCGCGTCCTCGCGCCCGACCGGAGGGAGCTTCTTCCTGGCCACGGGCGCACGATAGCCGCTCGGTCCCCGCCCTCGCAGACGGCGACGACGAACGCCGGGCCGGGCATCCGGCATAGTCCGAAGGTCTGATGCGCGTATCCCCCGGCTCCCGTAGTGTTGGCCGAACCGGAAACGCCAAGACCACGCGGAGGGGTGTCCGTGAACAACGCGAACCGGTCCACTGCAGACGTTCTTCACGGCTCCGACGTCGCCGAGCAAGGCAGAGCCGACGTCTTCAAGGTTCGCGAACGGACGAGGCGCCGCCGTCTTCGGCGACTCGTCATCTACCTGGCGATCTTCGACGCGTACCTGTGGTACCGCTACCTGACGGACAACCCGTTCCAGCTCCCGACCCTCGGCCCCGAGGCGATCATCTGGCTCCCGGTCATGGTCCTGGTCCTGGCGGTCGTCGCGATGATGTTGATGCCGCTGTTCAGCGGCCGCTCCCCCCACCAGGTCGTCCGGCCGGAGGAGATCGAGGTCGGCCTCGACCGGATCCGCGGTCTGGACAACCAGGTGGACGAGGTCGGGCGCACGCTCGACGTCTTCCTCGGCTACGCGACCTTCCGCGACCAGCTCGGCGGAAACCCACGCCGCGGCATCCTGTTCGAGGGACCGCCGGGGACCGGCAAGACCTACCTGGCGAAGGCGATGGCGAAGCAGGCCGGTGTTCCGTTCCTGTTCATCTCGGCGCCGGCCTTCCAGTCGATGTGGTTCGGGATGACGAACGCGAGGATCCGCGGCTTCTTCAAGCGCCTGCGCAAGCTCGCTCGCAAGGAAGGCGGGGCCATCGGGTTCATCGAGGAGATCGATGCGATCGGGGGCGACCGGAGCGGCATGCGGGCGGTCCCGGACCCGACCGGTCTCGGCCGGGTGACCTCGGGCTTCATGGGCCCCGGCGGCTCGGGGATGGTGAACGAGCTGCTGATCCAGATGCAGTCCTTCGACCAGCCCGCGTACAAGGCGCGTTTGCGGTCGTGGTTCATCGATCGCGTGAACTCATTCATGACGGCTGAGCGGCGGATCCCGTCCGCGAAGCCCATGTACAACAACATCCTGCTGATCGCGGCCACGAACCGTTCCGACCATCTCGATCCCGCGCTCCTTCGTCCCGGGCGGTTCGACCGGCGGCTGTACTTCGACCTGCCGAACAAGAACGGACGTCGCGACCTGGTCGACTTCTTCTTCGATCGCAAGTCCCATCAAGAGCAGCTCGACGACGACAACGTTCGCGAGCGCCTCGCGCACGACACGTTCGGCTACACGCCCGTGATGATCGAGCACCTGTTCGACGAGTCGCTCCTGGTCGCGCTGCGGCACGGCCGCAAGGAGATGAACCTCGAGGACATCCACGAGGCGAAGCTCACCGAGGAGCTCGGCTTCAAGCAGCCGGTGACGTACACGGAATCCGATCGCGTCTCGGTCGCGACCCACGAGGCCGGCCATGCGGCCGTCGCCTACTTCCTGGGCAAGGGCCGGCGGCTCGAGGTCCTGTCGATCATCAAGCGGCGGCAGGCGCTCGGCCTCCTCGCGCACGGCGACGAGGAGGAACGCTTCACCCGAACGCGCACGGAGCTCGAGGCGGGGATCGCGATCGCGCTCGGGGGTCTCGTTGCCGAACAGGTGTTCTTCGGCGAGAGCGGGACCGGGCCCGCCGCGGACCTGCAACACGCGACGACGCTCGCCGCGCAGATGGTCGGTTCGTTCGGGATGGCGGGCTCCCTGATCTCCTACGACGCGATCGCCGAGGGGCCGATCGGGTCGAAGAACCTGGTGGGCAAGGTGCTCGCCGACGCCGAAGGCCGGGCCAGGGTCGACGAGATCTTCGACGACCAGCGCTCCCGGGTCGCCAAGCTGCTCGAGGAGAATCGGGACGTGGTGGTCGCCCTGCGCGACGCGCTCATCGCCAGAGAAGAGCTCATCGGCGAAGAGATCGTCCAGACGATCGAGATCGCGATCTCGTCCCGCGACTAGCGTTCGACGACCCGCGGTGCGCGGCTGAGCGGCAGGCCATGGAACCGGTGGACGAGCTCGTCGAGGTCGTCGACGGGGACGACCGGGTCGTCGACGTCGTTCCGCGCCGCCTCCTCCGTGAGCGCCTCCTGCTGCACCGGTGCACGTACGTCGTCGTGCTCGATCCGGACGGTCGTGTGTACGTCCATCGCCGCGCCGACTCGAAGGACGTCTATCCGGGCTTCTACGACGTGGTCGCCGGGGGCGTGAACGGCGTGGGCGAGTCCTACGAGGTCTGCGCGGCGCGCGAGGTGGAAGAGGAGCTCGGCGTTACCGCCCGGCCCGTCTACCGGTTCACGCACCGGTACGAGGGGTCCGACGGGCGATGCTTCGGCGGGGTGTTCGACCTCGTGTGGGACGGCCTGATCCGGTGGCAGCCCGAGGAGGTCGCGTGGGGGACGTTCCTCCCACTCGAGGACGTGGACGCGATGATCGAGCGGGAGCGCTTCTGCCCCGACTCGCTCGAGGTCTTCGAGCGGTGGCGCCGGGAGGCTCGAACGGCTCCAGAGCAAGGCCCGGCGTAAACTGAGGTTCGTGCAGAACGAAGGCGACGCATGACGTCCTCCGTCGTGGTGGCGGGCGCCCGAACGCCGATCGGGAAGTTCGGCGGCGGGCTCTCCGATCTGGCGGCCGTCGATCTCGGCGCCGCGGCGATCCGGGAGGCACTCGTCCGCGCGGGGGTCGCCGCGGACCAGGTCGACTACGTGATCATGGGCCACGTCCTGCAGGCCGGCACGGGTCAGATCACGGCGCGGCAAGCGGCCGTCGCCGCCGGCATCCCGAAAGAGGTGCCGGCGCTCACGGTCAACAAGGTGTGCCTGTCGGGGATCAACGCGATCGCGCTCGCCGACCAGTTGATCCGTGCCGGCGAGGTCGAGGTCGTCGTGGCCGGAGGCATGGAGTCGATGAGCCTCGCGCCGTACCTCTTGCCCAGGGCGCGCGACGGCGTTCGCCTCGGCCACGCCGAGCTGATCGACTCGATGATCCACGATGGCCTCTGGTCGACGTTCACCCGGCAGCACATGGGCGAATCCTCCGACGAGATCAACGCGGAGCTCGGCATCACCCGCGCGGAGCAGGACGCGTGGTCGGCGCGTTCGCATCACCGAGCGGCGGCCGCCTGGGCATCGGGCTCGATGTCGGAGGAGGTCGTGCCGGTCGAGGTGCCGCAGAAGTCGGGTGGCCCGCTCGTCGTGGACCGGGACGAGGGCATCAGGCCGGACTCTTCCGTCGAGTCGCTCGCGAAGCTCAAGCCGGTCTTCGGCCGGGAGGGAACCATCACGGCCGGCAACGCCTCGCAGATCAGCGACGGCGCGGCCGCCGTCGTCGTGACGAGCCGGGAGAACGCGGAACGGCTTGGCCTCCCGCCGTTGGCGGAGATCGTGGCGCACGGGATGTCTGCGGAGCGTTTCCCGTACCTGCACACCGTGCCGGCGATCGCGCTCCAGAACGCGCTCAAGAAGGCACAGCTCGACGTCCACGACCTCGGCCTGCTCGAGGTGAACGAGGCGTTCGCCGCCGTTGCTCTGAACGTCACCCGCGTGCTCGGGTTCGACGAGGAGCTCGTGAACGTGAACGGCGGGGCCGTCGCGCTCGGCCACCCGATCGGCGCGAGCGGCGCGCGTCTGGTCCTCACGCTCGCGCACGAGATGCGACGGCGCGGTGTCGACCTGGGCGGGGCGACGATCTGCGGCGGCGGGGGACAGGGCGACGCGCTGGTCCTCCGGCGCGCCGCGTAGCGGCGATGGGCGGCCTCGAGCGGTTCGAGCTACCCGAGGAGCTCGAGGAGTTCCGCGGCCTTGTCCGCACGATCGCCGAGGAGAAGATCGGCCCTCGCGCCGCCGAGATCGACGAGACCGACGAATGGCCCGAGGACATCTACAAGGTGCTCGTCGACAACGAGCTCATGGGCGTGGGCTACCCGGAAGAGCACGGCGGCTCGGGCGGCGGCTCGCTCGCCTTCGGCGTGTTCATCGAGGAGCTGTCGCGCGTCTCGGCGGGCGTGTCGCTCACGCCGCTCGTGTCCAAGCTCGGGGTGATCCCGCTCACGGTCGCCGGCGACGAGGAGAAGGCCAAGCGCATGACCGAGGGGATCGCTCGCGGTGAGCACCTCATGTCCTACGCGCTCAGCGAGGCGGGCGCCGGTTCTGACCCGGCCGCGATGGCCACCCGGTACGCGCGGGACGGCGACTCGTGGGTGCTGAACGGCACCAAACGCTTCATCACCGGCGCCGGCGTCTCGCACGCCTACGTCGTGTTCGCAACGAAGGACCCGTCGCTGCGGTCCAAAGGCGTTGCGGCGTTCCTGGTGATGAAGGACGACCCTGGTGTCTCGTTCGGCCGCAAGGAGGACAAGATGGGCATCCGCGGCTCGCCCACGCGGGAGGTCATCTGCGAGGGCACGCGGATCCCGGTCGACCGGCTGATCGGGGAGGAAGGGGCCGGGTTCGGGTACGCGCTCCGGACGCTCGACTACTCCCGGCCGGCGATCGCCGCCCAGGCGCTCGGCATCGCGCAGGGGGCGCTCGACTTCGCCGCGCGGTACGCGACCGAGCGGCAGCAGTTCGGCAAGCCGATCGCCGAGTTCCAGGGTGTGTCGTTCATGCTCGCCGACATGGCGATGCAGCTCGAGGCGGCGCGCATGCTCGTGTACAAGGCGCTCGCCCTGTGCGACGCGGGTGACGACCGCATGACGTACTTCTCGAGCATCGCCAAGTGCTTCGCCTCCGACGCCGCGATGCGCATCACCACCGACGCGGTCCAGGTGCTCGGCGGATACGGCTACATCCGCGAGTACCCCGTCGAGCGCATGATGCGCGACGCCAAGATCACGCAGATCTACGAGGGCACGAACCAGATCCAGCGCGTCGTCATCGCACGGGAGCTCCTGAAGGCGTTGGC
>CAZMNP010000020.1:0-2977 GCA_964567675.1 uncultured Actinomycetes bacterium
CCGCGCGTTCTCGCCGATCTCGACCCCTTCGTCGCGGAGCTCGGTCAGCAGCCGTTCGGTGCGGACCGCGGGCCCGAGCATCGCGATGAAGCGCGTGGGCGAGGAGAGCAGCGACCGGACGTACTCCTTGTCCCGCAGGAAATTGTGCGTCATCACGACGACGAACGCGCGCTCGTCCACCGGTGCGACCTCGGCGACCTTGTCTGGCCGTTCGACGAGGACGAAGGCCGCGGCGTCGGGGAAGCGCTCTCGGTTCAGGAACTCCGGGCGGTCGTCGACGACGACGGGGGACCAGCCGAGGCTCGCCGCCTGACGGACGAGCGGCACGGCGTCGTGGCCCGCCCCGCACACCACCAGCCGCAGCGGCGGCTCGAGGACCTCGACGAAGGCGCGGGCCTCGCCGGACGTGCCGGCGAGCGTGCGGATCTCGCTCTGTTCGGCGCCGAGCTGCTCGATCGCGGCCTTCCGCGCCGCCGCATCGAGCGTCGCGTCTTTGTAGGAACGTTCGGCGGTCCCGCCGGGCCGCACGAGGATCCGATCGCCCTGCTCCACACCGGGGACGGTCGAGTCCAAGACCGTGACCATGCTGATCGGGCGTTCCTCCTCGAGTGCGATGCGGAGCGCCCCCGCGACCTCGGCGGCCTTGTCGGCCGGCTCCACGAAGAGCTCGAACGCGCCGTTGCACCCGAGCCCCCAGCCCCACACCTCGTCGTCGTCGGCCGTGAGGTCGAACGAGACGATCCGCGCCATCCCCTCGCGCATCACGATCTTCGCCACGTCGGCGACGTCGTTCTCCAGGCATCCGCCCGAGATGTTGCCGACGAGATCGCCCTCCTCGGGCACGAGCAGCCTCGCGCCGGGGCGCCGGTACGTCGAACCGCGGACGGCGACGATCGTGGCGAGCGCGAGCTTCTCGCCTCGCGCCGAGAGCGACTCGATCGCGCCGAGGACGTCGCTGAGCTCGCCCATGGATCGCCTAGCGTACCGCCGGAGCGCTCAGGCTTTGGCTCCGAGGAACGGCGCCGGGTTCCGCTCGAACCGCTCGAGGCACCCGGCGGAGCAGAAGTAGTACGTCGTGCCCTCGTGGACCGAGCGATACCGGGCGGTCGCGACGTCCACCGTCATCCCGCACACCGGGTCGACCTCCTCGTGTGGGGGCAGCTCCGCGGGACGCGCCGCCTCGAGGTTCCCGGCGGCGCGTTCGCGGACGAGCTCGGCAAGGATCGCGACCGCGATCTCCTCGTGGTCGATCGCCCCCAGGTCGATCCCGGCCGGCGCGTGGACCCTGGCAAGCGACTCGTCCGACGCGCCGCGATCGCGGAGGTAGCCGAGCACGCCGTCCGCCCGTTTCCGCGACGCGACCAGGCCGACGTAGCCGGCGCGAGTCGCCAGGGCGCGCTCGAGCGCGTCCTCGTCGTAATGGCCTTGCGTGGCGACGACCACGAACGAGCGCTCATCGATCCCGGCCTCGTCGAGGTCCAGGGTACCGAGGACTCGCCCCGCATCCGGGTAGTCGGCGGTCGAGCCGCCGTCGTCCACCACGACGGTTCGCCATCCGAGGGCGGTGGCCATCGACGCGAGCGTGGCAACGGCGGGGGAACGGCCGATCACGACGAGCTGTGGCTTGGGCATGACGGGTTCCACGTAGACCTCCAGCGCTCCCTCGCTCTGACAGGCGATCGGCACGGTGACCACGCCTTCGCGTCCGCGGGCGGCGAGCTCTTCCGGCGACCCGAGGAAGAGCAGACGCGGCGTCCCCTCCTCGAGCGCCTTCAGCGCCTCGCGGATCACGGTCGGCTCCGCGCAGGCGCCGCCGAGCCATCCGCGAACCCGGCGGTCCGGCGTGATCAGGGCGGTCGAGCCCTCCTTCCCCGACGACGGCGCTCGTCGCCAGACCACCGTGGCGAGCACGAACGACTCGCCCCTCGCGGCGAGGTCGTTCGCCTGCGCGAGGACATCCGCCTTCATCGCTCCATCACGCCGTCGCGCCGGCCTTCTTGCTCGTGCGGCGACCGTGAAACGGTCGCCGCACGCCGGGGGTCCGCACAACGTTCGCTTCGCTCACTGTGCTACCCCCCCGGCCCCCTTCGCCTGCTGGATGGCCTCCCAGACCTTCCCCGACGTGAGCGGCATGTCGATGTTCCGAACGCCGAGGTGCCACACGGCGTCGATGACCGCGTTCACGAACGCCGCGGGCGAACCGACCGTGGCCGACTCGCCGACGCCCTTCGCGCCGATCGGGTGGTGCGGCGAGGGCGTCACCGTCGCGCCGAGCTCGAACTTCGGCGTCTCGACCGCGGTCGGAAGCAGGTAGTCGCTGAAGTTCGACCCGATGCAGTTACCGTCCTCGTCGAACGTGATCTGCTGCATCGCCGCGATCGCGAAGCCCTCGGCGAGCCCGCCGTGGATCTGACCCTCGACGATCATCGGGTTGATCCGGATGCCGCAGTCGTCGACGGCGACCATCCGGTTCACCTTCCACTCACCGGTGTCCTCGTCGACCTCGACGACGACCGCATAGGTCCCGAACGGGAACGTCAGGTTCGGCGGGTTGTAGTACGTGACGCCCTCGAGCCCGGACTCCACGTCGTCGGGGAAGTTCGTGTACGCGGCGAACGCGACGTCCTGGATCGTCTTGACGTTCTCGGGCGCCCCGCGGACGAAGAACTTCCCCTTCTCGAACTCGATGTCCTCCACGGCGGCCTCGAGTAGGTGGGCCGCGAGCTGCTTGCCCTTCTCGCGGAGCTTGCGCGCGACCAGGGCCGTGGCGGCGCCGACCGTCGGCGTCGAGCGCGAGGCGTACGTGCCGAGACCGTAGGGCGTGTTGTCCGTGTCGCCGTGCATGACCTTGATGTCCTCGGGCTGGATCCCGAGCTCCTCCGCGACGATCTGCGCGAAGGTGGTCTCGTGGCCCTGGCCCTGCGTCTTGGAGCTGATCTTCAGGATCGCCTTGCCCGTCGGGTGGATCCGGAGCTCG
>CAZMNP010000021.1:0-3481 GCA_964567675.1 uncultured Actinomycetes bacterium
TCCAGCACCCGCCGCACGCGTTCCTGTCCGCCGTGGAGGATGAGACACCCCCGGCCCTGAAGTGAACGGGCCGTTTTCAGGAACGCGTGGATCCCGGTGGAGTCCATGAACGTCAGCTCGGTCAGGTCGACCAGGACCGCCCCGCCGTGCTCCACAGCCGCCTCGAGCACCTGATCCAGCTCGGGCACCGTGCTCATGTCCAGCTCACCGGCCAGGCGGATGACGCCGGTCCGTTCGATCGAAAGCATCTCCACCACCGTTCCTTTCCCTCGCCGGACCCGGACGAGCGAACTAGTGAAGAAGTTACGCCCGAATCGCGGAGAATGTCAAGCGAAAAGAGGCTCGGCTCAGAGCTTCTGCTGAGGTAGTGGCGACCTTTCATGCCCACGCAACTTCCGAAAGTGTCGAAACTTTCTCTTTATCTCGGCATCTCCGCGGCGTATCATCGAGACATGGTGCAGGAGGTCGCCACCTACAGCATCGGGGCCGTCGCGCGGATGGTGCGGGTGCCGCCGGCCACGCTCCGGACCTGGGAGGAGCGCTATGCCGTCGTCCAACCGGTCCGTAGCGCCGGTGGGCACCGCCTCTACACGCGTCAGGATGTGGAGCGCCTCCGCTTCGTCGCGGACCGCGTGCGGGAGGGGATCTCGCCGGGCGACGCGCACCGCCTGCTCTCCGACACCTCGGGCAATCTCTCATCGCCGGCCGCCGAGGCCGGGACCCGGATCGTGATCTTGCTGGCGGAGCGCGATCCCTACGCCGCAGAATTCGCCGAGTTCTTCTTGAAGACCGAGGGGTTCGAGGTCGTCCTCGCGTTGGACGCGGCCGACGCCGTCGGCGCGCTCGCCGAGGAACGGCCCCAGCTTGCCGTCATCGATCTCCTCATCTCCGGCGGTGCCGGGCTCGAGCTGTGTCGACGGGTCCACAGCCGTGGCATCCCCGTGCTGGCCGTCTCCAGCGTCGCGACCAGGGATGCGGCCCTCGAGGCCGGAGCAGCGGCGTTCCTCCAGAAGCCGCTCGAGCCGCTCCAGCTCGTCTCCACGGTGAAGGACCTTCTCGGGACGAGCTCGTACCTCAGGGAAGTCGTGCCCGCGCGGTGACGGACCGGGTCTGCAGCGGGAGCAAGCGGCTCGACGCCGTCTTGAGCGGCGGCCTTCTGCCCAACTCCATCAACGTGGTCATGGGGCTGCCCGGGTCCGGCAAGACGATCCTGGCACAGCAGTACGTGTTCGAGAACGCGCGTGAAGACCGCCCCGCCCTCTATCTCTCGACGGTCTCGGAGCCGCTCGAGAAGATCCTCCGGTACGGGCAGACCCTTTCCTTCTTCGACCCGAACGCCATCGGCAGCCGCGTGTTCTACGAGGATCTCGGCACCAGCCTGAACCATCAGGACGCCCTGACCGAGACCCTCGGTCGCATCGTCGCGCTGCTCCGCGAGCGGCGTCCGGGGTTCATCGTCATCGACAGCTTCAAGGCGCTCCATCCGTTCGCTCCGGATGCGACGGCGTTCCGGCGCTTCCTCCAGGACCTCGCGGGCACCCTCTCCGCCTACCCGGCGACGTCGCTGTGGGTCGGTGAGTACGGACCGGACGAGATCGGGGTCGCGCCGGAGTTCGCGGTCGCCGACGGCATCATCTCGCTGGCTTCCGAACGGGCGGACGGTCGCGACAACCGGAGCCTGCAGGTCATGAAGCTCAGGGGCAGCGGGTTCCTGAACGGGAAGCATGGATACCGGCTCTCGGCCGATGGCATCGACGTGTTCCCGAGGCTGGCCGATCCGGTCGACCAGGCCTCGTATGCGCAGGAGGAAGAGCGGATCTCGTCAGGGATCGCCCTGCTCGACCAGGCGTTGGACGCCGGGATCTGGCCCGGCGCCGCGACGCTCATCGCGGGTCCGCCGGGTTCGGGCAAGACGCTGCTCGGGCTGCACTTCATCTTCAAGGGTGCCGAGATGGGCGAGCCCGGCCTGATCGCCGGACTGCAGGAGAACCCGACGCAGCTCGAGCGCATCGTGAACGGCTTCGGATGGTCGCTCGACCGCGACGACGTGCATCTCATGTACCGCAGCCCCGTGGACATCTATCTCGATGAGTGGGTCTATGAGCTCCTGGCGATGGTGGAGGAACACGGGATCCGCCGGGTCCTGATCGACAGCATGGGGGACATGCGAGCGGCGGCGAGCGATGAGGTCAGGTTCCGCGAGTTCGTCTACTCGCTGCTCCAGAGGTTCGCTCGCGCCCGCGTGAGCGTCTTCATGACCCAAGAGGTCGCAGAGCTGTTCGGCGTGACGCGTGTGTCCGAGTTCGGTATCTCGCACCTGTCGGACAACGTGGTCCTCTTGCAGTTCCTCCGGGGCGAGTCCCGGATCAAGCGAGCGCTCACCGTGATGAAGACCCGCGCGAGCGGACACGATCCCCGCATCCTCGAGTTCACGATCACGTCCACCGGGATCGAGCTCGGCGACGAGTTCGCCGCCGATCAATCCTGGGCGTAACCGGGAGGCCCGGCCCGATCCTGGATGCGGGGCTAGGCGCCGCCCGTGAGCTCCCACATCTGACGCGTGAGCTCGGCGTGCGCGACATGCTCTTGGAGGTGCTCGATCGCGTGGATCAACGCCCATGCCACCGTCGTCGTGGAGCCGCCCTCGCGCGGGTCGGTGCGTGAGACGGCGAGGTCGAGCGGCTCATCGGACTTCAACAGCTCGCGACAATCCGCCGAGAGCGCATCGACGATCGACAGCAACTGCGCGGCGCTCGAGATGTTCGTCCGGAACTCGACCGCGCGGTCGCGCTCCGGCGCATTGCCCGTGATCGCCACGCTGAGCCACCACCGGGTGCTGGTCACCGCATGCACGGCGATGATCGCGATCGAGTTCGTTTCGTCTCCGGCCGGGCGCCAGTTCAACAGCTCCGGCGAAGAACCGACGATCGCTCGGCGCATCGCATCGAGCGAGTGACCGACGAAGCCGCGTGCGGCCTCGATCGCGGGATCCGTCATGACCGAGAGAGTCTACTCGCGGTGTGTGAGGCCACGAGCTGTGGGTACCTTGGACGGCGTTCAGAACTCGAGGTTGCAGTTCTCACACAGGAAGACTCGGCCACGGATGTTCGCGCTGTGGCCGCCGCAACGTGGACAACGCCGGCAGGTACCCGCGACGGCGCAGTCGATCGGTTCGGTGGTCTTGCCCGGCTGATCCCACGTGGTCGCGCCCTCGGCCGGCCTCGGCAGCTGCAGGGACAACAGGTGGAGCGGTTCCTCGCCGCTCGTGAACCCGTGCGGGTACGCGGCCGCACGCCCGATGATGAGACCGGTGGTCAGCGGGACGGGCTCCTTGGACAGGAGCGCCTCGCCGACCCCGCGCAGGACGACCACCCATTCCTCCGAATCGGGATGGGTGTGTGCGTACGCGATCTGGTTCGGCGCGAACCCCTGGAGCGACAGGTAGAAGTCGCCGCCCTGGTTGATCGGCACCCGCCGGAAC
>CAZMNP010000022.1:0-3183 GCA_964567675.1 uncultured Actinomycetes bacterium
CGGCTCGTGGACGGTGACGCTGAACGGCGCCGGCGTCCCGCGCTTCTCGGGGTCCTCCTCCCACAGGCGCGCATGCAAGAACAGCGTGCCCGGATGGTCCTCGCTGGGGCAGGGCCACTGGATGCCGCCGAGCTCATCGAGCCGCTTCCACGACATCCCGGCGTGCATCGGCGATAGCGTCCGAAGCTCCTCCCACGCGTCGAACGGCGTGACTTCGCCCCAGTCGGTGCCGAGGCGCTTGGCCAGCTGCGCGATGATCCAGATGTCGTCCATCGCCTGTCCCGGTGGATCGAGCGCCTTCCGGACCCGTTGGACCCTTCGCTCGCTGTTGGTCACGGTCCCGTCGGACTCGAACGCCGAGTTGGCGGCCGGCAGCACGACGTCGGCCATCTCGGCGGTCTTCGTCATGAAGATGTCCTGCACGATGAGGGTGTCGAGGTTCGCGAGGAGCTTCTTCGCGTGATTCGCGTCGGCCTCCGAGCTCGCGGGGTTCTCTCCGATGCAGTACACGGAGGTGAGGTCGCCCCGCTCCATCGCCTTGAACATGTCCGACAGATGCCAGCCCCGCTTCGGCATGATCGGATGGCCCCAGGCCCGCTCGAACTTCTCCCGAGCCGCCACGTCGGTCTCGATGTCCTGGAAGCCCGGCAGCTTGTTCGGGATCGCGCCCATGTCGCCGCCGCCCTGGACGTTGTTCTGACCGCGAAGCGGGTTCAGCCCGCTGCCGTAGCGCCCGATGTGGCCGGTCAGCAGGCTGAGGTTGATCAGCGCGAGGACGTTGTCGACCGCGTTGTGGTGCTCCGTGATCCCGAGCGTCCAGCAGATGACCGCGCGGTCCGCCTTCGCGTACGCGTGCGCGAGCTCGCGGATCGCGTCGGCCGGGACGCCCGTCACCGCCTCGCCCTGCTCGAGCGTCCAGTCCGCCACCGAATCTCGATAGACCTCGAACCCCTGCGTGCCGCGTGCGATGAAGGCCTCGTTGTGCAGGCCGCCGGCGATGATCTCGCGCGCGACCGTGTTCGAGAGCGCGATGTCCGATCCGACATCGATCCCGAGCCACAGGTCGGCCCACTCGGCGGAGGACGTCCGGCGGGGGTCGACGACGATCAACCGGGCACCGCGCCGGACCGCCTTCAGGACGTGGTGGAAGAAGATCGGATGCGTCTCGCGCGCATTCGATCCCCACAGCACGATGAGATCGGTGTTCGCGACCTCCTCGTACGAGCTGGTCCCGCCTCCTGCTCCGAACACTGTCGCCAGACCGACGACGCTGGGAGCGTGTCAGGTGCGGTTGCAGCTATCGACGTTGTTGCTGCCGAGGACCTGCCGGGAGAACTTCTGTGCGACGAAGTTCATCTCGTTCGTGGCCTTCGAGCAGCTGAACAGGCCGACCCCCCAGCCGGGGTTCGCATCCACCGCCGCCTGCAGACCCGAGGCGGCCCGATCGAGGGCCTCGTCCCAGGTCGCCGTGCGCAGACCGCCGTTCGAGCGGACCATCGGCTCGGTGAGTCGCACGAGCCCGTTCTTCATCGAGCGTGCTCCTTTCACCGATCCTCGTTCAGGCGCCATTCTAAGCCGACCCCTCGGAGAGCAGACTGGGTTCGATCGAGCCAGCTACGCCCCGTCCTGGAGGGTCCAGATGCCGATGGCGACCAGCAGGATGCCCGCAACGAACAGCGCCAGGCCGGAGACGAGGCCTTCGAACAGGATGTACCCCACGAGACCAAGGACCGCGACCACGATCGCCGCGGCGTTCGCCGAGCGACCGCCCATCCCTCCGGGTAGATACTCGCCCCGCAGCCGCTGCGTCAACCGCCGTAGGCTCGACCGGGGACGAGGCGCCTAGACGAGGACGCGCTCGGGGTGCGTGTAGACGTTGAAGCGCTGCTCGCGAACGAAACCGACGAGCGTCATCCCCAAGCGCTCGGCCGCCTCGACGGCGAGCGAGGAAGGAGCCCCGACCGCCGTGATCACGGGGATCCCGGCCCGGGCCGCCTTCTGCACGATCTCGAACCCGATCCGACCCGAGACCTGGAGCACACGCTCGGACAGCGGGAGGTCGCCCGCGAGCAGTCCCTGCCCCACGATCTTGTCGACGGCGTTGTGTCTGCCGACGTCCTCTCGGAGCGCGAGGAGCTTCCCACCGGGCGCGAAGAGTCCCGCCGCGTGGAGGCCACCGGTCTGCTCGAACACGCGCTGCGCCGTGCGGAGCGTGCCGGGCATGGCGGTGATCGCCTCGCCCCGGACCTCGGGCCCGGGCGCGATCGGCGCGCAGTGCACCTCGACGTCGTCGAGCGTGGCTTTGCCGCAGATCCCGCAGGACGAGCTCGCGAAGAAATTCCGCCGCAACACCGTGGCGTCGAACGGGCGCGCGAGCTCCACCGTGACCACGTTGTAGTGCTGCTCCTCTGGCTCGAGATCCTCGCAGTAGGACACGCGACGAACCTCGTCCCGCGAGGAGATCAACCCCTCCGTGTACAGGAACCCGACAGCGAGCTCGAAGTCGCTCCCAGGGGTCCGCATCGTCACAGCGACCGCAACCGCCTGCTGGCCGGCGCCCTCGACGCGGATCTCCATCGGCTCCTCGGCCGCGAGGACGTCGGGACGCTCAACCTTGGCTCCGGCGTCGACTGCCAGGGCCCGCACGCGAGCGATGTTGCGCCGGATCGGGACGGCTTCGGCCATGGACCCATTATCGGCCCGACGACGCACGCGGTCCCGGACCGGGCATCGGGGTAAGCTCAGCGCTCTTGAACGGCCGGTCAGGGGGTGTTCACGGATGAAGAGCGGGCTCCAGATCGCGCAGGAGGCAACCCTGCGGCCGATCGCCGAGATCGCGGCCGAAGCCGGGATCCTCGAGGACGAGCTCGAGCTGTTCGGCCGCTACCGGGCGAAGGTGTTGCCCTCGGTCTTCGAGCGCCTGTCCGACCGGCCCGACGGCAAGCTCGTCATCACGACGGCGATCACCCCGACGAAAGCGGGCGAGGGCAAGACCACCACGTCGGTCTCGCTCACGCAGGGCCTCGGCAGGATCGGCAAGAACGTGATGCTCTGTTTGCGCGAGCCCTCGATGGGCCCGGTCTTCGGGATCAAGGGCGGCGGGACCGGCGGCGGCTACACCCAGATCGTCCCGATGGAGGACATCAACCTTCACTTCAACGGCGACTTCCACGCCGTGACGGC
>CAZMNP010000023.1:0-5905 GCA_964567675.1 uncultured Actinomycetes bacterium
TGAGCATCCCGGTCCGCCGTGCGATCCGCCTGGGCCACCCGACGATCCACCGGGGCCGCCTCACGACCCTCCCGGACCGCCTTGCAACGGAGGCGACGGTGTCCCGATCGCGATCCCCTCCGCAGTTGGCGTGCTCCTGACAACGGGGCTGGCTCGCCGATTCAGTCGTCGTTAGCATGAGCGCGGCTGAGTCGCTCGCTCCCGGAACGAGCGTCGATTCCCTCATCCTGTGCGCCGGGCGCCTTCCATCCTCCAGGGGCCGACGGTGCCGGCCGGCTGGCCCGGCCGGCCGCCGCGGTCGCCGTCGGGGCCGTGCTGTGGGCCTGGGGGGCCGCCCAATGGCGATCTGGTGGTCCCGCACGTGACCGCAGAGGCCCGCAGCCGCGCCTGAGGCGACCGTTCGGGTGGTGGCGATCGGCTTCACGGCGGGGGGAGCCGTGCTCGCGCCGTCCCTCCTTCTCCTGTTCCACGTGTTCAAGACTTCAGAGCGGACGGCCGAAACTCGATAGATGCGTCGGTATCCGGCAGCTCCTCCGGCGATCGTCGGGCCGGTCATCCTTTGGGCGTCCCCATGAGCGAGCGCCGCCGCCGCCTCGTGGGGAAGAAGAGCCGCTTCGTGCTCCTGGGCGTGGGCGTGCTCCTGTCCGGCCTCCTCGCGATGTCGTTCATGCTGTCCGGGACCGGGATCGAGGACGCGGAGGCGACGGCCGAGACCAGAGCGGAGCAGTTCGCCGAGGCGTTCCTGTTCACCGAGCTGACCCCCGACCTCCTGACCCGGGACATCATGGGCACGCCGTACCGGGACCTCCTGATCTCGGTCCAGGCCGGGATCCTGTCGGATCACCGGGTTGTCCGCCTCCGGATCTGGAAGGCGGGGGGAGACCTCATCTTCTCCACCGCGCAACGGGATAAGGTCGACGAGTTCTTCGCGCGCGGCAACTCCGAGATCACGCGGGCCTCCGCAGGCGAGACTGTGAGCACCGCGACGGGGCTGAGGGTTCCCCCCGTGGACGGGCTCGAGGGGGCGGCCGAGAAGCTCTACCAGACGTACGTCCCGCTGGAGATCGACGGGGCGGTCGCTCCGTACGCCGTCGTCCAGATCGACCAGCGCTACGCCTCGATCGAGGACGCCGCGAACCGGATCTGGCGGCTCGTCCAGATGTTCCTGATCCTGGCCCTCGTCGGGTTCGCCGGCGTGTCGGCGATCTCGCTGCGCCAGTCCCCCGGAGCCGAGCCGGCCTCGGCTGATCGCCAGCCCCGGCGGTCGCGGCAGGAACGCAAGCAGCGCGACGAAGAGGCGCGCGCGCTCTCCGCGGAGCACGCCGAACGGCAAGCGGGGATGGGACAGCGCATCGCGCAGGCCGGACCCAGGATCAAGGAGATGGCTCCGGAGAAGGCCCGCGAGATGGGGCCGGAGAAGGTCCCCCAGGGTGTCCGCAAGCGCCTGGAGGAAACCGAGCTGCAGCTCCGCGCGGAGCAGGCCGAGCGGGAGCAGTTCGCGGGCGAGGTCCAGCGGCTGCGCGCGGCGCTCGCCGAGAAAGAGGCCGAGCTCGCGCTGGAGCGCGAGGGTCCCTCCGCCGACTCCAGGGGGGCGAAGCGCATCGCGGAGCTCGAGGCGGCGCTGAAGGACGCCGAGCGTCGCGCGACGGAAGTGCCCGCCGCGGCGAAGCGCGAGAAGGCGGCGAAGGCCGACACCGAGCTCCGCAAGGCGCAGCTCGAGATCGAGGATCTGAAGTTGCGGCTCGGGGAGGCGGAGCGATCGACCGAGGGACTCGGCGCCGCCCGGGCTGCCAAGGACGAGTCCAAGAAGGAGCTCGCGCAAGCCAAGGCGGCCGCCCAGGCAGCGACCGCCGATGCCGCTCAGGCCGGTGCGTCGGTCGAGGCGGCGAAGGAGGAAGCCGAGGAGGCCAAGGGGATCGCCGCGCGGGCCAACGCGGCGGCCGAGGAAGCCAAAGCCGTGGCCGCGGAGGCGAGGGCCGAGGCTCGACGGGCGAAGGAAGAGGCCGCGGCCCTGGCCGCCGAGGCCGAGGAGGGCAAGGCGGAACTCGCTCGTGCGGTGTTCGAGGCGGAGCGCCTTCAGAACGAGCTCGAACGCAGGGGCGCCGACGTCGAGCGACTCCGCGACGATCTGGAGGGTGCGGTGGCCCAGGTGTCCCGGGCCACGGCGGATCGAGAGGCCGCGACCCAGGCGGCGGGTGAGGCTCGCGAGGCGGATGCCGTGAAAGCGACCGCGGCCAAACGCGGCGCGCCGGATCTGGACTCGCTGCTCGCGCGGATCGAGCAGATGGAGTCGCAGCGCCGCTCGGACGTGAGCGAGCTCCAGGTCGCGCAGCAGTCGCTCGCCAACACGCAGTTCGAGCTCATCGAGGCGACGCGCAAGTTGAAGTCGGCCGAGGAGCGCCTCGCGGGCGAGGGCGGCGACGAGCCGGCCGAAGAGAAGAGGCCGCCACGACGTCCGCGAACCGAACGCGGTCTCCTTCGCCATCCGGAGCCGTCCCGAGAGTCCGAGCCGGTCCGCGACGTGGAGCCGGCCGACGAGGAGGTGGCGGCGTTCCGCCCCGCCGAGTCCCCGATCGATCCGCCGTCGGATCTGCCGCCAGACGAGGAGACGGAGGAGGACCTCGCCGGTCTCTCACTCCGCGAACGGCTCGCCCGCGCCGCCGCCGCGCGGCACCGCACGGGCCCGAGCTAGCTCTAGCGCGCTTCCTCCGCCCGGCTCACCACCGCGAACCGCAGCACGTCGACCGCGTACGCATCGAGGAGCGAGCGCTCGACGATCCCGGCATCGAGGATCAGGGGAACCGGATACCCGTACCGTTCGCACAGCTCGAGATGCGGGATGCACAGCGGGACCATCCGCCCGTTCCGATGCCGGATGACGACCTCGCAGGCGATCGAACGCTGCACCCCGTTCTGCCAGAAGCACAGCTGACAGATGAGACTGAGCCGCTGCGGGTAGCCGTACTCGGCGCGGAGACCGTGCTGGTGTTCGGCGATCCGCCCCCACACGGCGACCGTTCCGAGCACCGCGGGGTCGCGGGTCCGCCGCAGCAGGTCCACCTCCGCCGTCGCGTGGATCCCGCACGTGCAATCGAGCGCCGGTACCCGGTGGTGACGCCGCTTCGCGCACTCGGCGCGCAGGGGCTCGCGCACCGGCCACGGGCGCCCGGTGTCGGCGATCGGGAGGAGACGCACCTCGGCCGCGTCCCGGGTTCCGGCCAGTGTCCACGTTCGGAAGCCGTGGGCCGGTTCGGTGAGGCGGGTGCGGGCGCCGGCCCGAACCTGGAGCATGGGTCAGGGCGCCGGTTCGGCGGGCTCACGTTCGGGCTCGGGGACGAGCTCGGGCTCGGAGATCTCCTCGGGCACGGGCAGGGAGGTGGGTTCAACCTCGATCACGCGTCTCAGCGGTCCGATGTCCACCGCGTGCCTCCTCGTCTCCGGGACGTGCGCAACGAGCGTACCGCTCGTCCCGCTCGCGCACCAGGGCCGGCCGGGAGCCTCAGCGCCGCACCAGCCGGTAGATCCCGTCGAAGTCGCTGAAGTACAGCTTCCCGTGTGGGCCGACCTCGAACGCCAGCGTTCCGTCCGGATGGTCGTACACGCCCCCGCGTCCGGTGACGTCGTTGCGCGCCGCGTTCAGGATCATCCGCGTGACCTGTCCGTTGTTCACCGCTCCGTGGAACGCGGCGCCATCGCTTTGGCCCCCGAGACCGCACGCATCGCAGAACACGATGCCGGTGATCCCGATCGTCCCCTCGTAGAAGGACTTCGGCAGGATCGGATCGGGTCCGTCGCCGTTGGTGTTGCCCGGCGACGTCCCGTCGCAGGTCTGTGACGGTCCCCAGCCGTAGTTGCCCGCCTCGACGATCAGGTTCACCTCGTCGTTGCAACCGGGACCGTTGTCCGTATCCCACAGCCCGCCGGTCTCCGGGTCGAACCCGAGCCCGAACCCGTTCCGGATCCCGAATGCCCAGATCCGGTTGTCGAACGGGTTCGACGCCGGCGCGTCGCCGTTCGGCGAGAGCCGCAGGATCTTGCCGCGGTCGTTCTCCGACAGGTCCTGGGCGTGCGCGGGGTTGTGCCCCTCCCCGACGATCGCGTACAGCATCCCGTCGGGCCCGAAAAGGATCCGCCCACCGTTGTGATACGGGCTCGAGCTCGCGGGGCTCGTGAAGATCACGCGTCGCCGGACCCCCGAGCCGTTCCGGTCCTCGTACCGCAGGATCTGGTTGCGCAGGCTCCCGTTCGCGGTGCGGGTGACGTACACGTAGACGAAAGGCTTGTCCGGATAGCGCGGGTGCAGCGCGATGCCGAGCATCCCGCGCTCGCCGTCGGAGTTCACCCCGCTGACCGTCGCGAACAGGCGGTCGTTGTCGGTATCGAGGTCAACGACGCGGATCTGACCCGTGGCCTTCTCGACGTACCAGATCTGCTTGCTCGGCCCGAACGTGAACGCGACCGGCTGCTCCAGGCCGCCGACGACCTCTTTCGCTTCGATGTCGGCGTGCGCAGGGGACGCGGTGATCGCGAGCGCTACCGCGAGCGTCGCGGCGAGGGTCAGTGCGAAGGTCGCCCGTCCGCGCATCCGTCGCTCCTCTAGCATCGGGCCGATGACGACCTCGATCTTCGGGAGCGTCGTCCACCGCGTCGAGGACCCCCGGTTCCTCACCGGTGGCGCTCGCTACGTGGACGCGCTCCGTCCGGAGGGCGCGCTGCGGGCCACGTTCGTTCGGTCCATCATCGCGCACGGGAGGCTCTCCGGCATCGTGGTCTCGGAGGCCTCGGGCATGCCGGGCGTGGTCGCCGTGCTCACCGCGGCCGACCTGAAGCTGAAGCCGAGGCCTCCGGCGGGCAACGTCGAGGGACCGTTCGAGCGGCCCGTCCCCGCCTCGGGGGTGGTGCGCTACGTCGGCGAGCCGGTCGCAATCGTGATCGCCGAGTCCTCGGCGCAGGCGACGGACGCTGCCGAAGCCGTGATCGTCGACGCCGAACCGCTCGATCAGGTGATCGGCGTCGATGCCGCGCTCGCGGACGACGCTCCGTTCCTGTTCCCGGACGCCGGCACCAACGTCGCGCACCGATTCGAGGAGTCCTGGGACGACGACGTGATGGCGGGCGCCGACGTCGTCGTTCGCGCGCGGATCGTCCATCAACGCCTCGCGCCCTCGCCGATGGAGACGAACGCGATCGTGGTCGAGCCCACCCATGAGGGCCTCGTCGCGTGGGTCTCGACGCAGATCCCGTTCGACGTGCGGAACGATCTCGCCGAGTGGCTCGGATTGGAGCGTTCGGCCGTTCGCGTCGTCGCGCCGGACGTGGGCGGCGGGTTCGGTTCCAAGCTCCACGTCTATCCCGAGTACCTCATCTGCGCGGCGGCCGCCCTGCGGCTCGACAGGACCGTCGCCTGGCAGGAGAGCCGCAGCGAGAGCCTCGTCGGTCTGAATCACGGTCGCGCGCAGATCCACGACGTCGAGCTCGGAGCGACGCGTGACGGCACGCTGGTCGGCCTTCGCGTGGACATCCTGGCGGACATGGGCGCCTATCCCGCCGCGGCGTACCTGCCCGTGACGACCAAGACGATGCTCCCGGGCGTCTACCGCCTCCCCCGCGTCGCCGCACGGGGCCGGGCGGTGGTCACCAACACCGTGCCGGTCGGCGAGTACCGGGGCGCCGGGCGACCCGAGGCCGCAGCGTCGATCGAACGCGCGATGGACCTCCTCGCCCGCGAGCTGCAGGTCGACCCGGTCGAGCTCCGGCGCCGGAACCTGATCCCCGCCGAGGCGTTCCCGTTCACCTCGGCCGTCGGCTCGCGCTACGACGTCGGCGACTACGCGCGGGCCCTCGACGAAGCCCTTCGACTCGCCGATCACGACGGGTTCCGCGGCCGGCAGTCCGAACGCCGGGA
>CAZMNP010000024.1:0-27499 GCA_964567675.1 uncultured Actinomycetes bacterium
TCCTACGACCGCGTGAACCTCTGGGACGAGAGCGGCGTCCTCGCGAGCGCCGAGATCGAGACCTAGCGAGTGACCACGAGCCGCTTGACGGCGCGCGGCACGGCGCCGAAGCGATACTTGTACGCGTAGTCGCCCTTCAGCATGTCGAACACGGAGCAGCCGGCCTCGATCGCGATGCGGATGTCTTCCGCGACGAGCACCATCCCCGGCGACGCGGCCTGGAACGCCCGGTCGAACGCCGAGTTGTAGAGGGAGTACGTCCCTTCGAATCGGAACCCGATCGTCCCGGCGAGCTTGTGGTGATCCTCCACCTCGATGAACGTGAGGTTGAACATCCCGCGGGGCAGGAACTCCTCGCCCAGCCGGCGGAAGAAGATCTCCATCCCGGGCTGCATGAAGACACCCTTGGGCCCCTCGCTCGTGCGATGCAGGTCGACGAACCGGTCGAGATCGTCCTCCAGCGTCTCCTGCGTCGCGAGGCAGATGTGCCAGGGGCCGATGTCCGCTTCGAGCTTTCGGGCCTTCCGCTTGATCTCGTGCCGGAGCTTGGCCGGCAAGAGCGCGAGGTACTCCGCGGAGGACCCGGGAAGGGCGATGAACGGCGCGACGCCGTTCTCCTCGTCGGCGACCTCGACCGTGTTGCCCTGTGCTTGCGCGGCCTCGGCGAGCAGCCCGAGCCAATCGCGGTCCACCGGAAGCCCGCGCAGGTCCGCGTCGCTCCATCCATCGAGTCGTCCGAGCGCCGCGAACAGCTCCTTCGCAACGGTCGGCTGGACGTCGAGCAGGGCCACCGGGCCCTGGTAGTCGGTCACCTCCGTTCCGCCGAGGAACCGAAGCGTCTCCCCGATCCGCTCGAATGCGACGGCGCCCACCTGCGCGCCGTCCTCCTCCGCGAACGCGAACAGCAGGTGATCGGGCTCCCTCCCGAACTCCTCCCAGTACAGCTTCAGGTACTGCGGTGTATGGAAGAACGTGCCGGCAGGATCGGCGGTGACGAGGCTCGACCAGTCGCGGCGCGCGAAGTCGCGCGGGTCCTCGGAGAAGACGATGTCCACGGAGTGTCGAACCGCCTGTCCGTCGCGGGTCTTCCCGACCCTACCAGGAGCCTCCGCCGCCACCGCCGCCGCCGCCGCCGGAGAAACCGCCGCCGGAAAACCCGCTGCCACCGGAGCCGGACGGTGTGGCGCTGATCACGCCACTCGTGGTGACCGAGAACGAATCCATGCTGTCGGCGAACGCGACGTAGGCGAAGGGCTGGGTGCTCACGTACCACGACATGTCGTCCGCGGGCATCTGGCCGAGCGACTCGAACGCTTTCGCCCACTTGTCCGTCACGCCGAACACAATCGCGTAGGGCAGGAAGCGCGTGAACACGTTCTCCTGCTCGGCCCACTTCGCCGTGTGCTCCTCGGCGGTCTCGATCACCGTCCGGAACCCGTTCACGCGGCGCGTGATCGCCGTCCCCTTCGCGGTCCGCGCCGGCATCCGCTTGGCGCCGAACGCCAACAGCAGGCCGCCGATCACGAACGGGATCCCCAGGAGCGCGGACGTCGTGCGGACGGCGAGGAGCACCGTGATCGCGATCCCGGCGAGGAGGGCCGCCGAGCCGATCCCGAGCCACACCTGGCGGACCCGGTCGGGCGGGCGGAAGAACCACTTGCGCTCGACGACATCCCGGTAGAGCGCGTCCTTCACCTTCTGAAGCCGGGCCGCGAACGTCTTCCGCAGGTCGGAGAGCTCGACCTCATCCCCGTCCTCGAACAGCGCGTTCAGCAACGTGCGCTCGTACGGAAGCAGGCCGCCGGCGTCGGCCGGCGTGCGAGTCAGCTTCCAGTCGGCCTTGCCGAGAAGCCATTTCTTCGGGAGCTCCTCGATCACCAGGTACTTGCGCACCGCGAGATCCACGATCGTCGCCGACACGTCAAGCGTGTTCGCCTCTTCGTCGATCAGCGTCCCGACCTGGCCCGGCCGCAGATCCTCCGGCGGCGCGAACTCCACCGGCGCCGTCCCGCTCTCGAACAGGGGCACGGCCTGCGTTTCGGCTCCCTCGGGTCCGCCCATAACCTGGTCGACCTGGGACCCGACGAAGCGCACGTCGCGCCCGCGCTTCCACATCAACCACCCGAACCCGAGGACGATCAGGCCGAGCAGGCCGATCGCGCTGAGGACCGTGGACGGCGTCAGGCTGAACGCCCGGCCGAGGCTCCAGCGCTCTTCCAGGATCGGCGCCGTGCTCGTCACGGTCCCCGGAGGGAGCGCGACGACGACCGACATCCCCTTGAACGCACCCAGGTTCTCCTGGACGAACACGGCGGCGCCGTCCTTGATCTGCTCTCGCGTGCAGCCGAGCGTCGAGCCGAACGTCCCCCGGTAGCAGGCGATCCGCTCGATCGGCGCCGGCCCCTCGACCCGGACCCGCATGAAGCCGATCGGTTGCTCCCACTCGGTCCCGATCGCGTTCCAGTACAGCTCGTCGCGGGTGTCGAACCCGTTCATCGCTCCCTCGACCCGGTACGTGATCGTGTACGTGTGCTCCCCCGTGATCGTGATATCGGGGTGGCCGATCCGGATGACGAAGGTGCCGCTCTCCTCCGTGGTCTGGAGGTCGTCGGGCGTTCCCTCGGAGGTCCGCACCGAGACGACCTCGATCGGGTAGACGCGATCGAACTCGTCGTCGACCAGCTGCCGGTTGGGGATGGAGCGGATGATCCCGTGGCGCGGGACGTCGCCGAAGTCCTGGACGATCGTCTCGGTGATCTCGAGGGTTCCGCTCGGCTCGATCACGATGCGGACGTCGAACCGCGGCGTCGACTCCGGCGTGAAGCCCTGGCCAGAGGCCGGCGTCGCCGACAGGAGCGCGGCGACGAGGGCGACGAGCATCAGCGCGGTCCTTCGGTTCAACGCGGGCTCACGATGGGCTCAGAGCGCATTTCACGGGGCCTCCACGAAGTAGAACGAGATGGGCCATGATGACGTACGCACCGGTGAGTTGCTCGCCCTCGAGCCAGTTGCTTCGGCCGTCGACCGAGATCATGAAGACCAGCACGGTCGACAGCGCGACCGCGGCCAGCTCGTAACGCTAATGGGGCGAGGTGCCGGCCGCAGCGCCCTCGCCGGCCAGCGCTTCCTGCAGGACGTCCCACGCCAGCACAGCGCACTTCACGCGGATCGGGTACTTGACCACGCCCTTCAGCGCGACGAGCTCCCCGAATTCGTCCTCGTCGGGCTCGATCTCGCCCGACAGCATCCCCCGGACGCTCGTCGAGAGCTCCCCGACCTCATCGAGGGTCTTGCCGCTCACCGACTCGGTCATCATCGAGGCCGAGCTCTGGCTGATCGAGCACCCCTGACCCACGAACGAGACGTCGAGGACCTTGCCGCCGTCCGCGTGCGCGTACACGGTGATCTCGTCGCCGCAGAGCGGGTTGTTCTTGGAGCAGGTCAGCTCGGCATCGGGCATCTCCCGCTTGTTCCGCGGGTTCTTGTAGTGGTCGAGGATGACTTCCTTATAGATCTCGTCGAGTGCCACACTTCCCCCTATTTGTCGTGGGGGGCTACCGCTCGCCTGTCGGCTCGCTTCATGAGCCCCCCACACCCCCTTAGCCGAAGATGCTCTCGGCCTTGCCAATGGCCTCGATGAGCGCGTCGACCTCGTGTTTCGTGTTGTAGACGTAGAAGCTGGCCCGCGTGGTCGCGGGGACGCCGAACCGTCGCATCACCAGCTGGTTGCAGTGGTGACCCGCCCGGACCGCGATGCCCTCTTCGTTCAGGACCGTCGCCAGGTCATGCGGGTGGATCTCCTTGTGCCAGAAGCTCACGGCGCCGCCGCGGATCGACGTGTCCGTCGGTCCGAAGATCCTCGCGCCCGCGCCGAGCAGCCGCTCGAGCGCGTACCCCGCGATCTCCACCTCGTGCGCTCGGACGTTCTCCATGCCGAGGTCCTCCAGGTAGTCGACCGCCGCGGCGAGCCCCACCTCCTGCGCGATGTTCATCGTGCCGCCCTCGAACTTGCCGGGCACGTCCTGCCACGTCGAGTAGTCGTGGAAGACCTCGAGGATCATGTGGCCGCCGCCGATGAACGGGTCCATCTCCTCCAGCAGCTCGCGCTTGGCATAGAAGCCACCGGATGCCGTCGGCCCGAGCATCTTGTGTCCCGAGATCGTCAGGAAGTCGCAGTCGAACTCGGCGACGTCGACCGGGAGGTGCGGGACGAGCTGCGCACCGTCCACGACGAGGAGCGCGCCCACCGCGTGCGCGGCGTCGGCCAGCTGCCGCACCGGCGGAAATGTCCCGAGCGAGTTCGACCCGCCGGTGACCGCGAAGACCTTCGTCTTCTCGGTCAGGAGCGAGCCCAGCTCCGACAGATCCAGCAGACCCTCGTCGGTGATCGGGATGTACCGCAGGGTAGCCCCGGTCGCCTTCGCCGCGAGCTGCCAGGGGACGATGTTCGAGTGGTGCTCCATGTCCGTGAGGAGGATCTCGTCGCCCTGCTTCAGGAACTTGCGGCCCCATCCGTGCGCGATCGCGTTGATCGACTCCGTCGTCCCTCGGTTGAAGATGACCGTGTCCGGGTCCGTGGCGCCGATGAAACCCGCGATCTTCGCACGAGCGCCCTCGTAGAGCTCGGTGGCCTCCTCCGAGAGCAGGTAGATCCCTCGGTGGACGTTCGCGTTGTGCCGCTCGTAGAAGTCGCGCTCGGCGTCCAGGACCTGCCGCGGCTTATGCGAGGTGGCGGCCGAGTCCAGGTAGACGAGCGGCCGGTCACCGACCGTGCGCGACAGGATCGGGAAATCCGCGCGCACGCGTTCGATGTCGAGTCCCGCCGTTCGCCGCTCCGTCACCGCCATGGCGTGTCGCCCCCCGTCCCCGGTCAGTCCGTCGCGGCCGGGCCAGCCTCGAGCCCGAGCTCCGTGCGGATGCCCTCGTAGCCCTTCGCCTCGAGCTCGTGGGCCAGTTCCTTGCCGCCGGACTTCACGATACGCCCGCCGATCATGACGTGAACGAAGTCCGGCGTGATGTAGTTCAGGATCCGCTGGTAGTGGGTGATGAGCAACACGCCGAGGTTCGGTCCGATCAGCTGGGCGACGCCGCCCGCCACCGCCTTCAGCGCGTCGATGTCCAAGCCCGAATCGGTCTCGTCCAGCACCGCGATCTCGGGCTCGAGCACCGCCAGCTGCAGGATCTCGTTCTTCTTCTTCTCGCCTCCGGAGAACCCATGGTTCACGTAGCGCTGAACCATCGCGTCCTCGATCCCTAGGAGGTTCATCTTCTCCTTCATGTGCTTGCGGAACGCGAGCGCGTTGATCTCCTCGCCCTTCACGTTCTTGTATGCGGTCCGCAGGAAGTTCACGATCGAGACGCCTGGGATCTCGACCGGGTACTGCATCGCGAGGAACAGGCCCCGCTCGGCCCGCTTGTCGGCCGTGAGCTTCGAGATGTCCTCGCCCTTGAACAGGACCCGGCCGCCCGTGATCGCGTAGCCCGGCCTTCCCATCAGCACGTTCGCGAGGGTGGACTTGCCCGACCCGTTCGGGCCCATCAGCGCATGGGTCTCGCCCTGCCGCACGACCAGGTCGATCCCCTTCAGGATGTCCTTCCCCTCCACCGAGACCTCGAGGCCCCGGATCTCCAGCGTCGCCACGTCCGTCTTCACGTCGGTCTTCACGTCACTCATCTGCCACCTCGATCAGTACGTCGTCGGATTCCACCTTCACCGGGAACACATCGACCGACCGGGTCGCCGGGAGCGTCCGCGGCTTGCCCGTGTTGAGGTCGAAGGTCGACCCGTGCTTCGGGCACTCGATCGTCTCGTCGTCCGGGTCCACCTCGCCCTCGTCCAGGAAATAGTGCGCGTGCGAGCAGATCGCGTCGACCGCCCGGAACCCCTCCTCGCCGAGGTTCGCGACCGCGATCGGACGGTGATCGTGCTCGAACCGCCGTACCTCGCCAACCGGGACGTCGTCCACGCCGCAGATCCGCACGAGCGCCACCGTCAGAACCCCTTCTCCAGCTCGCCCTCGATCGCGGCCATGAGGCTGTCGCGGATCTCCGGGATATCGATCCGGTCCAGGACCTCCTGGAAGAACCCGAACACGATCAGGCGCTCCGCTTCCTTCCTCGGGATCCCCCGGCTCATCAGGTAGAAGATCTCGTCCTCGGAGACCGGGCCCACGCTGGCCGCGTGGCCGCACCGGGTCGGGTCGTTCGTGAGGATCTCGAGGTTCGGCACGGAGTGCGCCCGCGCGCTCTCCGAGAGCAGGATGTTGCGGTTCGTCTGGTACGCGTTACACAGGTGCGCGCCCTGCTCGATGATCACGGTTCCGGTGTAGATCGCGTTCGAGCGGTCGCGCATCGCGCCCTTGTACAGGAGATCGCTCGAGGTCCGGGAGCCCACGTGATCCTGGATGGAACGGTGGTCGATGTGCTGGTCGCCGTCGCCGAAGTACACGCCGAGCATCTCGCTCGTCCCGCCGTCCTCCGCGAGGATCGTCTCGACCTCGGACCGGGCGAGCGTGGCGCCGAACGCGACCCCGAGCGTCTTCAGGTGCGCGTCGCGCCCGACCCGGGCGCGCTGGACGCTGAGGTGCTGCACCCCGGTGCCGTACTCCTGGAGCGCCACGTAGCGAACGCGCGCACCGTCCCCTGCGTAGATCTCGACGACCGCATCGCTCAAGGAACGCTCGAGCGCCGGCGAAACGTAGCGGTCGATGAAGGTGACCTCGGATCCCTCCTCGACGACCAGCAGGGTGCGAGGGAAGATCGCGGCGCCGTCGGCGTCGAGATAGGTCAGCGTCTGGATCGGCAGCTCGATCTGGACGTCTCTCGGCACATACAGGAGCGTGCCGCCCGACCGGAAGGCCGCGTGGAGCGCGGTGAACTTCGAGCGGTCGGTCGCCACGAGGCCGTGCAGGTACGGCTCGACGAGCTCGGGCTGTTCGTCGCTGGCTTGGTCCAGGTCGCCGAACCAGACGCCCTTGGCCTTCAGTTCCGGCAGCAGATGGGTGACCACGACCTCGGAGTTCCGCTGGATCTGCAGACCGGCTCGCTCCCCCACCTTGCCCGCCGCGGAGAGGATCTCCTCGGGAACGTCGTCCAGGTTCACCGCGCTCCCGCCGCCGGCGAAGGGCGCGAGGTCGAAGTCGAAGTGCTCGACGTCCGTGTACCGCCACTCCTCCGTCTCCTCCGACGGGATCGGGAGCGCGAGGAACTCTTTGAAGGCCTGCTTACGCAGCGTCTCGACGAAGGGCGCGGGCGAGGGAAGCGCTGCGAGCGCCTCCTCGTCGAACCCCGTCTTCGTCGCTTGCGTCATCTCGTCCCCATCCGTACGAGAGGGCAGACCGCGCGGCCTGCCCTCGTCCGATCCGGCCGCGCCGGGCGTTACCCGATCGCGCCCTCCATCTGGAGCTCGATCAGCCGGT
This sequence comes from uncultured Actinomycetes bacterium, assembly GCA_964567675.1. Classification (GTDB taxonomy): domain Bacteria; phylum Actinomycetota; class UBA4738; order UBA4738; family HRBIN12; genus CALGFI01. Next base: position 7,419 of record CAZMNP010000024.1, read on the forward strand.
TGAGCTCGACCGCGTATTCCATCGGGAGCTCGCGGGTGATCGGCTCGATGAAGCCGTTCACGATCATCGCGGAGGCCTCGGCCTCGGTGAGACCCCGGCTCATCAGGTAGAAGAGCTGGTCCTCGCCGATGCGCGCGACGCTCGCCTCGTGGCCCAGCTGCGCGGTCTGCTCCTCGACCTCGACGTATGGGTAGGTGTCCGAGCGCGAGATCTCGTCCAGGATCAGCGCGTCGCAGCGCACCATCGACTTCGCGTGGTGAGCACCCTCCTCGACCCTGACCAGACCGCGGTACCCGGTCCGTCCGCCGCCCTTGCTGACCGACTTCGAGTTGATCACCGAGGTGGTGTATGGCGCGGCGTGGATCGCCTTACCGCCGGCGTCGGTGTGCTGGCCCTCGCCGGCGAACGCCACGCTCAGCACCTCGCCGCGCGCGCCCTTGCCGAGGAGGTAGATCGACGGGTACTTCATCGTGACCTTCGAGCCGATGTTGCCGTCGATCCACTCCATCACGGAGTCCTCGTAGGCGGCGGCGCGCTTGGTCACCAGGTTGTACACGTTGTTCGACCAGTTCTGGATCGTCGTGTACCGGACGCGAGCGCCCCTCTTCACGATGATCTCGACCACGGCCGAGTGGAGTGAGTCCCGCGTGTAGATCGGCGCCGAGCAGCCCTCGACGTAATGCACGTAGCTACCCTCGTCGGCGATGATCAGCGTGCGCTCGAACTGGCCCATGGCCTCCGCGTTGATCCGGAAGTAGGCCTGGAGCGGGATGTCGACGTGCACGCCCGGCGGCACGTAGATGAAGGAGCCTCCCGACCACACGGCCGAGTTCAGGGCCGCGAACTTGTTGTCGTTCGGCGGGATGATCGTCCCGAAGTACTCCTTGACGATGTCGGGGTGGTCGCGGAGCGCCGAGTCCATGTCGGTGAACAGGACCCCGATGTCGTCGAGCTCCTTCTTGATCTTGTGGTACACGACCTCGCTCTCGTACTGGGCCGAGACGCCGCCCAGGAACTTCTTCTCGGCTTCAGGGATCCCGAGCTTGTCCCAGGTCCCCTTGATGTCCTCGGGCAGGTCCTCCCAGTTCTCGGCCATCTTCTCGGTCGAGCGGATGAAGTAGTAGATGTCGTCGAAGTCGATCCCGGACAGGTCGGCGCCCCACCACGGCATCGGACGCTGCTCGAAGTGCTTCAGGGCCTTCAGCCGGTACTTGCGCATCCACTCGGGCTCGTCCTTCAGCGCCGAGATCTCCTCCACTACCCGGGAGCTCAGGCCCTTCTTCGGCTCGAAGACCGAGTGCGAGGGGTCCTTCCAGTCGAAGCGGTAGCCCTTGGAGAGCTCCTGGAGGTGTTCTTCCTGGCTGACGGCCACGGTGATCCCCTCCCACTGCCTTCGGCTGGCCCTTCCCGCACAACCAGGATACCCGCGGGCAAGGCCGAAAGTCTATCTGAGCAGTAGGAATAACCTTTTCGACCGACCGCCCCTGTTCCCGCCTACCCCCGGAGCGTCTCGACCGCTGCCTCGATGCGGGCCTGGAGCTCCTCGAGCGCTGCGCGGACCCGCTGCCACGCCTGCCGCGCCTCTTGTCCCGCTTCGCCGGATGCCCGCTCCGCTTTCGCTCGGAGCTCGGCGGCCCGGCGCTCGAGGTCCTCGTATGCCTGCTCGGCCTCGTTCCCGGCGAGGTCCGCCGCGGCCGCGATGTCCTGCTGGATCTCCTGCACGTCGGATCGGATGTCCTCGAACACGGATCTCGTCGCGTCGTCGATCCGGTCGTCCACCTGGGCGAGGACCTCCGAAGCGGACTCGGCCGCGGAGTCGACCGCGCCCTGGACCTCGTCGCGGAGGTCTCCGCCGACCCGGATGGCCTCGTTGCACGCCGCGAGGCCGAGCGTCAGGACCGAGAGCAGGGCGAGCACACGCCAGGCGGATCGGATCATGCGTGGGACTAGCCCTTCTCGACGGGCGCTCCGACGAGCGAGCCGTACTCGGTCCACGAGCCGTCGTAGTTCTTGACGTCCTTGAACCCGAGCAGCTCGGTCAGGGCGAACCACGTGTGCGAGCTGCGCTCGCCGATCCGGCAGTAGGCGATGATCTGCTTCGTGTCCGTCACGCCCTCGGCCTCATAGAGCGCCTTCAACTCGACCGCGGTCTTGAACGTGCCGTCGTCGTTCGCCGCCTTGCCCCACGGGATGTTCGCGGCCCCGGGGATGTGACCCGGTACCTGCGCCTGCTCCTGGGGAAGGTGGTCGGGGGCGAGCTTCTCGCCGCGGTACTCCTCCGGCGAGCGGACATCGACGAACGTCGCGTCTCCCAGCTTGGAGAGCACCTGGTCCCGGTACGCGCGGATGTCCTCGCGCTCGGGTGCCGTGAGCGTGATACCGCTCGCCGGGTACGAGGGAAGATCCTGCGTGAGCTCGCGGCTCTCGAGCTCCCACTTCTTGCGCCCCCCGTTCACGAGCTTCACCTTGTCGAAGCCCCGGAGCTTCAAGATCCAGTACGCGTACGCCGCGAACCAGTTGTTGTTGCCGCCGTACAGGACCACCGTGGTGTCATCGCTCACCCCGGCCCTGGACAGCAGGTCCGAGAGCTCTTGTCGGCTCAGGTAGTTGCGGCCGACCTTCGCGTGCAGGTCGGTCGTCCAGTTCCAGCCGACGGCGCCGCGGATGTGCCCCTTCTCGTACGCCGCCGTGTCCTCGTCCACCTCGATGGCGCGGATGTCCGCATCGCCCAGGTGCCCCTCGAGCCAGTCGGTCTCGACCAGCGCGTCCGGGTTCGCGTAGTTCGCCATCGCACCCTCCTCATTGTTGTTTTCCTGTCCGCCGTGTCCCGATCGCCGGAAAAAACCGATTCCCGACTCCAGGCATCGGATTTGCAGGTGCAAGTCAACCCGCTCGCCCGCGGGAGTGTCAAGGGTTCGTGGCCTCGCTCGGAACAGCCGGTCAGAAGTAGCCGAGGGCGGCCTTGGCTTCCTCGGACATCATCTCGGGGCTCCACGGCGGCCGGATGACCATCTCGGCTTCGAGCGAGGTCACCCCGGGGATCCCCGCGAGCAAGGACTGCATCTGCTGCTCGATGAGCGGCCCGATCGGGCAGCCCATCGTGGTCAGGGTGTACTCGATGTGGACGGCGCCGTCGGGGGCGATCCCCACGTCGTAGATGAGCCCCAGGTCGACGATGTTGATGCCGAGCTCGGGGTCGATGACCTGCTTGAGCGCCTCGAGCACCCGGTCGACGGTGAGGTCGCCGGCGCCCCTCTCGACGGAGGTTCCGGCGGCGTCGGGGCCCTCGGCGGCATCGGCGCCCGGCTCGGCCGAGGCGATGGCCTGGTGGCTGTGGGTTTCGTCCATGGGCAAGTTCGTTCCCTCGGGGAGTTGTTGCCTCTATCCTAAGGGACACTCATCTTCCGACACCCATTCCGTGAGGGGTTCCGAGAGGGGCATGCCTCCCATCAGGATCTTGATCGTCGATGACCACCCGGTGACCCGGGAAGGTCTCCACGCCGCGCTGGACCTCTCCAACGACGTGGTCATCGTGGGCGAGGCGGAGAACGGCGAGGACGCCATCCTGAAGGTCGGCGAGCTCACCCCCGACATCGTGTTCATGGACGTGCGCATGCCCGGGATGAGCGGGATCGAGGCGACCAAGGCGATCCGGGAGACCTCGCCCACGACCCGGGTGATCCTGTTCACGGTCGACGAGTCCCGAGCCTCCATCTCCGAGGCCATCCAGGCGGGCGTCTCCGGGTATCTCCTGAAGGACGCCTCGGCCGACGAGCTCGTGAAAGCCGCGCAACTGGCGCTCGAGGGCAAAGCGGTGATCCACCCGCAGCTCACCCGGGCGTTCATCGAGGAGGTGCAGATCGCGGAGAAACGCGTCGAGTCTCCTCCGCTCTCCAAGCGCGAGAAGGAGATCCTGCAGAAGGTCGCCTACGGCGCCACGACCAAAGAGGTGGCGCACGACCTCGGGATCTCCCCGCACACGGTCAAGACCCACCTCGAGCGGATCTTCGAGAAGCTCGGAGCGAACGACCGGGCCCAGGCGGTCGCGATCGCCATCCGAAGCGGCCTCGTCGAATAGGCCGGCGGGGGGGTCCCCCGCCCCTACGCTCAACCCTTCCGGACCCACACCCGATACCTTCGGTGATGCCTACGAAGGTGCTGATCTGCGACATCCCTGACGGCCTTGCCCAGCTGCAGTACACGCTCCTGAAGTCGGGGGCGGACCTGGAACTGGAGGTCGTCACCGACGGCTTCCGGGCCGTCGAGGTCGCCGCGCGCACCCAGCCGAACATCGTCGTCGTCGAGATCGGCCTCGAGGGACTCGGAGGGACCGACCTCGTCCGCCGGCTGCTTGCCATCGTCCCGGAGACCTCGGTGATCTGCTGGACCAACGTGTCCTCGCCGATCATCGCGGCGCAGATGCTGCATGCCGGGGCGTCGGGGTACCTGGTGAAGGAGGACGGCCCGGAGTCGGTCCTCCGCGCGATCCGCGCGGTATTGGACGGCAACGTGGCGCTCAGCCACCGCGTCGGCGGTCAGCTCGGGCAGCGCCTCGTCGGCGAAGCCACACAGCGGCGCGACCTCGAGATCGCGCTCGGCGAAGTGTCCGAGCGTCTGGAGTCCCTCACGACGGCGAAGGCCGACTTCCTCGCGAACATCTCTCACGAGCTGCGAACGCCGGTGACCGTGGCCAAGGGCATCGCGTACGTCTTGAAGAACCGCGGCATCCCGGACGAGGAGCGTCAGGAGTTCCTCAAGCAGCTCGAGGCCTCGCTCGAGAAGCTGATGATGCAGATCGACGAGATGCTGACGATCGCGGACCTGGACCGTGGCACGCTCACACTCAAGCTTGCCGAGATCGACCTCGCGCCGATCCTGCACCACGTGGCCGACGAGATCGGGCGGCAGTACCACACGGTGGAGATCGTCCGCAGCATCCCCGAGCGGCTCGCGGGAGCCGCCGACCCGGTCCGCTTCGCGGAGGTCGTGCGGCAGCTGCTCGACAACGCGTGTCGCTACTCCCCCGCCGGTCAGCCGGTGGCGCTCAAGGGCCGCCAGATGTCGGAGGGCGTCGTCGTCTCCGTCACCGATCGCGGCGACGGGATCTCGCGCGACGTCGTCGCGAAGGCCTTCAACGAGCCCTTCACGGCCGGCGAGGACATCTTGCGCAAGGAGCGCGCCGGCGCGGGGATGGGTCTGCACATGGCGCGCCAGCTCGTGCTGCAACATGGCGGCATCATGTGGTCGGACCCGCTCCCGGCCGGCGGCACGCGGATGTCGTTCGTCATCCCGGCGCACCGGGGCGAGACGGTCACGAAGCCCCCGTTGCTCGGCGAGCTCGAAACGCCCGAGGGCGCGGGCGCCGCAGCGCCGGGCGGTCTTGCCGATCCGGTAGCCGAGCCCGAGAGCGGGGACGCGGACAACGTCGTCCAGTTCACTCACCGGACGGGAACGACGAGCTCGTCGTAGCTCGCGACCACGGTCGCCAAGCGCCGGAGCGCGTGCCACAGCTTGGTTGCCTCCCCGTCGGTGAAGTCTCGTTCCTCGATCGGCACCTGCTCGATCACGTAGGTGGGCGTTGCCGCGCGTGCGGACTCGAGCGCGAGGCGAAGGTTCTCAACGTTGCCGGGACCGAACGGCGCATCGCACACGACGAGCAGATCGGCGGCCTGCATCAGCGAACGCACCGCCTCGCCGGCCTCGGCGTCGATGTGCGAGAAGGGCGGAACGCTGACGCGGATCAGGTTGAGACGCTCCGCCACCGCCGCGTCGGTGTCCGATGCATGCAGGACCCCGACGCTCACGTCGAACCCGGCCTCGGCCAGCGTCCGCATCACCGGCGCGCCTCTACCCGCCCCGCCGACGACGTGGGCCCGGCGACCCAGGCGCGGGGTGTCCCGCCGCGGCGCCCCGACCCGAACGCTGGGACGACCCGTCATCTCGTCGGTCATCACCTCGGCCTCGACCCCGTAGACCTCACGCAGGAGCGACGGGGTCACCACCGCCTCGGGAATGCCTTCGCTGACAACCTCGCCTCGGTGCAGCACGACGAGCCGGTCGCACGTCGAGGCGGCGAGGCTCAGGTCGTGGAGGATCGCCAGCACCGCGGTGCGTTCGAGCGACGCGAGGCCACGGACGATGCCGAGCAGGTCGAGCACGTGACGCACGTCGAGATGGGTGGTCGGCTCATCCAGGACGAGCACCGGAGCGGATTGCGCGAGCGCCTGCGCGAGGACCACGCGACGGCGTTCGCCGCCCGAGAGCTCGTCGACGGGACGGTCGGCGAGATGCTGGACGCGGGTCGCCGCCATCGCGGCACGAGCGCGCGCCCAGTCCTCGGGACCGCCGCCGCCCCACGGCGACAGGTACGGCGAGCGGCCCATCAGGACGAGCTCGAGCGCGGTGAACGAGAACGCCGGGAGGACGTCCTGCGGGACGACCGCGACGAGGCGCGCGGCCTCGCGGGCGCCGATCGCGTAGAGGTCCTTGCCGCGAACGGCGACATCCCCGGCGGAGGGCCGAAGCGCACGCGATGCCGCGCGCACGACGGTCGTCTTGCCCGAGCCGTTCGGCCCGACGAGACCGACCACCTCCCCTTCCCGCACGGCGATCGAGACGTTCCGGAGCACCGGCTCGCCGGTGTAGCCGGCCGTCACTCCGCGGAGCTCGAGCGCGACCCCGGAGCCCGGCGGTCTCGCGATCTCAGGCGCGGGCACCGGCATTCCTTCCCTCGCGGCGGAGCAGGAACAGGAAGAACGGACCGCCGAGCAGGGCGGTCACCACCCCGACCGGCAGCTCCGAGGGAGCGACCACGGTGCGCGCCACGAGATCGGCCAGGATGAGCAACGTCGCGCCCCCGAGCAGGGATGCGGGAAGCAGCCGGCGATGGTCGGCGCCGATCACGAGCCGGAGCAGGTGCGGCGTCATGAGCCCGACGAAACCGATCACGCCGGCGACCGACACCGCCGCCGCCGCGAGCAGGGCACCGATCGCGATCGCTCGCCGTTTCAACCGGTCGACCTCGACGCCGAGTTGCGCGGCCCGCTCCTCCCCGAGGGCGACGAGGTTCAGCTCGTGCGCGACAAGGGTGGCCCCCGCGACGCCGACGAAAACGATCGGAGCGACGATCGCGATCGAGCGCCACCCCTCGGCGACGAGGCCGCCGAGCAGCCATGCGTAGATGTCGCGGATCTCCTCACCCGAATAGGACATCACGAGCGACATGAGGCTCGAGATCACCGCGGCGATCGCGATCCCGGCGAGCAAAAGCGTCGCGACGTGCACCGCGGGTCCGACCCGGGCGAGCCGGTACACGACGAAGGCGGTCGCCGTCGCGCCCGCGAACGCCGCCAGCGGCACGGCGAGCGCTCCGAACGATCCTGCGCCGATCGTCACGATGACCAGTACCGCGCCGAGCGCCGCTCCGGAGGACACGCCGATGATCGCGGGATCGGCCAGCGCGTTCCGGAAGAGCCCCTGGAACACCGTTCCCGAGGCCGCGAGCGCGGCACCCACCACCCCCGCGAGGAGCACCCGCGGGAGCCGGAGCTGGAACACGATCACCTCGGCAGACCGGGCCACATCGCTCGGCCGCTCGATGACGCCGAGCTTCCAGGCGACGAGCCGAAGCGTGGTGAGCGGCGATACCCATACCGCACCCACCGCGACCGCGAGGAGGAACGCGGCAACCAGCGCGGCCGCCAACCCCACCATCAGACGCCGGTAACGGATCGCCGTCCTCATGTCAGGCGAACGCCTCCGGATGCAGCGCTTCGGCGATCAGACGAAGGCCTTGAACGATCCTCGGCCCGGGCCGTTCCGTCAGGTCCGCGTCGATCGGGACGACCCGGCCACTCGCCACGGCGGAGATCGCCTCGAAGCCGGCACGGCGTGCGACGGCCCGAAGGCTGGCGCCCGACTCCGACGAGACGAGGTAGACGTCCGGGCTCTGCGCGACGAGATCCTCGACGGACCATTCGGGGTACTGCTGATCCGAGGACGAGGTGACCGGGTCGCAGCCCGCTCGCACGAGCAGGTCGTAGATGAACGTGCCGGGACCGACCGTGAACAGCGGCGGGTAGAACGTCTCGTAGAAGCACGTGACCGGCTCGACGTCGCCGACGGCCGCATCGACGGCGTCGGCTTCGGCATGCATCTCTTGCACGAGCGCCGCCGCCTCCTCCGTGCGGCCCGTGATCTCGCCGGCTACCTCGAGGTCCGCGAGCAGGTCGTCGAGGTTCGCGGCGTCGAGCGTCACCACCGGCACGCCGAGCTCGCGCAGGCGGGCCTTCCACTGGTCACCGCCCTTGATCGTGAGGAACAGGTCGGGCTCGAGGGTGATCACCTGCTCGACGTTCGGGTCGACCCCGAAGTCGCCGGCGCCCCCGATCTCCTGGACCTCGGTCGCCTCGGTGGGGAAGTCGTCGAACGGCCCGGAGACGCCGACGAGGCGGTCGCCGAGTCCGAGCGCGTAGACGATCTCGGTGGCGGAGGGAGCGAATGTCGCGATCCGTTGCGGCTCCGCAGGGATCGTGACGGAGATGCCGTCGTCATCGGTGATCGTGACCGGGAACGCCGGACCGGCGGCCGGTTCGGTCACGCCGACGGCACCGGATGGCGAGCCGGAGGTGGTGGTTCCCGCTTCGCCGCACGCGGCGGCGAGCAGGAGCAGTACGAGCAGGAGCCCGATGCAGGTGTGGCGGGGTCTCACGCGCGTCTCCTTTCGTGCGAAGGACGACCCGTGGCTCCCTCGAGGTAGGTCTCCTGGCTCCCGGATCTCTGCTCCCCCGACCCTTCCCGGGCTTTCCGCCCAGTGGTTCCGTCGGGTTCGCTCCCCGGTCACAGTGGCGCGACCGCGCCGGTCTCTCACCGGCTTCCCTCTTCCGCGGAGACGGGATTCGGCCCGCCCCGCCTCGGTTCGGACAGACGAACCTGTGCGTCCGAAACACCCCGAGGGCACGAAGCTCTTCAGTTGTGGGCGGGATCCTATCCCGATCCGAGATCGGAGGCGGCCGGGTCCGGTGCCTGAAGTAGCGCGAAACGGCGAGGCCGGGCTATGCTCGCCGAGGTATCCACCACGTGCGAAGGCTCCTCCTGTGCTGTGTAGTCGCACTGGTCGCCGCGGGTTGCCGCGACGCCGTAGTCACCGCATCCCCAAGCGCACCCGAGCTCCTGATCACGGAGTCCCCCAGCCCCTACCGCGAGGTGACGGCGGGGTCGGTGCGAGCGGTCCTGCCCGACGCTTGGCGTCCGCGCTTCGCCGCCGACACGGACGACCCACGCCAGGGACTGATCGCCGGGCCGCGACCGAAGCTCTGGCTCGGTGACCCGGCCCCGGTCGAGGGCTACGCGGCGATGTGGGTCGACGGGACGCGCGTGGGGGTTCCCTCGGACTACTACTACCTCGCCGCGACGGGCCCCGCGCTCGGGCTCATCACGGGCTCGACCGACTGCGACAGGACGAGCCATCGCGTGATCGTCAACCACCGGCCCGAGTTCGCCGCGGGCGAGCCCGGCTCGCCCGGCGACTACGTCGCCCACGGGAAGGGGACCTGCACCATCGGACACCACCCGATGCGCTGGGCCTACTTCGTCGCCGCTCCCGGGTATGGCCCGGTCCGCGAGGTCGGGATCCCGAGCTCCGGTCTGTACGTCGTCGTCGCGGTCATGCGGGACTCCCCGCAGGCTCCCCAGCTGCTCGGACGTCTGTTGAAGAGCACCGAGTTCGGTGGCGCCTCGGTTCCCGAGCTGATCGAGGCCGCCCGCCCGATCCCGGCTCCGATCCTGATGGCTGTGCTGGCCTCCGTCTGAGGTCTGAGGCCCTCTAGCGCGGGGAGCGCTTCACGAACGGCGTTTTCACGACACGCGCCGGGGCGCGCCGACCGCGGATGTCGATCTCGACCTCGGTTCCCGGCTCGAACTCCTCGGCCGGCGACAGGTACGCCATCGCGATCCCGACACCGAGGAGCGGCGAGAACGTCCCGCTCGAGACCTCGCCGACCTGACGGTCACCCGAGCGCACCGGCTGATGCGCTCGCGGGATGTGGCGGCGATCGGACGTGACGAGCCCCCAGAGGCGGCTCGGCAGCCCCTCCTCCCGCTGCCGCACGAGCGCGTCCCGTCCCACGAACTCGCCCTTGTCGAATGAGACCGCCCACGACAGGCCCGCCTCGAGCGTGGTGCGGTCCGGACCGAGATCCTGCCCGTAGAGGGGATAGCCCATCTCCAGGCGAAGGACGTCGCGCGCGCCAAGCCCAGCGGGCTCGATCCCCGACGCCGTTCCGGCGGCGAGGAGCGCGTCCCACAGCTCGCCGGCGAGGGATCCATCCGCGAAGAGTTCGTACCCGCGCTCCCCCGTGTACCCGGTACGCGCGAGGACGACCTCGGCCTCCCCGCGCCGCACCGAGCGGCAGCCACGGAAGGGCAACTCCTCCGCATCGGGCCAGAGCTTGGACACGACGGCGTGCGAACGCGGGCCCTGGACGGCGAGGAAGCACCAGTCGTCGTGGTCGATCACCGTGTCGGCGCCCGCGGCGTCGCGGAACGCGGCGACGACCTTGTCCTTGTTCGAGGCGTTCGGCACCACGAACCATCGCTCCTCGCCGAGGCGGTAGACGAACAGGTCCTCCTCGACGCCGCCCCGGTCGTTCAGCACGTGGTGGTACTGCGAGCCTCCGACCTCGACCTTCCTCAGGTCGTTCGTGAGGAGGCCTTGCAGTGCGTCGAGCGCACCCGGGCCGGTGACATCGACCTTGCCGAGGTGGCTCAGGTCGAACACCCCCACCCGATCCCTCACCGCTCGATGCTCCGACAGCGTTCCCGCGTACCCGATGGGCATGAGCCACCCGCCGAACGGCCCGAGCTTGGCGCCGAGCTGCCGGTGGACTTCCTCGAGAGGGCTGTGGCGCAGGTTGGGATCGGTCATCGGTGCGCGCCATCCTACGTCCGAGGGACCGGCCGAAGGGCTCGTCGAGCCGGGCGCGAGGCCGGCGGGCAGGCGTGCTGGGGAAGCGCGGTAGCATGACGGCTCGGATGTCCGACGCCTACGACGTAGTCGTGATCGGCGCGGGGACGGGAGGCTACTCCTGTGCCCTGCGAGCGGCACAGCTCGGCAAGCGCGTCGCCCTCGTCGAGCGCGACGAGCGCCTCGGCGGCACCTGCCTCTTGCGCGGATGCATCCCGACGAAAGCCTTGCTGCAGTCGGCCGCCGTGATGGACATCGTGGAGCGCGCGGCCCAGTGGGGCATCAAGGCCTCCGGCGAGCCCGACTGGTCGCAGATCCAGGCGTTCGAGAACAAGGTCGTCGACAAGCTCGTCGCCGGCCTCACCAGCGTGGTGAAGGCGCGGAAGGTCAACGTGATCCGAGGCTCGGCGACGCTGAAGCCGGGACCTGCGGTCGAGGTCGACGGGCGCACGCTTACCGCGACCGATGTCGTGATCGCCACGGGCTCCTCGCCGCGCCTGCTCCCCGGGATCGAGCGCTCCGAGCGGGTCATCACCTCCGACGAGGCCCTGTGGTACTCGAGCATCCCGTCTTCGGCCGTGATCATCGGAGCGGGGGCGATCGGGCTCGAGTTCGCGAGCTTCTACCGCTCGATGGGCGCGGACGTGACGGTCGTCGAGGCGCTGCCTCGGATCGCGCCGCTCGAAGACGAGACCGTCTCGAAGGAGGTCGCGCGCGCGTTCCGCAAGCGCGGCATCGCGGCGCACGCCGGCGCCTCCGTCAAGGAAGTGACGGACGCCGGCGACCGCGTCGACGTCGCGTTCGAGGCGGGCGGTAAGACGCAGACGGTCTCCGCAGACGTGTGTCTCGTCGCCGTCGGCCGCGGACCCGTGACCGAGGGGCTCGGCCTCGAGGAGGCCGGCATCGAGGTCGACCGCGGGTTCGTCAAGGTGGACGGCCAGCTGCAGACCACGGCGTCCCACGTCTGGGCGATCGGCGACGTGGCGGCGACCCCGCTCCAGCTGGCGCACGTGTCCTTCACCGAGGGGTACGCGGTCGCCGAACGCATCGCGGGGACGGCCGTTCCCGAGATCGACTACATCGGGATCCCGCGCGTGACGTACTGCTCGCCGGAGATCGCGTCGGTCGGCCTGACCGAGGCGCAGGCGGTCGAACGCGGTCACGAGATCAACGTCGAGACGTTCAACCTTCAGGGCGTGGGCAAGGCCAACATCGTCGCCGAGGGCGGCATCGTGAAGATCGTCGCCGAGAGAGAGGGCGCGGTGCTGGGCGTGCACATGGTCGGTCCGCACGTCACCGACCTGATCTCCGAGTCGATGCTGATCGTCAACTGGGAGGCGACACCCGCCGAGGTGGCCGCGCTGTTCCACCCGCATCCCACCCTGTCCGAGGGCGTGGGCGAGGCATTCCTCGCGCTCGCCGGCAAACCGCTGCACGGAGCGTGAGCGTGGCGACGAAGGTCAAGGACAAGACGGTTCCGGCGTCAGACTGGCGGGTCGGCCTGTCCGACGAGGAGCTCCTGGACATGCTCCACATGCTGAAGCTCAGCCGCTACTTCGACGAGCGGATGGAAGCCCTGTACCGGCAGGGCCGGCTGCCCGGGGCGATCTACTCGGGACGTGGTCAGGAGGGCACGCACGTCGGGGTCACGTGGGCGCTGCGAGAGGACGACTCGCTCTTCCCCACGCACCGCGACCTGACCGCGCAGCTCACGAAGGGACTGGACCTCAAGCGCGTGATGGCCCAGTTCTGGGGACGCATCGATGGCTACACGCGCGGCCGTGACGGCAACAGCCACATCGGCGACTGGCAGGGACACCGGACGTGGACCGTGATGTCGCACCTGCCGATCGCGTATCCGCCCGCGGCCGGTGCCGCGCTCGCCTACCAGCGCAAGGGAGAACCTCGGGTCGCGATGGCGATCTGCGGCGACGGCGCGACCTCCAACGGCCGGTGGCACGAGGCGCTGAACGTCTCGTCGATCTTCCGCCTGCCGGTGGTCTGGGTCGTGAACAACAACCTGTTCGCGTACTCGGCGCCGAACCAGCTGGAGTTCCCGGTCCCCACCATCGCGCAGCGCGCCGAGGCCTACGCGATGCCCGGCGTTCGCGTCGACGGCGAGAACGTCTTGGACGTCTACGCGGCCGCGCACGAAGCGGTCGAGCGGGCGCGCGAGGGCGGCGGGCCCAGCCTGATCGAGGGCGTCTCGCTCCGGTGGCGCGGCCACGCGGGCCACGACCCCGCGAAGTACGTGCCCAAGGAGCTCCTCGAGGACCACATGAAGAACAAGGACCCCGTGAAGCGCTTCGAGGAGCTGCTTCGCTCCAAGGCCGTCGTCGACGACGACGCCGTGAAGAAGATGGAGGAGCGCATCCAGCAGGAGTTCGAGGAGGGGTACGAGTTCGCCCAGGCCTCTCCGTTCCCCGAGCCAGGCGACGTCACGAAGGGGCTCTGGGTCGAGGACGGCTACTGGGCCTCGGAGCCGGGGCGCGGCGGGGGAACCGGCGCCTGATGGCGACGAAGACCGTCGAGGCGGGCGCCGCCGGACACGGGGCCGAACCCCGCGGCAAGCGTTCGGAGAACGGCGAGGCCACGTACCTCGTGGCGATCGCCGAGGCGCTCTGGGAGGAGATGGAGCGCGACGAGCGCGTCTACCTCCTCGGCGAGGACATCGGCGTCTACGGCGGGGCGTTCAAGGTCACCGAGGGCTTCATCGATCGCTTCGGACCCGAGCGCGTCATGGACACCCCGATCGCCGAAGAGACCATCGTCGGGATGGCGCTCGGCTCGGCGATGGAGGGCCTTCGTCCCGTCGCCGAGTTCCAGTACGCGGACTTCATGTCGAGCGGCTACGACGAGATCACCACCGCGCTCGCCCGCTACCACTACCGGAGCGGGGTGCCGGCACCGGTGGTCCTTCGCGGCCCGAGCGGTGGAGGCGTCCGCGCCTCGAGCTTCCACTCGGTGAACCCGGATCCGTGGTTCGCGCACACCCCCGGTCTGAAGGTCGTCGCGCCGGCGTTCCCCGCCGACGCCAAGGGCTTGTTGAAGTCGGCGATCCGCGACGACAACCCGGTCGTGTACCTCGAGCACAAGTGGATCTACCGGCGCATCAAGGAACAGGTGCCCGAGGATCCGGACTTCCTCGTGCCGATCGGCAAGGCGGACGTGAAGCGGGAGGGATCCGACGTCACGATCGTCGCCAGCGGGATGATGGTGCACCAGGCGCTCGAAGCGGCGGAGAACCTCGCCGGCGACGGCGCGAGCGTTGAGGTCGTGGATCTCCGCTCGATCGTCCCGCTCGACACGGAAACGATCCTCGCATCAGTTGCCAAGACGAGCCGCGCGATCGTCCTGTACGAGAGCCACCGCTTCCTCGGCATCGGCGCCGAGGTGGCGAGCGTGATCGCCGAGGAGGGATTCACCGACCTCGACGCTCCCGTCATGCGGCTCGCGCCGCCGAACGTCCCCGTTCCGTTCTCGCCGTCGCTCGAGGACGCGTACCTTCCGCAGATCGCCGACATCGAGGATGCCGTCCGCAAGCTCTCTGCCTGGTAGCCCTTTTCCGGGAGGTTCGATGACGCAGGTCAAGATGCCGCAGCTCGGCGAGACCGTGATCGAGGGAACGATCATCAAGTGGCTCAAGCAGGAGGGCGATCAGGTCGCCCAGGACGAGCTCCTGTTCGAGATCTCCACCGACAAGGTCGACACCGAGGTCCCTTCGCCGGCGGCGGGGACGCTCACGAAGATCCTGGTCCCCGAGGGCCAGACCGTCGCCGTCGGCACCGACCTGGCGGTCATCGAGTCCGGTGATGGAGTCGATGCGGCGACGCCCGAGGCGGCCGCAGAGGCCGCGTCGAAGGCGCCTCCTCCGAGTGAGGCGCCGGCGGGGGCCGCGGCCGGAACGCCGGTGCAGGAGAGCGCGCCGGTCGAGACACCGCAGGTCGAGCCCGCCGCGTCGGTTCCTGCGGCGAGTGCGCCCGCCGCCTCGTCACAGACGGCGGTGGCCGCCAGAGATGCGAAGCCCGCGGACGGCGGACCGCGCTCGCAGATCCTTTCTCCCCTCGTCCGAAAGCTCGCCGAGGAGCACGGCATCGATCTCTCGCAGGTCCGGGGCACGGGGACCGGCGGACGGATCACGAAGAACGACGTGCTGAGCTTCGTGTCCTCCGGCGGGGCGGGAGCTCCGGCCCCCGCAGCGGCATCCGCTCAGGCCGCGCCGGCTCCGGCCACGGCGCCTGCACAGGCCGCGGCGCCGGCACCCACGGCCGGCCAGGGCGAAGAGGTCGTCCCGATGAGCCACATCCGCAAGGCGATCGCCCAGCACATGCTCACCGCCGAACAGACGACCGCGCGGGCGTGGACCCTGGTCGAAGTCAACGTCGACCACCTCGTCAAGACACGGACCCGCGCCAAGGAGTCCTTCCGGGAGAAGTACGGCGTCAACCTCACGTATCTGCCGTTCGTCGTGCGTGCGACGACCGACGCGCTCCTCGAGTACCCGTTGGTCAACGCCCGTCTCGACGGCGACAACGTCGTGGTCCACAAGTACGTGAACATGGGGATCGCGGTCAGCTACGACCAGGGGCTCATCGTCCCGGTCATCAAGGGCGCCGACGGGATGAACACCGTCGGCATCGCGCGCGCGATCGCCGACCTCGCCGAGCGGGCTCGCGCGCATCAGCTCAAGCCCGACGAGGTCCAGGGCTCGACGTTCACGATCACGAACCCCGGGCCGTATGGCTCGATCGCGTCGCTGCCGATCATCAGCACGCCGAACACCGGCATCCTGTCCCTCGATGCGATCACGAAGCGGCCGGTGGTGATCGAGGACGCGATCGCCATCCGCTCGATGGTGAACATCTCGATGTCGTGGGACCACCGGGTGATCGACGGCGAGCTCGCCACGCGGTTCCTCGCGCGCGTGAAGCAGAACCTGGAGTCGTGGGACTTCGCCGAGGATCTCGGCGTCTGACGATGACCCGCCGCGGCCGCCTGATCCGCCCCTCCGGGCTCGTCGACTACGACGCGGCGAACGCTTCGATGCACGACCTGGCCGACGATCGCCTCGCCGGCGCTGGCGAGGACACGCTGATCCTCCTCGAGCACCCGCCGGTCTACACGGCCGGCCGAAGATGGAAACCCGATCACATCGTGTGGACCGAGGACCGGATCCGCGCTGCCGGCGCCGACCTCCGGTTCATCGACCGCGGCGGCTCCCTCACGTTCCACGGACCGGGCCAGCTCGTCGGCTACCCGGTGCTCGACCTCGGCGTCGGTCCGGACGCTCTCCGCTTCGTGCGAGACCTCGAGGAGGTCGTCATCCGCTCTGCGGCCGACGTCGGCGTCGAGCTCCAGCGCAACGACGTCCAGACGGGCGTGTGGCACGGCGAGCGCAAGGTCTGCGCGATCGGCGTTCGGCTCATGCGCATGCGGGTCTCGCTCCACGGGTTCGCCCTCAACTGCACGACGGACCTGTCCTGGTATGACGCGATCGTCCCCTGCGGGCTCGCGCACGAGGGGGTAACGTCGCTCTCGGAGCTGGCCGAACGGACGATCTCCGTGGAGGAGATGGCGCCGATCGTCGCCGGCAGGTTCGAGGAGGTCTTCGACCTCTCGTTCGGAGCCGAGGAGACCGCGTGGCCGTCGCCCGTGCCGTCGATCGTCGCCGCGTCGGCGAACTGACCTCGGCGGGAAGCCACCGGGTCCGAAGGTGCGATCCACGCCGGGAGACGACCGGATGAGCGACCAGCGGATCCACCCCGCGGCGGCGGTGGGGTTCGAGGCGGCCGTCGAGCGGTACGAGCGCGGCCGGCCGAGCTACCCCGAGGACGCGGTGTCGTTCCTCATCCGCGCCGTAGGGATCGATCCGGGCCGCGACGTCGTCGAGCTCGGGGCCGGCACGGGCAAGTTCACCGAGCTGATCGTCGCGACGGGCGCGCGGATCGTCGCCGTGGAGCCCGTCCCCGGGATGCGGGAGGCGTTCGCGCGGACCTGTCCGTCGGTCGAGGTCGTGGACGGGACCGCGGAGCAGATCCCGCTGCCGGACGCGAGCGCCGACGCCGTCGTGGTGGCGCAGGCCTTCCACTGGTTCGCCGGCGAGCTCGCGCTTCCCGAGATCCACCGCGTCCTTCGGCCCGGGGGCGCCCTCGGGCTGATCTGGAACATCCGTGACGAGGCCAGCGATTGGGCGGAGCGCCTCACGGAGATCTTCGACCGTCTCTCGGGCGACGGGGACCCTCGCTACCGAGACATGCGGTGGCGCGAGGCGTTCGAGACGACGGACCTGTTCGGTCCGTTCCACCATCAGGTGGCGTACCACGTCCACCAGGTGACTCGCGATGAGTTCCTCGATCGCGTGCTCTCGGTGAGCTACGTGGCGAGCGCTCCCGAGGCCGAGCGCGAACGCGTCATCGCGGAGGTCGCGGATCTGCTGGAGAACGATCCCGAGCTCCGCGGCCGGGAGCGGATCGTCATGCCGTACCGGACCGACGTGTACTGGTGCGCACGCCGCTGAATCGGAACCATGACCGGGGTGGCAGACGGCGCGTTCAGCCGCTGGCGACGAGGACGTACCGAGGAAGCTGTTCGAGCCAGCCGAGCGGCCACGGCTCGTGCAGCCGGGCGGCCCACTCCACGTCGCGAAGGCGTTTGATCCGTACCGCCTTCCAACCCGCCTCGTGCACCGCGTCGATCAGCGGCACCGGCGAGGGGAGCCGCGCGAGCGGCAGCTCGGCGAGCACGTCCTCGGGATACGGGGCGTGATGGTCGGGCGGCGTGCGCATGAGTCTGCGCAGGCGCTCCGCGACGACGAACCTCGCTCGCTGGTCGAGCGCCCTCGAGCCCCACACCCCCTCGAAGAGCACGAGCCGGTCCGACACCTCGCGCCACGAGCGCAGGGCGCCGACCGGATCGGGGATCGTCCACAGCACGTGACGCTCCATCACGGCGTCGAATCGCCCGGCGGGAGGCTCGGTCGCGGACCCGACGACGAAGTGCATCCGGTCGGCGACGGCTCGTTCGGCCGCCTTTCGCTCGGCCCGGGCCAGCATCTCCGGCGACAGGTCCAGCGCCGTCACCTCGAACCCGAGCTCGGCGGCGAGCAGCGACAGCGCACCGGTCCCGGCACCGACGTCGAGCACCGTGCCTCCCGGGTCCGGAAGCGCCTCGACGAGCGCCTGCCGCCACGCGGCGCGTTCGAGGGGATCGGACACCGCGTGCGACTTGGTCTCGTCGTAGGTGACCGAGTCCTCGTCCCAGAACTGCCGGATGCGATCTCCGACGTCGGCGCGATCTCCAACGTCGGCCATCTCAGCGGCCCATCGTCAGAAGAGCGCGTTCGCGAGCTTGCGGCGATACTCGGCGACGAGCGGATCGTCCTCACCGAGCACGGCGAAGACGTCCAGCATCGCTTGGCGCGCGTCGGGATCGTCCCGCAACGCGCCGAGCATCCCGTCCATCGCCTCCTTGTACTTCCCCTGCGCCGCTAAGCGCTTCGCGCTCGCGAGCGTCCCTGGCTCCGAGGTCGAAGCCCACGACCGCACCTCCAGCATCGCGAGCACCCGTTCGGCCTCGGGATCGGGCAGCAGCGGCATGAGCAGCTCGCGCGCTTCCGCGTCCCGTCCGGTCTCGGCGAGCACCCTCCCGAGCCCGAGTCGCGCGGCCCGGTTGTCCGCGTCGGCCACGAGCGCCTCGCGGTACTTGGCCTCGGCGTCGTCGAGATCGCCTTCCATCTCCTCCTCGAGCGCATCCTGCGCCTCGTGGTCGGCTGCGGTCGGCAGGATCTTGTCGATGAACTCCTTCACCATCGGCTCGGGGATCGCACCCACGAACCCGTCCACCGGCTTGCCGTCCTTGAACGCGACGACCGTCGGGATGCTCTGCACCCCGAACTGGCCCGCCGTGTAGGGGTTCGCGTCGACGTCCAGCTTGGCGAGCAGGAACTCGCCGCCGCGCTCCTCGGCCACCTTCTCCAGGATCGGCCCGAGCGTCCGGCACGGGGCGCACCACGTCGCCCAGAGGTCGACGACGACCGGCCGCCGTTTGGACTCCTCGACGACGGTTTGCAGGAAGTCCTGGTCGGTCACCTCGACGACGACCGGTCCCGCGTGTTGTGTCCGTTCGGCTTGTGCCATGTCTTCCACCTTACCCAGGTTTGTTTCCATCACCTTGGAGAACGCGGCCGGGACACCTCATGTTCCCGGCGGATCCTCGGTGGTCTTGGGCACGAGCCGGCCGGGCGCCGGGTCGACGCCTCCACGCAGATCGGCCTCGATCGCCTCGCGAAGCCGGGCCGTGAGCTGCTCCGCGCGCCGCCGGCGCTCGGGCGGGTCGTTCGAGGGCTCGACCGCGATCGCCTCGTGGAACCGGATGCGCACCGGCACCCGGCCCGGGCTGCTGGCACGCCCGGCGTGTTCCGTTCCCGAGATCGAGCAGGGCACGAGCGGTACCCCGGTGTTCAGGGCGAGCCACGCGGCGCCGTGCAGGAACGGCAGGAGCCGGCCCGGCGAACGCGTCCCCTCCGGATACATCCCGAGCACGTCTCCGCGCCCGAGCACCGCGAGCGCCCGTCGCACGGCCACGAGGTCGAACCGGTCCCGGTCGACCCGGAACCCGCCGAGCGAGTTCAGCGACCAGGAAGCGAAGCCGTTCTTGAACAGCTCCTTCTTCGCCATGAACGTGATCGGGCGGCGGCTCGCCGTGACGACCAGCGGGATATCGAGCGCGCTCTCGTGGTTCATCGCCACGATCGCGGGCCCGCGCTGCGGCACGTGCCCGGCGCCCTCGACGCGGAGCCGGAACCACCACCGCAGCGCCCACCCACCGAGGACATCGGCGGATGCCTGGAGCGAGCCGATCCCCCGTGGGAGCGGCGTTTGCCCGGCAACGGTGGGGGCTTCCTCGACCGCCCGCACCACGTCTTCGATGCGCTCGGCTCCCTCCACGTGTACGTGGGTGAGGTCGACGCCCAGGTCGGCCTCGAGAGCGGCGGCGAGCTCGGCGAAGGCGAGGGAATCGAGACCGGCGTCGTCGAGCCGCATGTCCGGCTCGATCCGCACACCGGCTCCCGCCAGCTCCTGCACGAGCGCCAGCGCGCGCTCCCGACGCCCTGCTTGCG
>CAZMNP010000025.1:0-10069 GCA_964567675.1 uncultured Actinomycetes bacterium
TACACGAGGTACTCGAAGGACCTCTAGCGAGCCGGCCGGCGGTGGCCGAGGGATTCGAACCCTCGAGGGAGTTGCCCCCCTACACGCTTTCCAGGCGTGTCCCTTCGGCCGCTCGGGCAGGCCACCGGGGCAAGTCTAACGAGAGCCCGTGGATGCCTCTAGAGTCCGTTGCCTCAAACGATCAGGAGGGCTCGATGGATCCGCGCACTACTCCTGCGGGACTGGAAACCGCGCTCACCTTCCCGCTGATCGAGGCGTTGCACGGACGCCGTGCCCGCCGGTTCTCGATGGGCGCCGAGATCGAGGACGGGCCACTCGCGTACCGCTCGCGACACGAGCCGATGCCGCTTTCCGACCTCGAGAAGATGCTCGTCCTCACGTCCGCGGCCGGAAACACGGGCTGGCACTTCGCGATCACGAGGAACGCGACCTACGCGCCCCACCTCCCCAACTACGCGGGAGCCGCGGGCGGGCGGACGTTCCCCTCAGCCGCCGGGTTCCACACCTCCGAGGTCTTCTTCACCGACGACGAGGGCGTCTACCTGTTCGAGACGCGCGACGCCCCCAAGCTGGTCGAACACGAGCCGGGGGCGCCGGTCGATATCGAGGCCGTGATCGAGGCGCACCGCGACCGGATCCGAAAGCTCGCCGATGGGCGCCTCAACATCCCGCCTGCCGAGCCGTACATGGAAGGACACAACACCTGGTGCGTGAACAGGCCGGGGAGCCTGCTGCTCATGCCGGTCGCCGACCTCGCTCAGACGTTCATCGCTCTCTTGTGCTTCATCACGCAGAACGGCTACTCGATGACCGACGACGTCAACGGCGAGCCGATCCCCGGCATGGAGCAGTTCCGAGGGCTCGTGAACGTCGACGAGCCGTACCCGCTCTCGTTCCTGGAGCAGTACGCGCTCACCGAGGCGACCGCCGAGCTCGCCGCGTGCTGCTACGCCGGCATGCTGATGCTCCAGGCGACGGGGCTCGGCGGCTGGATGTTCGACGGGATCGACCGGCACACGATCCTCGGCGCGAGCGGCGACCCGGAGGTTCCGGGTCTCGGGTTCCGGTACGACACCGACGAGCGCTGGGCGCTTCCGAACCCGACCGGGCGCGAGGACGGCGTCTTCGCCGCGTACTGCCCGCCGCATCACTCGGACATGGCCGCTGCGGTCGAGGCCTTCGCGCAACGGAAGTTCGGGCCGGGCGGGCCCTATCACCCCGACACGCCGGGAGCCTGGAGCGAGAGCGCGCGGATCCGGGGCGCCGCGCAGGTTCACTCCGACGACTTCAAGGCATGCGTGGCACACCAGGCGCAATACGTCCTCAATCGTTTCGGCAAGTTCCCCGGGACCGTGCCGAGCGCCTTCTGCCTGACGTACCTGCAGGCGCACCATCTGGATCTCGAGTTCTACGACACGCATTTCGGCCCGGGTGCGTACCTGCCGACCCAGGCCGAGCACATGGCGAAGTGGCATCCGGCGTAGTGCCGGGATGGTGAGGGAGCGGCCACCGCAGGCCGGACCAAGCGTGTAAGCCACGCCTGTCCGACAGAGCCGTGTGCTATCTCATACGGACGAGGACGAGCGCGGCATCATCGAACAGCACTTCATCCTGAAGCACGCCCTCGACACGATCAAGCGCGTTCTGCACCGGCACGGATTCAGCGCCCAACAGCAACGCTGAGACGTCTCGCTCTTCCGACGCATCGCCTCGAGGTCTCTCATAGAGACCGTCTGTGTAGAGAGCGAGTGTGTCACCACGACGAAGGCGTGTGGAGTACTCCTCGAATATCACACCCTCTAAGAGCCCGAGCAGCGTCCCCGCCGTGGGTACGGGATGGATCGTCCCGTCGCCTCGCACGATCGTAGGAGCCGGGTGGCCACCAGACGCGACGATCAACTCGGCGCCGTCGTGATCGTCGAGGTCGAGGACGGCGATGCAGACCGTGCAGAACTGTCCCTCAGCCATCTCCTGCAGCAGGAACTTGTTCAGGTGACGGAGCAGATCGCCTGGTGCATGTTCCTGCGACGCCAGAGTCCGAAGTATGTGGCGGGCGGCACCGACGAATACCGCCGCCTCGGGCCCTTTCCCCGCCACGTCGCCGACCACCACCACGAGCCGGTTCCCATCCGGTTGGAACACGTCGTAGAAGTCGCCGCCGACCTCGATGCCTTCCCCGGCCGGCCAGTACCCGACAGCGATGTCGACCGATGGGATCTGGGGTAGGCGTGATGGCAGCAAGCCTCGCTGCAGCGAGGTCGCGACGAACTCGAGTCGGGCGTTCGCGAGCTTGCGTTCGGCGTTGACGCGATCCAAGTAGGAGATCGCGACAGCAGTTCCAAGTGAGATGGTCGCAAACAGGGCCAGAGCGACGTAATCACCCGCACGCTCGGGGTTCAATGTACCGGTCGGTGGGATCACGAAATAGTCGAGGAGAAGCGTTGCCAACACAACGCTCACCCCACCGAGAGCCAGTCTTCCGAGTGCGGTTGCGACGATCACCACAGCAACGAACGGCAGGCCGGCCAGTTGGGCCATCGGGCCAAGCGTCGACAGGACGACGGCGATCGGAAAGCCGACGGCAGCAACGAGGATCCCAACCGAAAGGCGCCAGGTCGAGGGCGGCGACAGCAGGGACGAGCGTTCTACCTTCCCTTTCGAAACCATCCCCGTCCCTCCAACCGCCCGACAAACGACGAAGCGCCGCGAAGCCGACCAGGCTTCCCGGCACTCCACGGACACCCTATGGTCGAGATGTGAACGCGGTCAAATGAGCGCCGCGCCGCAAAGCTGAAGCTGAACATCAGTCTCCTGCAGAAAGGATGTGAGGAGGCACCACCACCCAGTCGCCGCATCCACTGAAGAAGGCTCCGCTCCTTCACGTGACGACGCTCGAATGTCGATCAGTCGACGTCCTTCGAGTCGCGACCGAAGTAGGGGCGAATGGCCCACGGGCCGCGCGCCCGAGGACCCTACCCGCGCGGCGCGAGCCTCGGGAGCGTGAAAGGAACGACTCACGAAGGCAACGAGGAAGGCCATGGGCCACAAGCCGGACGCGAAGCCGAACGGTGCATCAGAGCCACCGTTCGCGGATCAGCCCTCTGATGCCGGCATCGATCTGTACTGGCTCCCCCTCGGTGCGGGCGGTCACTTCGTTCGGCTGAACGGGCGCGTCTACGAGGCCATCCAGGCACACCGTGAGCACCGTCGCCCCCTCGACCTGTACCACTCCGCGCTCGAGGTGCAGGTACCGGAGGGTCGATTCGTGATCGAGATGGCATGGCCGATCCCCGATGGCGACGGCCGGTCGCGCGGCGCGGTGGTGGAAGGTCCGGTCGGCGATCGCCGGATCGCGCGATTCCGCGTGTTCCGATACGAGGTGCGCCGATGGCGGGACGGGGTCATCCCGGACATCCTCGAGGCCGTGGCCAGCCCGCAGCGCCTGAGCGACGACCCGAACCGAGCGCGTCGCGTCCTCGACCTGGTCGGTTCGGTGCCCGCGCTGGTCTGGGGCCGAGATGCCTGCGGGATGGGCGACATGTGGAACTCGAACTCGGTGGTGTCGTGGCTCCTCGCTCGAAGTGGCTTCCCGGCGGAAACGATCCGGCCGCCGGGCGGCGGGCGCGCCCCTGGCTGGGAGGTCGGCATCGTCACGGCCCGACGCCAGCCACACGGAGGCGAGGAACCCGTTCAGCGTCGCGAGGTTCAACTTGCCAGCCCTCCGTGGGACACCTGTTGAGTCTGGATACCGAGGGAAGGAGGCTCCTCATGTCCACACAGAGCAACGTCGAGGCGGTCCCGAAGCCGATCGAAGTGGGGCCCGAGATGGAGGCGCTTCGGCGCTTCTTCCGGGATTGCACGTGGGGAGGCACGATCCACGAGGGCGGGATGGGACCGGGCACTCCGGCGATGAGGGGGATCGGGCGAGGCACCGTCAAGACGATCCAGGAGGGGCGATGGATCGCCGGTGACTTCGAGCAGGAGCAGTTCCTCGAGGACGGCACGTTCGTCCTGAAGTGGCAGCTCCACTGGGTTTCGGGGTGGGATCCAGAGCACGGCGAGTATCGAGCCTCGATGGTCGACAACTACGGGCACGCCGACGTGTACCGGGGTCACATCGAGGGTGACCGGCTCGTGTTCGAGTCGATGGGCGAAACCGGGCCACGCCTCCGCTTCACCTGGGATGCGTCAGACCCGGATGTCACGAAGTGGCGCAACGAGATGGCGGTGGAGGAAGGTTCCTGGTTCCTCATCGAGGAGTACCCCATGGTGCCGGTCTAACCGCACCACGGGGAAGGACCCTCGGTGTGTACCGGTGCAGCTGGACGGGATCATGCGCGGAGGCGGCGTGATTCGAACACGCGAGGGGCGGTTTAGGCCCCTAACCGCTTTCGAGGCGGTCCCGTTCGTCCACTCCGGCACGCCTCCGGGGCGAGTCTAGCAAGCAGCGTCGGCGGGCCTGTGGCAGGATTCGGCCGCACGCCGCCTGCGACGTTCCCGGATAGGAGGGGACCCGAGTGGACGCCCGACGCCTCAAGCAGATCCCTCTTTTCGAGGACCTCCCCCGCCGGAACCTCGAGCGCATCGCGGCGTGGACCGACGAGGTCGACGTGCCTGCGGGCCGCCATCTGATCGACCAGGGCGCCTTCCCGCACGAGTTCATGGTGATCGAGTCCGGCACGGCCGAGGTCCTGGTCGACGGCAACCGGGTGGCGGAGCTCGGACCGGGCGACTTCTTCGGTGAGATGGCCCTCCTAGAGGCGCACCGCCGCTCCGCCACGGTGACGGCGACGGCCGACCTGCGCGTGATCGTGATGCACGAACGGGACTTCCGCGCCATGGAGGATGAGATGCCCGAGGTCGCGGCCCGCATCCGCTCCGTGATGGACGCCCGCCGCCACAAGGACGAGTCCCGCGCCGACGGCTCGTAGTCTGGTCGGGGATCTTCTTCTCGCCAGATGTCGAGAACGGGGCAGCCGCTCCGACCCATGGCTGAGAGCGTCCCGAACGGGATGCCGGGAAGGAGTGAGGGATGAAGTACATCATCATGATGTTCGGGGACCAGAACACGATGATGGAGACCCGAACGCCCGAGTGGATCCGCGAGATGATCGCGTTCATGGGCACCATCGACCAGGAGATCAAGGACGCCGGCGAGTTCGTCGACGGACAGGGCCTGGTCGACCCGAGCGAGGCCAAGACCGTTCGGATCGAGAGCGGCGTCCCCGTCGCCACCGACGGCCCGTTCGCCGAGGCCAAGGAGTCCCTCGCCGGCTGGTGGATCGTCGACGCCGACGAGGCGCGAGCCATCGACATCGCGTCGCGATGCGTCGCGTTCACCGGCGAGCCCGTCGAGGTCCGCCAGGTGGCCGACGCCCCGCCCGAGGTCTGACCTCGAAGCACCGACCGACCGTCATCCGACACGACGAAGGAGACAAGCCATGCAGAAGCTCACCCCGTACCTCTGGTTCGACGACAAGGCCGAGGAGGCCGCCGAGTTCTACGTCTCGGTGTTCAACGGCCCGCGGCCAGGTTCCCACGGTGATGAGTCGAAGGTCCTGGGCGTCACGCGCTACGGCGAGGCCGGGCCGGGCGAGCCGGGATCGGCGATGACCGTGTCGTTCCTGCTCGAAGGGTTGGAGTTCACGGCACTGAACGCCGGCCCGCACTTCCAGTTCACCGAGGCCATCTCGTTCCACGTGAGCTGTGAGACGCAGGACGAGGTCGACTACCTCTGGAAGGCCCTCACCGACGGCGGCGAGGAGAGTCAGTGCGGCTGGCTGAAGGACCGATACGGGCTGTCATGGCAGATCATCCCGACTGCCCTTCACCAGCTCCTGAGCGATCCCGATCCCGCGAAGGCGCAGCGCGTCATGCAGGCGATGCTCCAGATGCAGAAGATCGACGTCGCGGCATTGGAGGAGGCGGCCGCGGCCGCCTAGGAACTGCCGAGCGTCGTCATGTCGCCGGTCGAAGCGCCACGAGTCGAGGACCTGCTGCGCGAGCTGGCGCCGCGGATCCTCGGCACGTTGGTGCGGCGGTACGGGCAGTTCGACGCGTGCGAGGACGCGGTGCAGGAAGCGCTCCTCGCCGCGTCGCAGCAGTGGGCCGAGGAGGGCGTTCCCGAGAGCCCGCGTTCGTGGCTCGTGACCGTCGCCTCCCGGCGACTGGTCGACGAGTGGCGGAGCGAGAGCGCTCGCCGGCGCCGCGAGGAGAACACGGCCGCGCTCGAGGTCCGCGGCGGACAGCCCGCCGACCGGGACGACGCGCTTGCGCTCCTCTTCTTGTGCTGTCACCCGTCGCTGTCCGTGCCGTCGCAGCTCGCGCTCACGCTCCGGGCGGTCGGCGGGCTGACGACCGCGGAGATCGCGAACGCGTTCCTCGTTCCCGAGGCGACGATGGCCCAACGCATCAGCCGCGCGAAGCAGACGATCAAGGGCAGCGGCCTCGGGTTCGAGCTTCCCCCCGAGCCCGAACGCGCCGCGCGACTCCGCGTCGTGCTGCACGTGCTCTACCTCGTCTTCAACGAGGGCTACACGACGAGCTCGGGACCCTCGTTGCAGCGAACCGACCTCACCGGTGAGGCGATCCGGCTGGCGCGCATGCTCCAGGGGCTCGTGCCGGGTGAGGCCGAGGCTGCCGGCTTGCTCGCGCTCATGCTCCTGACGGACGCCCGCCGCCCCGCCCGAACGGACGCCGACGGCTTCCTCGTCCCGCTCGCCGAACAGCAGCGCGACCGGTGGGACGCGGCGCAGATCGAGGAGGGCGTGGCGATCGTCAGCCGCACGCTCGGGACGGGGCCGATCGGTCCGTATCAGCTGCAGGCAGCGATCGCCGCCGTGCACGACGAAGCTCGTACCGCCGAGGAGACCGACTGGGCGCAGATCCTCGCGCTGTACGAGGTCCTCGAGGAGGTCTCGCCGGGGCCCGTCGTCACGCTCAACCGCGCGGTCGCGGTCGCGATGGTGCACGGGCCGCGGGCCGGCCTCGCGCTGCTAGGAACCCTCGACGACGACGACCGGATGGCGCAGAGTCACCGGCTCGAGGCCGTTCGAGGGCACCTGCTCGAGCTCGCGGGGGACACGGCCGCCGCGCGCGAGTCCTATCAACGGGCGGCGAGGATGACCGCGAGCCTCCCCGAGCAGCGCTACCTCGCGCTTCGAGCCGCCTCGCTCGGCTAGCGGCGCTGGCGGAAGAACTCGCGCAGGAGCTCGCTCGCCTCGGTCTCCAGGACGCCCGTCTGGACCTCGACCAGGTGGTTCAGACGCGGATCGCGCGTGAGGTCTCCGAGTGAGCCGGCGAACCCCGCCTTCGGATCGGCCGCCGCGTAGACGAGCCGGTCGATCCGCGCGAGGACGAGCGCCCCCGCGCACATCGCGCAGGGCTCGAGCGTGACGTACATCGTGCAGCCCTCGAGGTGCCAGCTGCCCACCATGACCGCGGCGCGGCGCAGGGCGAGGATCTCGGCGTGGGCCGTCGGGTCCTGTGCCTGCTCCCGGGCGTTCCCCGAACGCGCGAGCACCTCGTCACCGCGTGCGACCACCGCGCCGACCGGCACGTCGCCGGCCTCGGCCGCCGCCCGCGCCTCCTCGATGGCGACCTCCATCAGCGCCCGATCGGCATCGCTCGCCATCAGTAGGCGTCGAGGTCGCGGAGCCGCTCGTCGGAGATCCCAAAGAAGTGCGCGACCTCGTGTTCGACCGTGTGCGCGACCACGCGCCGCAGGTCGTCCTCGTCGCGCGATACCCGCTCGATCGTCCTCATGTAGAGCGTGATCGTGTCCGGCAGCACGCCTGCGTAGTCCCGCCGTTCGGTCAGCGGGATGCCGTGGTAGCGCCCCAGGAGGTTCGGTTCGTCGCGCGGCGGGCGATCCTCGACGATCACCTCGACGTTCTCGAGCCGTTCGAGCACCCACGCCGGGAGCGAGTCGAGCGCTTCCACCGTGAGCTCCTCGAAGCGGAGCCGGTCCACCATCACGTGGCCTTCAACGCGAGCGCACTGATCGCCTCGAGAACGACGCGATGGGCAAGCATGGCCGTGATCTCGCTCTGGTCGTACGGCGGAGAGACCTCGACGACGTCCATGCCGACGAGGTCGACCCGGCCCACGATGTGTCGCACCGCCCGCAACAGCTCGCGTGCGAGGATCCCTCCCGGCTCGGGCGTTCCCGTCCCCGGCGCCATACCGGGATCGACCACGTCGATGTCGACCGACAGGTAGATGCAGTCCGGGCCATCCAGCGCCTCGTCGACGGCGTCGGCGATCACCGCTTCCGCACCGCGCTCCTCGATCTCGGCCATCGTGTGCCACCGGAAGCCCTGCTCCCGCATCCAGGCGAACGTCTCGCGTTCGGGCCAGTAGCCGCGGAGCCCGACCTGGACGAAGTTCCTCCCGTCCACCCAGCCCTCTTCGAGCAGGCGGCGCATCGGCGTCCCATGGCCGACGAGCGAGCCCCACTGGTCCGCGCCGGTGTCCGCATGCGCGTCGAAGTGGACGATGCCGATCTTGCGGGGCCAGACGTAGCGGGCCACCGCCGCGGCGCTCGGGTACGTGATGGAGTGATCGCCCCCCAGGACCACCGGGATCGGTCCCGCCGTCGCGACGCGGTACACCTTCTCGTGGATCACGCGGAGCCCGCGCTCCAGCCGAGCCGGCACGACCGGCGCGTCGCCCGCATCGACCACCCGCAGTTGCTCGTACGGCGCGACGTCGAGCTGGATCGACCAGGCGTCGTTGCGTCCCCACGAGGTGGGCGACTGCCGGATCGCCCTCGGGCCGAACCTCGCTCCCGGGCGTGATGAGACCGCGTCGTCCAGCGGCGCACCCACGATCGCGACGTCCGCGCCGCGGAGAGACTCCTCGTCCAGCGCCCACGGGAGCTTGTCGAACGAGCCGTGCCAGTCCGCGTAGTAGGGAAGGTCCTCGCTCGCGAACTCGGTGAACTCGTCCTCGGCGCGGAGCTCGCTGTTCTCGATCCGGAAGTCGCGTTCGTCGGCCACGGCAGCGGCACGCTACCCAGGTTCCGCTCGGCGCCACAACCGCACCGCTTCGGTACGCTTCCGCCCATGCCGCCGGGAGCGCTGCTCACCGACCTCTACGAGCTCAACATGGCGGCGAGCTACCTCCGCCGCGGGATGCGCCAGGAGGCGACGTTCAGCCTCTTCGTCCGGACGCTTCCGCCGAGCCGCGGCTTCCTGGTCTCGGCGGGCCTGGAGCCGTGCTTGGAGTTCCTCGAGAACTTCGGTTTCACGGAGGAGGAGCTCGATTATCTCGAGCGCGAGCTTGGGTTCCCGCGCGACGTGGTGGACGCCTTCGGCGCGCTGCGATTCCAGGGCGATGTCTGGGCGGTGCCTGAGGGACGCATCGTGCACGCGAACGAACCGATCCTTGAGCTGACCGCGCCGATCGCCGTGGCACAGCTCGTCGAGCCGTACCTGCTGAACCAGATCACGTTCCAGACGACGATCGCGTCGAAGGCGGCGCGGTGCGTCATCGCCGCCGAAGGACGGGACGTCGTCGACTTCTCGCTCCGGCGGACGCAGGGCCTCGAGGCGGCCATGACCGTCGCCCGGGTCACGTCGATCGTGGGATTCTCCGCCACCAGCAACGTCGAGGCTGCGCGACGGTTCCACCTTGATGTCTCCGGAACGATGGCGCACTCCTACGTCCAGTCCTTCCCGACCGAGGTCGACGCCTTCCGGACGTTCGCGCGCGACTTCCCGAAGCGCACGACGTTCCTCGTGGACACGTACGACACGCTGAACGGCGTGCGGACGGCGGCGCAGGTGATCCGCGAGCTCGGCCTGCAGGGTGAGCTCGGGATCCGACTGGACAGCGGGGACCTGCTCGAGCTCTCGCGAGGGGCGCGCGCGATCTTGGACGAGGCCGGGCTCCCTCGGGTCCGGATCTTCGCGAGCGGCGGGCTCGACGAGCTCGAGCTCCACCGGCTGGTGGTGGCCGGCGCTCCGATCGACGCGTTCGGGGTCGGGACGCGCGTGGGCGTCTCGGCCGACGCGCCGACGCTCGACTCCGCGTACAAGCTGGTCGAGTACGACGGCCGGCCGATGAT
>CAZMNP010000026.1:0-14820 GCA_964567675.1 uncultured Actinomycetes bacterium
TTCGACACCAGAGGTGTGACGCGCGGCCGGCGCGCGAACGTCCACCGTCTCTGACGGCGTTCAGGTCGCCGGCGTCCGTCGCGCGCGGCCCTTCACCATCGCGCCGATCGCGAGCCCGCACACCAACCATGCGAGCGCGACGAAGATCGCGATCTCCGGAGCGGTCACGATCGCGATCGCCACGGAGGAGCACGCCAGCTGCCCCACGTACGTGACGAACGCGACCTGCCGGCCACTCAGGCCCAGTCGCGTCAGGCGGTGGGACGAATGGTCGGTCCCGCCCAGCATGATCGGCCGGCCTCCGCGCCATCGCGAGATGGTCACGAGCGCGGTGTCGAAGACCGGCACGCCGAGGATCAATGCCTGCACGCCGATCCGTTTCACGTCGTTCGAGACCTCGAGGTCGAGCAGGAGTCCGAGGACTGCGAGCATGAGTCCGAGGAGCAGCGACCCGGCGTCGCCGAGGAAGATCCGTGCCGGTGGGAAGTTGTGACGCAGGAACCCCACGCTCGTCCCGGCGAGCGCTGCGGCGAGCGCCGCCACCAGGTAGTCGCCCTGGCTCGATGCGATGGTGAAGTACGCGAGGCTCGCGATCGCGGTCACCCCGGACGCCAGCCCGTCCATGTTGTCGAGCAGGTTGACCGCGTTCACGATGACCACCACCCAGCCGATCGTGAGCGCGAGGTCCAGGGCAGGCAGGTCGAAGAAGCCGGCGCGGACGTCGGCGAACCACAGCGCGACCGCGAGCGCCGCCTCGACCCCGATCCTCACGTAGGGACCCAGCCCGCGCAGGTCGTCGAGCAGGCCGAGGACGAACACGACGATCCCGCAGGCCGCGATCACGGCCGCCTGCAGGGCGGTCTCCCCGAGCAGGAACCCGGCGGCGACGAAGCCGACGAGCAGGGCCAGACCGCCGAGGTAGGGGGTGGCTTCGACGTGGGTCTTGCGCTCGCCGGGCTGGTCCAGCACCCCGAGCCTTCTCGCCATCCCCGCGGCGAGCGGTGTGGCCAGCAACGTGGCCGCGAGCGGGATCAGGAACGCCGCCCCGTACAGGACGACGAAGTCCAGGCCACTCACGGCGGGGTGTGTTGGCCGGTCCGGGCGTCGGTCCGCTCGAACTCGATCGCGTCCTCGATGATCTGCTCGAGACCGAGCGTCGGCTCCCATCCGGTCAGCGCCTTGATCTTGGCGATGTCGGGGACGCGCCGCTCCATGTCCTCGAATCCCTCCTCGTACGCCTCGTCGTACGGGATGTGGACGATCCGCGAACCGGAGCCCGATGCCGCGACGATCCGCTCCGCGAGCTCGTTCATCGACAGCTCGTGGGGCGCTCCCACGTTGAACACGTCCCCGATGGCGCCGGGGTGATCGAGGACCGCGACCAGCGCGCCGACCGTGTCGAGCACGTGACAGAAGCAGCGCCGCTGGGTGCCGTCGCCATAGACGGTGATGTCCTGTCCGGCGAGCGCCTGGCGGACGAAGCTCGGCACGACCATGCCGAACTCGCCGGTCTGGCGAGGCCCTACGCAATTGAAGAGGCGAACCACGATCGAGGGGACACCCCGGTCGTGCCAGTACGCACGCGCGAGGATCTCGTCGACGGCCTTCGCCGTGCTGTAGGACCACCGTGCCTTGAAGGGAGAGCCGAGGATCCGATCCGCGTCCTCGTGCAACGGCCCCGACGCGTTCTTCCCGTAGATCTCCGACGTGGAGGTGATGAGGACCTTTCGGCCGCCCTGGGCGACAGCGTCCAGGACGATCTCGGTGCCCCGGATGTTCGTCAGTAGGGACTCGAGCGGCTTCTCGACGATGAGCCGGACGCCCACCGCCGCCGCGAGATGCACCACGGCGTCACTGTCGGCGACCAGACCCGCGACCAGTGGGTGGTCCAGGATCGACCCCTGCACGAATCGGAACCCCGGATGATCCGACAGGTGCGCGATGTTGCGGGACGAGCCAGTGGACAGGTCGTCGAGCGCCAACACGCTGTCGCCTCGGGCGAGCAGCCGGTCCGCGAGGTGGGAGCCGATGAAACCGGCCCCTCCGGTGATCAGGTAACGCACGCCGCTGCTCGTCCTTCGGTCGGGAGGCGCCTCATCCTAGTCGGAGGGGTCGCGTTTCCCCCGTATGCTTCGCGCACCGCCCCGCGCCCCCGAGGTAGGTGAAGATGCGCGCACTCGTTACCGGTGCCGCAGGGTTCATCGGTTCGCACCTGGCCGCGCGGCTCGTGTCCGAAGGGCACGACGTCGTCGGACTCGACGACCTTTCCGACGGCGCCGCGGAGAACCTGGACCGGGCACCGGGGGTACGGCTCGTGCGAGCGGACCTGCGCGATGCCGACGCCGTGCGTTTGGCCGCGGCGGGGGTCGAGGTCGTCTTCCATCAGGGGGCGAAGCGATCGGTCCCGCGGTCGATCCGCGAACCCGAGCTCTTCACGGACGTGAACGTCCTCGGGACCTTGCACGTCTTGTTGGCAGCCCGCGATGTCGGTGCTCGCGTGGTCTCGGCGTCCTCGTCGTCGGTCTACGGGGACCAGCAAGTCTTCCCGCTGGCGGAGTCGATGCCGCCGCTTCCCCGCTCGCCGTACGCCGCGAGCAAGCTGGCGGGCGAGGCCTACTGCCGAGCCTTCACCGTGTCGATGGGGGTACCGACCGTGAGCCTCCGCTACTTCAACGTGTACGGGCCGGGGCAGGACCCCGCCAGTGAGTATGCGGCCGTCGTGCCGCGGTTCGCGCTCGCGTGCCTGACCGGCGAGCGACCGGTGATCCACGGCGACGGCGAGCAGGCTCGGGATTTCACCTACATCGACGACGTCGTCGAGGCCAACCTCCTCGCGGCGCGCGCGAGTGAGGACGCGCACGGGCTCACGTTCAACATCGGCGGCGGCGAGGAGCCCACCTCGGTGAACGACGTGCTCCGCATCGTGGGCGAGCTGACCGGTGTCTCGCCCGATCCGGTCTTCGAGCCGCCGCGCGAGGGCGACGTGCTGCGCACCGAGGCAGACGTCTCGCTCGCGCGCGAGCTGCTCGGGTACGACCCGGCGGTCGGGATGCGTCTCGGGCTGCAGCGCACCGTCGAGCATCTACGCGCGACGCTCGAGCAAGGGAGCGCGTGAGCCGTGTCGTCGGACAAGCGTCACGTGCTTTCGGCGATCGGGCGCGGCTCGGGGTGGGCGCTCGACCTCGGCGGCGGGCGAGGGGAGCTCGCGGGACCGATCGGCGAACGAGGGTATCGCTACACGAACGTCGACCTGCGTCCCGCCGGCCCTGGAGCCGTGGCCGGCGACGCCGAGCGGCTCCCGTTCGGCGACCGGACCTTCGAGCTCGTCGCGAGCAGCGACTCACTCGAGCACTTCGCCGCGCCCGATGCCGCGCTGCGTGAGGTGCAACGCGTGCTTCGCGACACCGGTACCCTCGTGATCCTGGTTCCGTTCCTGCACCCGTTCCACGGCGACGACCTGTACCGATACACGCCGCTCGGGCTGCGGTTCCTGCTGGAGGGCGCGGGGTTCCGGGTGGCTTCGATCCGGGCGCCGCTCGGGTTCGCCTCACTCGTCGCCCAGGCGGTCGTCACGTTGCTGCGAAGGATCGGCCTGGGCCTGGCCGAACGGCCGCTGGAGCGCGCCGCGGCGGCGTTCGACGGAGCGCTTTCCGACGGCGGGCGGGGAGGGCTCGCGTTCGCGGCGGCCTACCTCGTCGTCGCGCACACGGTCGCGCGCCCGGGAGAGGGCGAATGAGGATCGTCATCGTGTCCGGGATCTACCCGCCCGACATCGGCGGACCGGCGACGCACGCGTCCGACCTTCGGGGTGAGCTGGCTCGGCGCGGTCATGAGGTGACCGTCCTGACGCTCTGGGATGGCGAAGGCACGGACCCCGGACCCGACGTCGTACGGTTCCCGCGCGCGTGGCCGTGGCCGCTCCGGTTGGCGGCGGTCTCCGGGTGGTTGGTTCGAAACGCGACCCGATACGACGTGGTCTACGCGACGGGCCTCCAGCCAGCCGCGGTCGCCGGAGCGCGCCTCGCCGGGCGACCGGTCGTGGTCAAGGTCGTGGGCGATCTCGCGTGGGAGCGCGGCCGGCGGCTCGGCCTCACCCGAGCCGGGTTCGATGCCTTCCAGGACGGGCGCGACCGTCTCGATCCTCGGGTCCGCGCGATGCGGTGGTTGCAGAACCTCTCGCTCCGCGGTGCGAACGAGATCACGGCTCCGAGCGAAACGCTCCGGCGCACGATCGAGGGATGGCTCGACGGTCCCACCCCGGTCCAGATCATCGCGAACGGCGTTCGCACACCGCCCCGCCGGTCGCGGAGGGCGGCCGCGGCCCCCTTCGCCTACGTCGGCCGGCTCGTCCCGCACAAGCGTGTCGATCGCATCGTCGAGGCGGTCGCCTCGGTCGATGGTGCGCGCCTCGAGATCCTCGGCGACGGACCCGAGGAGGACCGGCTCGCGGATCTCGTGGGAGCGCTGGAGGTCGAGGACCGGGTCACGCTGCGCGGCGCGACCGATCACGACGAGGTGATGCGGGTCGTGTCGCGCGCGGCCGCGCTCGTCCTGGCGAGCGACTACGAGGGGTTGCCGCACGTCGTGCTGGAGGCGCTCGCATGCGGCACGCCGGTGGTCTCGCCCCCCGTGGGCGGGATCCCCGAGGTGGTGACCGACGGGGGGAGCGGGCTGCTGCTGCCCGACGCCTCCGTACGCTCCCTCGCCGCCGGGATCCGCCGCCTCGTCGACGATCCCGAGCTCGCTGCGAAGCTTCGAACCGGCGCGAGAGAAACGGGGGAGACCTGGCGCATCGGTGCCACGGCCGACGGGGTCGAGGCCCTCCTTCGCCGAGCCGCCGCCGGGCGCCCGCAGGCAGTCTTCGTCGGGAAGGTTCGCGTCGCGCCCGCCCCGTCGGACCTCGACGCCAAGCTGCGGGTGATGACGCGGCACGCGGACATCAGGCTCGTCGGCGTCGGCCGGCCCGGCGTGCGGTCGGTCGGCGTGACGCGGACATACGCCTTCCCGACCGTGCGACCGAAGTTCCTCGAGAGCGTCCTGTTCTATGCGCTCGCTCCCGCGGTCGGGGTGGGGCTCGCGGCTGGCCGTCGTCGCTCGGCGGTGGTCTGCCAGAGCCCGTACGAGGCGGTCGTCGCGACCTCCCTCGCGCGAGCGCTGCCGCGCGGCGCGCGTCCGCGCATCGTCGTGGAGGTGCACGGCGACTGGCGGTCCGCATCGCGCCTGTACGGCGGCGGGGGGCGCGAGCGCCTGTCCTCCATCGCCGACCGGCTGGCCGGGGCGGCGCTGCGTCGTGCCGATCGCGTGCGGGTCATCGGTCCGTTCACGGCCGAGCTTGCCCGCGAAGCCGGCTACACCGGCCCGATGGATCGGTTCCCCTCGTTCAGCGAGTACGACCTCTTCCTCGGCGAACCGTCAACCGAGCCGCGCGACCGCTCATCCGTCCTGTTCGTCGGCGCGCTCGAACGGGTGAAGGGTGTCGACGTCCTACTCGACGCGTGGGACGTCGTTCAGGAACGCGTGCCGTCGGCGCGGCTCGCGCTGGTCGGAGAAGGCTCGATGTCGGCGGATGTCCGGGCGCGCGCGGCGCAGAAGACCGGTGTCGACGTCGTCCGCGCCGTGCCGCGCGAGCGGCTGCGCGAGCTCATCGACGACGCCGCGCTCCTCGTCGTCCCCTCTCGCTCGGAGGGCATGGGCCGGATCGTGCTGGAGGCGTCCGCGCGTTCGCGGCCGGTCGTCGCCTCTCGCGTCGGCGGCATCCCCGAGCTGATCGAGGACGGCCGGACGGGGCTGTTGGTGGCGCCCGAGGACGCGGACGCGCTCGCCGCCGCCATCATCCGGCTCCTCGAGGACCCCTCGACGGCCGCCGAGATGGGGCGGCACGGTCGCGAGCTCGCGACGGGCATCGATCCCGCCGGCGGCTTCGAGGCGGGGATCGAACGTCTCGCGCGGTGGATCGCCGAGTCGTGACGGCGCTCGTCTTCGTCACGCAGAAGATCGACGAGCGCGATCCGGTGCTCGGTTTCGTGCCGCGCCTCGTCACCGCGCTGGCCGACCGTCTCAGCGCCGTGACCGTGATCGCGAACGAGGTCGCGACGCCGCTCCCAGCGCTCCCCGCGAACGTGACCGTCTCCTCGCTCGGCAAGGAACGGGGCGCGAGCCAGATCGCCCGCGGGCTGCGGTACGAGCGCCTCCTCGCGGGTGCGGCGCGACGCGGCCGCGCCGACGCGCTCCTCGCGCACATGTGTCCCGAGTACCTCGATCTGGCGGCGCCGGTGGCGAAGGCCTTCCGGTTCCCTTCGATGCTGTGGTTCGCACATCCGGCCCGGTCGCAGGCGCTCACCGTCGCGGACCGGCTGGCCGACGCGGTGCTCACCTCGCTCCCGGGGGCCTATCCGATCGACTCGGAGAAGGTGCACGTGATCGGGCAGGCGACGGATGTCCGAAACCTCCCGCCGTGCGCCGAGAGGACCGGTGTAGGCCCGTTCCGCGTCGTCGCGATCGGCCGGACGTCGACGGCGAAGCGCTTCGACGTCGTGATCCGCGCGGCGGCCATGACCGTGGAGAACGGCCGCGACGTGGAGGTTCGTGTCGTCGGGCCCTCGGTGACGCCCGCGGAGGAGCGCCACAGGACCGAGCTCGTGTCGCTCGTCGACCGTCTCGGTGTCGGCAAGCGCGTGCGGATCGTGCCCGGCGTTCCTCCCATCGAGGTCCGCGACGTGATCTGCGACGCGGACGTGCTGGTCAACGCGATGGTTGCCGGCAGCGGCGACAAAGTGGTGTTCGAGGCCGCCGCGCTCGGTCGCCCGGTCGTCGTGTCGAACCCGGCCTTCCGAGGTCTCCTCGCGGACCTGCCCCTGGACCTCACGTTCCCCCAGGGCCAAGCCTCGATCCTGGCGGAGCGACTGCACACCATCGCGAACGCCGACGCCGCGAGGCTCCAGGAGGTGACCGAGACGCTTCGCGGCCGGGTCGAACGCGAGCACTCGCTCGAGCATTGGGCCGACGCCGTGGTCGAGATCGCCCAGGGCCTCGTCGCCCGGCGGCGTCGGTGGTCGCTCCCGACCAGGAGCGGCGGGCGGCGTCGATGATCCGCTCAGAGGACCCGGAGGAGCTCTCCTTCTGGCGGACGAAGCGGTGGTGGCTCCGTGCGGGGCAGACCTCGGCCGGCGTGTACGCCGCCACCGCGATCGGCTTCATCGCGACGCTCGTGGCGGCGCGAACGCTCGGGCCCGGCGGGTTCGGGGCCCTCGAGCTCGCCGTCGTCACGGTCGCCGCGGTCGCGACGCTCCTGGACTTCTCCGTCGAGGAGGCGGTGATCCACCACGGCGCCCGTGCGCTCGCGGAAGGAGATCCGGGCGGCCTGCGCTCGTTGATCCGCACGTCCCTTCGGATCGACCTCGCGATCGGGGTCGCCGTGTTCGGGATCCTCCTCGCGACCGCTCCCTTCGCCGCGGACGCCGTCTCCGAAGGCCGGCTCGCGCCGAGCCTGATCCGACTCGCCGCGCTCGAGGCGTTGGTCGTGACGGTGAACGGCACCACGGGCGCGCTGCTCGTCGTCTGTGGGCGGCCGCACCTTCGAGCGTGGTCCTCGGCCGTCGCGAACGCCGCGCGCCTGGCCGGCGTGGTGGTCGCCGCGATCGCGGACGCGGGGGCGCTCGGCATGCTCACCGGTTTGGTGGCCGGCTCGGCCGTCGGGGCCGCGGTCCAGGCGGTGCTGGCGTGGCGGACGGCCCGGCACGCGTGGGCCGGCGCTTCCGCTGGTCGCGCCTCCGTCCCCGCGGGCGAGGTCGTGCGGTTCGCGATCCACTCGAGCGTGACGACGACGCTGATCGCCCTTCGCTTCGCCGCGGTGTCCGTCCTGCTCGGCCGAACCCTCGGACCGGCCGCGGTCGGGATCTTCGCCGTCGCGATGTTCCCGGTGACGCTGGCCGAGGTCGCCAGCTCGCCGCTGCGATTGCTCATGATCCCCGAGCAGGCCACGCTCGCCGCCCGCGGACGGCCCGACGTGGTCTGGAACGGGATCGTCGCGTACGCGAAGGGGAGTGCCTTCGTCGGCCTGCCCGCCGCCGCGCTCGGATGGCTCGTCCTGCCGAGGGTGTTGCCCTTCCTGTACGGGTCGAGCTTCGACGCGGCGGTCCGTCCCGCCAGGATCCTGCTCGTCGCGGCGCTGGCCGGGCTCGTCGTCGCGTGGTCCAAGGCCCTGCCGGCAGCGCTCGGCCGTCCGGGCGTGCGGACGACGATGTCGTTGCTGGAGCTGGCGCTCACGGCGGGCGCGCTCGTTGCCCTCGCCGATCGCGGCGTGACCGGGGTCGCCGTGGCGTTGTCCGCGGTCGCCGTCGTGACCGCCTGCGCCTGGTGGATCGTGGCCCGGCGTATGCTCGTGCCCGTGTCCGGCACCGCGGAGCGCGTGTGAGCGCCGGCCGCACCCTCGGCGAGCGGTACGCGCGCCATAACCTGCGGCGCGGCCGGGGATTCATCTTCGGCGGACGCGGGCGGGTCCGAGCCCTCCGCTCCGCCATCGGGAAGCCGCCTCCCGGCCGGATCCTCGACCTGGGCTGCCGCGACGGATCGCTCGCCAAGGCACTGGCGCTTCCGCCGCTGCGCACGGTGGGCGCCGACATCGACGAAGAGGCGCTCCGCGCGGCGAACGGACTCGTCCGTCCCTGCCTCGCCGATCTGTGGAAGGCGTTCCCGTTCCGGTCGGACTCCTTCGACCTCGTGGTGGCCGGTGAGATCGTCGAGCACGTTCCCTTCCCCGACGCCTTCATCGACGAGGCGCGGCGGGTGCTGCGCCCCGGCGGGCGCATCGTGGGCTCGGTGCCGAACGCGTTCCGCCTCAAGAACCGGATCGCGTTCGCGTCGGGGCGGTGGTTCGAGGTCGATCCGACGCATCTGCGTCAGTTCTCGCCGCACATGTTGTACGAGTTGCTCTCCTCGCGGTTCGAGCGCATCGAGATCCGTCCGTGCGTCGGCCGGCTGAGCCCGCTGTGGCCGCGCATGTTCGGCAACGATCTCGTGTGGGCCGCGCACAAGAAGGTGGGGTGAGCGATGGGCGAGTCGATGCGGCGTTTCGAGGACCGGCGGTGGTCCTCGTACGTGCAGGAGCCGATGTGGCGACATCGAGCGGCGCTCGCGCTCGTCCGACAAGAGCCGGTGCTCGACGTGGGCGGCGGGGACGGGTTGTTCCTCACCATGCTGGCCGAACGAGGGCTGACCGAGCTCGCGATGGCCGATTTCTCCGAGGTCGCGGTGGATCGCGCGCGCGCGAGCGGACTCGACGCTCACCTCGTCGACCTGGACCAGGGCTTGCCGTTCGCCGATGGCGCGTTCGGAACGGTCTGCGCGCTCGACGTCCTCGAGCACCTCACCGATCCGGCTCAGGGACTCGCCGAGCTTGCTCGCGTCGGCCGCGAGGTCGTGATCGTCGTGCCGAACTTCAGCTACTGGCGCGACCGGCTTCGGGTGGCGATGGGCCGCGTGCCGTTCCAGCTTCGGCCCGGGCGTGGCCACGTGTACTGGTTCAACCGCCGGGTCCTGAGTGGCCTCTTGGCCGATGCCGGCATGCGCGTCGAGGCCACACGCAGGGGCGGGCCCGCGCGGCTCGGCCCGCTCGGTCGGTTCCTCGCCGCGAGCCTGCCCAACACGTTCGCGCACAGCTTCGCGGTCCGGGCCGTTCGTTCGTCGTAGCCGCGGTCCGAACGTCCTTCAGCGGCGCGCGCTGAAGACGTACCCCTCGGGACAACGGGGATCGGCGCGCCGGCCGATGCGGCGCATCGCGGGATTCAGCAGGCGCGCGACCTTCGACCGTGCCGTCACGACGATCCATGCCGCGCTGTAGTGGTTGCCGATCGGGATGAGCCGCACATCCTGGAACGCATGGAGCAGCGTTCGGATCCCCGCATCGGTGAACCGGAAGTAGTCGTGCGGGTCGCCATGGATCGGCCAGACGAGCGGAGCCGAGCCGAGCAGGGCCCCGCCCTCGCGAAGGACCCGCCGCGCCTCCTCGATCGCCGTCCAGGGGTTCGGGACGTGCTCGAGGACCTCGAACATCGTGACCGCGTCGACGGATCCGTCGCGGACCGGGAGCTGCAGAGCGTCGCCGACGACGTGCGGCCGATGGATCGGCGACACGTCGACCCGAAGACGCCGGACCCCTGCGGGCCACGCGTCGTCGTGCGGCGCGTCGCGCCCGCCGCCGACGTCGAGCACGAGGCCGCGGAGCAGTCGGATCCGCTCGGTCAGCTGCCGGGTCAACTGCTCGCGGTGTCCCGTTCGCAGCCAGAAGGCCCGGATGCGGGGCTCGATGCGGCGGGACACGCGGCGGACTCTACCCGGTTCGTCCCGCGCGGGCCGGTACGCTTCGCCCGTGCGGGTGCTCCACGTCCAGAAGGCGCGCGGGGTCGGCGGGTCCGAACGGCACCTCCTGGATCTCCTTGCCGGCCTTCCCTCGCAACGGGTCGATCCGCGGATGCTCGTCCTGCGAGCGCCCGGCGCCGAGCGGTTCACCGCCGCGCTCGAGCGCCGCGGCATCGACCACATCGAGTTGGAGGCGGGACCGGATCTGAACCCGGCGCTCGTCGCGCGTATCCGACGCGAGATCCGCAGCTACGGTGCCGATCTCGTGCACACGCACCTGATCCACGCTGACGTGCATGGGCAGCTGGCTGCGCGGCTCGCGCGCGTTCCCGCGGTCGCCTCGATGCACAGCGTGCACGCCTTCTTCACCCGCCGGCCGTTCCGGACGGCCGAGCACCTCGCGCTCGGCTCGGCGCGCCGCGTGATCGCGATCTCCGAGCACGTGGCGGCGTTCCTCGAGCGGTACCGTCTCGCGTCCCGCGACCGGATCCGCGTCGTCCCCTACGGGATCGATGCGGACGCGTGGACGGCCACCGACGACGAGCGCAGGGCCGCGCGCGAGCGCCTCGACCTCGATGACGACGCCTTCGCGGTCGCGATGACATCCCGGCTAGTTCCGGGCAAAGGCCACGCGCTCGCGTTCGAGGCCGTTCAGCGGGCACACGAGAAGGACCCTCGCGTCGCGCTGCTCGCGGCGGGTGAGGGACCGCTCGCGAGTGAGTTCGAGGCGCTCGCCCGTTCCTCGGAGGGCGTCATCCGGACGCTCGGCCACGTCGAGGACGTTCGCGGGTTCGTGGCCGCGTGCGATGCCGTGGTCGTTCCGACCGAGGCCTCGCTCGGTGAGGGGTTCGGGCTCGCGGCGCTCGAAGCGATGGCGGCCGGGCGTCCGGTCGTCGTCACCCGAGTGGGTTCGTTGCCCGAGGTCGCCGGCGACGCCGGTCTCGTCGTTCCTTCGAGCGACGCCGGTGCGCTCGCCGACGCGATGCTGCGCCTCGCCGGCGATCCGGCCGAGCGGATCCGGCTGGGGACCGCAGGTCGCGTCCGCGCCCGCGAGCGTTACCCGCTCGAGGCGATGATCCGCGCCACGGCCGAGGTCTACGGGGAGGTGCTGGCTTGATCCGTCGGAGCGACCACTCGTGAAAGCCGAACGGCCCCGGGTGACGCTCGTCGTCACGCGCTTGAACGTCGGCGGCGCTTCGAGACAGATCCGGCTGCTGCACATGGGTCTGGCGGAACGGGGGTTCGAGCCCTTCGTCGTCTCGGGCCGGGAGGCCGCTCGCGAGGGGCGACTCGCGATCGACGGTCCGAACACTGCCATGATCCCGACGCTCGTCCGCGAGCTGCGGCCCATCGACGACGTCCGCGCGATCCGCTCGATCGAGCGCCTCCTACGTGAGCAACGACCGTCCGTCG
The DNA here is from genome assembly GCA_964567675.1 of uncultured Actinomycetes bacterium. Classification (GTDB taxonomy): domain Bacteria; phylum Actinomycetota; class UBA4738; order UBA4738; family HRBIN12; genus CALGFI01. The sequence goes on from CAZMNP010000026.1 coordinate 11,770, forward strand.
TCCACACGCATCTGGCGAAGGCGGGGACGCTCGGGCGGATCGCGGCTCGCCGGTCCCGGACGCCGGTCCTCGTGCACACGTTCCACGGTCACGTGCTGCGCGGCTACTTCTCGCCGGCCGTCACTCGCGCGTACCTCGAGGTCGAACGGCGGCTCGCGACGCGCACCGATGCGCTCGTCGCGGTGTCGCAGCACGTGCGCGACGAGCTGCTCGAGCTCGGGATCGGAAGCCCCGAACGATGGCGTGTCATCCCGGTCGGCATCGAGCTCGAGACGTACGCGGGCGCCGGCGATGCGCGGGCGGCGGCACGGGCGCGTTTCGACCTGCCCACCGCAGGCCCGCTGATCGGCATCGTCGGGCGGCTCGTGCCGATCAAGGACCTCGACACGTTCCTTCGGGCGGCGGCGCGCATCGCCGCATCGCACCCGGATGCCGCGTTCGTCGTTGCGGGCGACGGCGAGCTGCGTCCCGCAATGGAGGCGCGAGCGCGCTCGCTGCTCGGGGACCGCGTGCGCTTCCTCGGCTGGGTCGAGGACCTTCCCGCGCTCTACGCCGCCCTCGACGTGGTGGCGCTCACGTCGAGGAACGAGGGGACCCCCGTCAGCCTCATCGAGGCCGGAGCGGCGGGGCGACCCGTGGTGGCGACGCGCGTCGGCGGAGTCTCGGAGGTCGTGGACGACGGCGTCACCGGATGGCTCGTGTCGCCGGGAGACGACGTGGCACTCGCCGCTCGCGTAGCCGGCCTGCTCGACCGGCCGGAGGAGGCCGCGGCGTTCGGCCAGGCCGCCAAGGCTCACGTCGCCGAACGCTTCTCGGCGGCGCGGACCGTCGAGGCGCATGCCGAGCTGTACCGGGAGCTCCTCGAGCGCCGACACCGCTGACCGAGCCGTGATACGAGATCTCGTATCAGGTCGAGCCACGGGTTTCGTGGTGACCCGCTTCCACCGCCGTGCCCCCCGCAGCTGTCACACTGACGCCGCATGCGCATCGGCGTGATCGGTGTCGGGCACGTGGGGCTCGTCACGGCGGCCACCGCCGCCGAGATGGGACACGACGTCGTTGCGATGGACCTCGACGCGGCCAAGATCGAGCTGCTCGAGGGCGGAAAGGCTCCCTTCCACGAGCCCGGCCTGGACGAGCTCATCGAGGCCGCGGTCGAAGCCGGCCGTCTCCGGTTCACCACGCGCCCGGCCGACGCCGTCCACGATGCCGAGGTCGTCTTCATCTGTGTCGGTCGTCCGTCGACTCCGGCCGGTGACACGAGTCTCACCGCCGTCGAAGCGGTCGGCCGCGAGATCGCTCAGCACGCCGCGGCCGGAGTCGTGATCGCGGAGAAGTCCACCGTCCCGCCCGGCACGGCCGACCGGCTGCGTCTCACGATCGCGCGCGAGCAGCCCGGCCTCACGTTCAGCGTTGTCGCGAACCCCGAGTTCCTTCGCGAGGGTCAGGCCGTCGAGGACTCGCTCACGCCGGAACGGATCGTCGTCGGTGCCGACGACGAACGCGGGTTCCAGGCGATGCGCGCGCTCTACCGCTCCCTGACCGAGCGCGGCGTGCGGCTCATCGAGACCGACGTCCGAACGGCCGAGCTCGCGAAGCTCGCGTCCAATGCGTTCCTCGCGACGAAGCTCTCGTTCGCGAACGCGCTTGCGCGCGTCGCGGAGGTGACCGGCGCCGACGTCGTGCGCATCGCGGAGGTCATGGGCGCGGACGGCCGGATCGGACCGCACTTCCTCGCCGCCGGGCTCGGGTTCGGCGGGTACTGCCTGCCGAAGGACACCCAGACGCTTGAACGCATCGCGGGACGGGCCGGCTACGACTTCGCCCTCCTGAACGAGGTCATCCGCGCGAACGAGCACGCGGTCGCCTCGGTCGCGGCCAAGGTCGAGGAGGCCGTGTGGAACCTCGAGGGCAAGCGGATCGCGCTGCTCGGCCTCGCGTTCAAGCCCGGGACCGACGACGTCCGCTCGGCGCCGGCCCTGGCGCTCGCGCGCCGGTTCCTCGCCGAAGGGGCCGTCGTGGTCGGCCACGACCCGATGGCGGCCGCCGAGGCCAAGGCGGCGCTCGCCGAGCTCCAGACCGTCGACGATCCTTATGAGGCCGCCGCTGGCGCTCACTGTGTCGTCGTGTGCACGGACTGGCCCGAGTACCGGGCGCTCAATCTCCGGCACCTGCGCGAGACGGTCGCGTACCCGGTCCTGGTCGACGGCCGCAACGTCCTGGACCCGGACGAGGCCGAGGCGGCCGGATTCACGTATCTCCCCGTCGGGCGCCCGGCCCGGGGAACCGCGCCCAAGCACTGAACACCGCGGCCGGGCCGTTGTCGGCTCGCGACGTGCGCCGGTACCCTTGCTCGAGCCGCAGACCGCAGGGGCGCCGCATGATCCGGCCACGCCGGTACCTGCCGAGGCGAGGGACGTGCACCACGCACGCCTCCGCGTGTCTGCGGGGGCGTGTTTTCGTTTCCGTGGAGGCGCGATGCCGAACGCAGAGAAGATCGCGAAGGTCCAGGCCCTGAAGGGCCGGATCGAGAGCGCCGAAGCCCTGCTCCTGACCGAGTACCGAGGCCTCACGGTCCATGACGCCACCGAGCTCCGCCGGTCGCTGTCGGACCAGGCCCGTTTCTCGATCGTGAAGAACACCCTGATGCAGCGCGCGGCGGGAGAGGCGGGGATCGAGGAGCTGAAGGCGCTCCTGGAAGGCCCGACCGCCGTCGCGTTCGTCAGCGGAGACGTCGTCGCGGTGGCCAAGAGGGTCGTCGAGGCCTCGAAGAAGTACCCGGCGCTCGTCCTCAAGGGCGCGTACATGGAGGGCAAGGTGCTCGGGCCGTCCGAGGCCCAGGCGCTCGCGACCCTGGATTCGCGGGACGTGATGCTCTCCAAGATCGCCGGGATGCTGAAGTCCGAGATGACCCGCGCGGCATCGATGTTCCAGGCGTTGCAGAGCCGGTTCCTCGGCGTCCTCGAGGCCTACCGGGAGAAGCTGACCCCCGAGGAGGTCCCGGCTCCCGAGGCGGCTGCTCCCGAGAGCGCTGCCGAAACGGTCCCACCG
>CAZMNP010000027.1:0-52145 GCA_964567675.1 uncultured Actinomycetes bacterium
CGCCGGGATCGACCTCTACACCTTCAGCGCGTTCATGATGGTCGGCGTTCCGGTGCTCACCGGCCTGGCGCTCGGCGCGTTCAGCTGGCGCAGGCACCGAGACCCATTGCTGTTCCTCCTCGTCATGCTCGCGACGGCGGCACTGTCGCTGACGACGCCGTACGTCGGGTACCTCGACAACCTGACGGTCCTGTACTTCCTGGCGATGATCCTCGCGTTCTTCGAACCCGGGCGGACGTCGTGGGGCGCGAGGACCGCGCTGTTCGTGCTGGGCATCGTCGCCGCGTACACGCACCCGACGACGTGCGTGATCTTCGGCGCCTCGCTGATGGCGGTGTTCGGGCTCCGGGTGCTGACCAGCCGGTTCCACCTCGGGCCGGCGCTCAAGGAGCTCGGCCCATCGTTGATGGCGACCGGCTCGGGGATAATCTTCGGGCTCGCCACGTGGCTCCTCGCGCCGTGGGGTGTGGCAGGGTCCCTCGCCGACGCGGCGTTGCCGCCGCCGTACACGCGCGAGGTGTTCATGAAGCGCCTCGGCGGGTGGGTGGACTCGCTGCAACCGATGATCGTCGTGCCGCTCGTTCTCCTCGCGATCGGCTGGACGATCTGGCGCGCGCGCCGAACGCACGAGCCGTCGGACGGGTTCGGAACGATCTCCGCGATGCTGCTCCTGCCGTTGATCGGCATCTTCGGGTGGGTGACCGGCGCCGCGTACCCCTACTACCGGTTCATGAACGCCACCGTCGCGCTGTTCGCCCTCGTGGGGCTCGGCGCATACGTGGCGATCAAGTGGTTGTGGGGACGCGCGGGGACCGCCAAGATCGCCGGCATCCTCGCTTCGCTCCTGATCGTCGCGTCCCTCGGCTACATCTGGGTGAACGGGCGCGAAGTCTCGAACTGGGCGGATCCTGAGGGTCAGTGGATCGACCAGCCCACCCGAACGGCGCTGTCGGCCGCGGGCGCGATCGTCGCCGACGCCCCCGAGGACTCGCCGATCGTGTTCATCGTGGACTACGCGGACACGTACCAGGCGTACGGCTGGTCGAAGACGTTCACGAACGTGTCGCGCACCGGCCTGCCCGGCGACGCCGTGAAACGCTCGATGACGTACTTCGGTGCGGTCGAGGGCTTCCTCGCGGACCGGCCGACCGTGCTCACCGACGACACCTACAACACGATGTCGCGCGCGTTCCACGACGAGCTGACCGACCTGCGCGAGGAGTACGGCGGCCCGCCCGTCGCGTTCCTCGTCCGTCAGTTCAACGAGGGAACCGGGAACGAGGAGCTGCTCGACTCGGGCGACGCCTCGCTCCTCGCGCTCGGCGACGACATCGCGGTGGTGACCGGAGCGGGCCTCACCTCGCCGTCGGAAGGCGCGATCGCCGAGGCCCGCGCTGCGGAGACCGAGGTCGCGGAGTTCTACGCCGACCACCCGGGCACCTTCGGGAACATCGGGCACAACCTGTGGGTCATCGTGGCGCTCGGCCTCCTTCTGGTCGTGCCGGGCCTGCTGGCGGCCCGCTTCTTCGAGCTCGACGACACCTGGCTCAAGATCTCGCTGATCCCGGGGATCTCGATCGCGCTCACCGTGATCGCCGGCGTGATCGTCGTGGCGGTGCATCGCGCGCCGTTCTCGACGGCAGACGGGTGGGCGACGCTCGGGCTCGCCACCGCCGGCGGGGCCGTCCTTCGGTTCGGCCAGGTGCCGATCCTCCGGGTCCTGAACGGGTTCAGCGGTTTCTTCAACAAGATGTTCTCGGCCTTCTCCAACGCCGACTTCGCCGCGCTGATGGGCGTGCAGTTCCTCGTGATGGCCGCCGACGGCCTGGTCCGCGGCTCGATCGCGAAGTCGATCGCGTTCGGAGGCCAGGAGGGCTTCGACATCACGACGGTTCCCTCCGCCGACTACCTGCTGAAGGTCGTCCTGGCGCTCTATGTCCCCTACACGTTCGCATCGCCGTTCATCGGCGTGCTCATCGACCGTTTCGAGCGGAGGCGCGTACTCGCCGTATCGAGCGTCGTGACGGCGGTGGTGACGGCGCTGATCGCCGCCGCCATCCTGATCCCGCTCGGTAAGGAAACGAGCGAGGGCAACGTAACCGCGACGCTGGGTCTCGTGGTCGCGATGCTCGTGATGCAGGCGTGCGTCCGGATCATGCTCGCCGTGAAATCCGCCGCGCTACCCGGCGTGGTTCGCGGCAAGGACCTCATGAACGGCAACGCGCTGTCCCAGGCCGGCGGCGCGCTCTTCCAGGTGCTCGGGGCCGGCGTGGCCTTCGGCGCCGGCGGAGCGCTGCCTTCATGGGTGGTCGTGATCGTGGGCGGGATCGCGCTGGTCGTCGCCGCCGTGGTCGCCAAACGGATCCATCGGATGGAGGTGTCGCCGCATAAGACGACGTTCGCGCAGGAGGCGAAGCGCGTCGTGAGGGACATCGTGGACGGCATCCGCGAGGTTGCGCAGCGGCCGGCGGCCGCGCTCGGTCTCTCGTCGTTCCAGATGCTCCGCTACCAGTTCTGGGGGTTCACGCTGGGCGTGTTCGCACTGTATGCGCGCTCGCTCGTCGCGAGCGGCGACGCCGACACGGTCGCGCTCGGGATCGTCGGGGGCGGCGGCCTCGTCGGCGGCGGGCTCGGCATGGTCCTCGCGCAGCGGTGGAAGGACCGGGTGCCGCCGGTCCGCCTGCTGCTCGGCTCGATGCTGCTGCTCGGTGCCAGCGCCCTGGTCTTCGGGTTCCTCGTGGGGCTGGCCGGCTTCTCGGCGCTGCTGTTCTGCGGCTTCTTCGCCTTCTTCCTCGGGAAGATCTCGGCCGACACGATCGTCCAGCAGGCGATGCCGGACGACTTCCGCGGGCGGGCGTTCGCGTTGTTCGACGTGGCGTACAACCTCGGTTTCATCGTTCCGGCGGCGATCCTGGTGCTCGTCTGGAACGACGACCGAGCCGGGGTCCTGTTGGTCGCGTCGGGTGTGGTGTTCCTGGCGCTCACGGCCCTCGTCGCCCGCTGGGCTCGCTCGATCCGCGATCAGTTCGCGCCCCAGGACGACCTCGCCGAGAGCGCTGCGGAGACCCGCCTGTGAACGATGCGCGGTCCCCGGACCCGGTCGACGAGCCCAAGGCCTACCAGGAACACCTGCTCGGCCTGCTCGGCAACGATGTCCCCGCCGAGGTCCAGACCGGGACACCCGCGGCGTGGCGGGCACTCGTCGAGGAGGCGGCCGATCGTGTGCGCGAACGACCGGAACCGGACGAGTGGTCCGTCCTGGAGTGCTTGGGACACGCCGCGGATGCCGAGATCGTGTATTCGGGTCGCTACCGTTGGATCGTTGCCCACGACGAGCCTCCGTTGATCGGCTACGACCAGGACCTATGGGTGCAACGGCTCCATCACCAAGACGACGATCCCGAGGCGTTGCTGGCACTCCTTGCAAGGCTCCGGGAGGCGAACCTGGACTTCTGGAACCGCAGCACGCCGCAGGAGCGCGAGCGGGTCGGGCTCCACAGCGAGCGAGGACCCGAGAGCCTGGACCTCTCGTTCCGGCTGATCGCCGGGCACGACCGGTTCCACCTCGCGCAGGCTCGAAGGGCGCTCGACGCCGCCAAGGCCTGATCCCGCCGATGCCCGAGGTTCGAACGGCGGACGCGACGTTGTACTGCGAGGTGGACGGCGAGGGTGAGCCGGTCACGGTGCTCGCGCACGGCCTCACGAACAACCGGAACGAGCTCGCGGCGTTCACCTCGTTCGTTCCCGGGACGAAGGTCCGGTTCGACTTCCGGGGCCACGGCCGCTCGAGCAGCCCGGGGACCGGTTTCCGCTTCGAGGACTTTGCACGTGACGTCGATGAGGTGGCCGGTGCGTTCGGCGCGACCGTGGCCGTCGGGACCTCGCTCGGCGCCGGCGCGATCGGCAACCTCGTGTGCCGGATCCCCGACCGGTTCGAGCGGATGGTGTGGCTCCTGCCCGCGGGACTCGACCTCCCCTTCCCGCTCGCCGGCCGGTACCACGAGCTGGCCGGGAACATCGAGGGCAAGACGCCGGAGCAGGCGCTCGCAGCGGTTCTCGAGGATCCCGCGCGAACCGGGCTGTACCTCGAGACGCCGTGGCGGCTCGAGCTCGACCGGATGCTGTGGGACCACGGGGACGTCGACGGGCTCGCGCGCGCGATCGACGGCGTGGTCGAGGACTGGCCGCTCCCGGATCGCGAACGGCTCCGCGACGTCCGGATCCCGACGTTGATCGTGTCCATCGATGGCGACGAGATCCACCCGGCCGAGGTCGCGCGCATCCTCGCCGACCTGTTGCCGAACTCGGAGCTGCTCGCGTTCACGAGCCAGGAGCAGCTCTTCGGGGAGCTGCCGGCGCTCGTCTCGAGGGTCTCCTCGTTCATCGGTGGGAATGGATGAGCCACAGGGCCGCGTTGGAGGATGAACGGTGAGCGAGCTGAGCGAGTTCCGCGCGGAGAAGGACGCGTTCTTCCGCGAGCATCCGAACTCGCCGCTGACGGCTTCGCAGCGCGCGACGTTCCGGGGGCTCGACTACTTCCCCGAGAACGAAGCGATGATCGTCCGCGCGCCGCTCGAGACCGACGGGGTCGATCGCGATGAGGCGATCGTGCTGCAGACGACGACCGGCGGAGAGCAGACCTATCACCGGTCCGGACTCGTGCGGTTCGAGGTCGACGGCGAGCCGGCGGCGGTCACGTTGTACGCGTCGCCCGAGATGCACGAGCTGTTCGTTCCGTTCCGCGACGCCACGAGCGGGAAGGAGACGTACGGGGCCGGCCGCTACCTGGAGGTCGCGCCGCCCGATGAACAGGGCAACGTCGTCGTCGACTTCAACGACGCCTACAACCCGTACTGCGCCTACAACCCGGAATGGAGCTGTCCGATCCCTCCGGGGGAGAACTGGCTTCCCGTGGCGATCCGGGCGGGGGAGAAGAACTTCGAAGCCTGAGGCGCCGGCCGCTCAGGCCGTCGTCGCGGGGACCCGCTCGGGGGAAGCCTGCGGCATGCCGCCGGCGGGCAACACGACGGTGAACGTGCTCCCTCGCCCGGGCGAGCTCGTCACCTCGATCCTCCCGTCGAGCTCCTGAACCAGACCTCTGCTGAGATACAGGCCCAAGCCGACGCCGCCGACCTGTCGCGTGGCCGACTGGTCGACCTGATGGAAGCGTTCGAAGATCGATGACTGCTCGCTCTCGTCGATCCCGACCCCTTGGTCGCTCACCCAGAGGCGGAAGCCTTCGGCATCCGCGCTCGCGCCGACCTCGACGGGCGTGTCGGGACGCGAGTACTTCATGGCGTTGTCGATCAAGTTCAACAGGACCTCGGTGATGCGTCCGCGGTCGGTGGGGACGACCCGATCCGCCGGGATGTCGATCCGAACGCGTTCGGCGGCTCCGGGGAGCTCGGCGACGACCGTTCGCGCGATGGCGGCGAGATCCACGCGTTCGATCGCGACCGAGCGTGAGCCCTCTTCCATGTTCGAGGCCGACAGCAGGTTGGTGATGAGACGCAGCAGCCGTTTCGTCTGCCCGTCCGCGGCCTCGAGGAACTCGGCCCGCACCGCCGGGTCGCTCCCGAGGTCGGGATGCCGAAGCGTGGCGAGGTAGCCGATGATCGAGGTCAGCGGGGTTCGGAGCTCGTGGGAAGCCGCTGCGACGAAGTCGTCCATCCTCTGGTTGAGGTCGCGCAGCTCGGCCACCGTCCGCTGCTCGTTCTCCAGGAGCTCGTTCAGCTGCTCGTTGCGCCGCCGGAGCTCCCGTGAAGCCCGATGGGCGATCGGCAAGGTGGCCGCGTAGAGGACGAGGAGCGCGACCGCCAGCATCGGTGCCATCCGAGCGACGAAGGCGTCGATGTCAGCTTGGATGAACGCGTAGTCCTGATAGAGCTCGGCGACCGCGACCACGGGACCGTCGCGGGTCATCCGCAGGGGGACGTAGACCTCGAGCAGCTTGTCGGCGAACTTGCGTTCCTCGACGTTCTCGGCCGCGGTCAGCTCGGAGATGTCGCTCTCGACCGCGCCATCGAAGATCTCGGCCAGCTCCTCGGCCGCCTCTTCGAAGCGGAGGCCGACGATCTCGCGGGAATCGGAGAACACGACCGTGCCGTCGGCGTCGAAGACCTTGACCCGGACGTCGCGTCCGTTCGTCAGGATGCGCTCGCGCACGACGCCGAGCACGCGCTCGTACTCGGAGTCCGTGAGCGGCCTCGAGAGGTCCACGCCGGCGAGCGCCGGGGCGAGGACCGCGTCGGCGACGAAGGTCGAGTGGAACTCTCCCGCGCGTTCGGCTCGTTCCCGCGCGTACCGGATCATGAGGACCATCCCCACCGCGCCGACGAGGACGAACGCCGCCAGGCTCGCAACGGCGAACCGGCGTACGAGATGTGGCTTCCCGGTCGAGGCCATCCCTAGAAAGGTGTATCGGCGCCTGTCGGCCGAGCCTGAGGCGCCTTCGGCTAGGCTCTGGCGCGTGACCGAGGAGCTCTTCGCGACCGACGCGTACGCCCGAACCTGCGAGGCCACCGTCACCGCGGTCACGGATGAGGGCGTCGTGCTGGATCGGACGGTCTTCTACGCGCGCGGAGGAGGACAGCCGGGCGACACGGGGACGTTGCGCTGGGAGGGCGGGCAGGCGCGCGTCGCCGACACCCTGAAGCAGTCCGGGACGTTGGTGCACGTTCTGGAGGGCGATCCTCCTGCTGTGGGCATCGCCGTGACCGCCGAGATCGACTGGGACCGGCGGCACACCCTCATGAGGACGCACACCGCGCTGCATGCGCTGTCCGGGATCGTGTTCCGCGACTACGGCGCGAAGGTCACGGGCGGCAACATGGAACCTGGAGCCGCGCGGATGGACTTCGAGCTGGAAACCATCACACCCGAATTCGGACGTGAGGTCGAGGAGAAGCTGAACGCGGAGCTCGCCGCCGACCGTGCCGTGCGCGTCAGCTTCCTTCCGCGCTCGGACGCGCTCGCAGATCCAGACCTGATCCGCACGAAGGTGAACCTTATCCCCGGATCGGTGGATCCGATCCGCGTGATCGACATCGACGGCCTCGACAAGCAGGCCGACGGGGGAACCCACGTCCGCTCGACCGCCGAGGTCGGCCGCGTCCGCGTCGCCAAGACGGAGAACAAGGGCAAGGACTTCAAGCGGATGCGGATCGAGCTCGGCGACGCCGACTGAGGCGTTGACGGCCTCGAGGGACGTCCGCACTCGGAATGACGTCGTCGGTGGCGCGCTCGCCGCGCTCGCGTCGCTGCAGTTCGGGGTCATCGTCGTGGTCGGCAAGCGCGTGCTCGAACGCGGGATGACGGTCGAGTCCATGCTCGCGTTCCGTTTCGCGGTCGCGGCGATCGTGCTCACGGTCGCCCTGGTCGCGCTGGGCCGCCCGCTGGTCGCGGCGCCGGGGGAGCGGAGAGGGCTCGCGCTCCTCGCCGTGTTCGGCTACGGGGTCGAGGCAACCTTCTTCTTCACCGCCGCGCAGCACGGGACCGCGGCCGCCGTCACGCTGCTGTTCTTCACGTACCCCGTGTTCGTCATGCTCGGCGCGTGGGCGTTCGGGCGAGGGGCCCCCGGCCGTCTCACGACGATCGCGCTTCTGTGCGCGGTCGCCGGTGCCGCGATCGTGGCCGGGACGGGCGCCGGCCTCTCGGTCGAGGTCGCCGGGGTCGTGTTCGCGCTGGCGGCAGCTCTGACGTTCAGCGGCTATCTCGTCGGTGCCGACTTCGTGCTGCGAACGACGAACCCCATGACGAGTGCGATGTGGGTGAGCGGAGGAGCATCGGTCGGGCTATTCCTCTTCGCATCGATCTCGGGCCGGTTCACGGCGCCGACCGGTTCGCAGGACGTGTGGGCGATCGTCGTGATGGGTTTCGCCTCCGCCGGCGCGTTCGTCTGCCTCATGGGAGCGCTGCAGCGCATCGGCGCGGTGCGCACCGCGATCGTCTCCGCCACCGAGCCCCTGTCCGCGGCGCTCCTCGGATACCTGTACCTCGGCGAGTCCGTCAGCGCCGGCACGGCGGCGGGCGGCGCGCTGATCCTCGTCGGGGCGGTGCTGGCAAGCCTCGCCCGAGCGGTCACGCCTCGCGAGCAGCAGATCCCCTGACGCCTCTCGTCCGGATCCTCTCCCGACCCTTCGACGAACCGTAGGCCGCCGTTTGCCGGCGCTTAAGGATCCGGTCCGTAGCCTCGAGGCATGACGACGATGACGAAGTACCGCAGGAGCACGGTCACGACGATCTTCGTCGCACTCTCGCTCGCACTGGTGGCGTGCGCGAGCCCCGGCGCAACCTCCGGAGAGCCCGGGGGGCGATCGAACCAGGCGGGAGGCAGCGGCGGAGCCGGTTCCCGAGCCGCCGGATCGGGAACGGCCGGCGCGCCGGTCGACCCTCGCGACGGCGGCCTCGAGGTTGCCCTCGGGGAGTGGGCGCTCACCCTGGAGGCGGGGGCCATCAGGCCGGGTCGCGTGACCTTCGTCGTCCACAACCGTGGAACGATCCCCCACGGGTTCGAGATCGAGGCCGAGGGCGACGGCGACTCGAGCGGCCCCGGCAGCGGCGACGGCCTGAAGGCCGAGACCGGGCTCCTGCAGCCGGGGGAAACCGCGCGTCTGTCCCTGGAGCTGCTCCCCGGCCTCTACAAGGTCGAGTGTCTCGTGGACGGCCACGACGATCTCGGCATGGAAGGGTTCCTCGAGGTCCGGGACGATGCTCCGCTCGTTCGCGACTCGAGCGTCGCCGGTGGCACCGGCGCGGCCGGCTCGGGCGGGAACGACGTGACCATCCAGGACTTCGCGTTCGCTCCGGCCGATCTCGAAGTGGCCGCGGGCACCGAGATCACATGGACGAACGATGACCCGGTGCCCCACACCGTGACGGCGGACGGTTCGTTCGACAGCGGAACGCTCGAACCCGGCCAGACGTTCTCGGTCCGGGTTCAGGGCAACGGCCCGGTCACCTACCGGTGCGAGATCCACCCCGACATGGTCGGCACGATCACCGTGCGGTGAGTCGCTACGAGGCGCCGACCGCGACCCCGATCGCGGCCAGGACCAGGTAGATCCCGAGCCCCCCGGCGACGAGCATCACCCGTAACGATCGTTGGATCGGCGACCGGCCGAAGACGTAGTAGGCGACGGGACCGAGCACCGGAACGGCGATGACGGCGGCCATCCACGCGATCCGAACACCGTTGGGCACCGCCTCCTGCCGGACGAGGTCCCAGAGCGCGATCGAGATCCACGCCGAGTACAGGATCAACGGGAGCGCGTACGCGTAGAGACCGATCAGGATGCCCCACCAACCGGTGGCGAGCGGGAAACCGAGCACGGTGACCTCCTGCGAGACGTTCGAGGACGCCGGCACGTCGAGCGTGCGGGCGTCGCGGATCTGGATGCGCTGGGGAACGGCCCCGCCCGTTCCATCAGGCGATGGTGGTGTCGCGGGCGCCGGCGGAGCCTGCGCCGCGCCCGGCATGATCTCGAGCGGGGGCGGGACGGGCTGCGTTCGCCAGTCCCCGGCATCGAGTGCGGCTGAGTCCGCCTCGAGGAACCGCGTGAGCGGGCCGATCGAAACGCCGAGCGAGCCACCGGCCATCGGGCGGAGCAACGAGTCGCACCCGTTCCGCCACTCGATCGCCGCCGGAAGGCTCGTCGAGAAATCGTTGCCGCTGAAGCAGTCCCCGCCCGCCGCCGGTGCTCCGAGTGCGAGGTCGGCATCCCCGGAGCTGCGGACCAGGTTGTCGCGCACCTGGTTCGACTCGCTCAGCCAGAGGTTCTCGTCGGGCCCGGACAAGATCACGATGCCGAAGTTCACGTGGTCCTCGACGAGGTTCTGCGTGATCAGGTTGTCTCGTCCGCCGGTCACGGCGATCCCGTTCCCGAACAATGGGTACTGGAGCGCCTCCACCGGGGCCGCGACGTTGTTGTTGTCGTGGACCCAGTTCCCCGCGATCACGGCGTCGCGCTGCGGCGCCAGGTCCTCGCGGTCGAGGGTGTTCGGGACGATCCCCGCCAGGTTGTCCCGCCACTCCGAGTTCACGACGAACAGCGATCCCCCCGCGTTCGTTCCGCTGTAGCCGAGTGCGTTGTTCTCGGCGAGCACGTCGGTGACGACGGCGTGGCAGGGCTGGCACTGCCCGATGTAGAAGCCGGAGTCCGGATGGCCGCTCGCATACGAGTGGTCGAACTGCCCGTAGACGGAGTCGTACGCGAAGAGCCCGTAAGCCCCGTCGTTGTAGGCCGTGAGGTAGGAGCCCCGGTATCCGAAGACGCCGGACCAGAGGAAGCCGTTCTCCAGGTAGTTGCGCACGGTGAGGTTCTCGATCGCGACGCCGTCGGCCTCGCTCACCCGGATCGCGTTGTTCAGCTCGAACCCGCCGTCCAGGATGGTCTCGTTGCGGTCCAGGCCCCGGATCGTGAGGAAGGGGGTGGTGACGTCGACCTCCTCGTGATACACGCCGGGCGCGATGAGGACGAGCCCGCCCGGCTCGGCCACGTCGACGCCGTCCTGGATCGTCTCGGCGTCCTGCGGCACGAGGACGGTCTCGCCCGGAAGCGAGGGCGGTATCTCCCGGCCCGGCCCGACGTCGCCGGTCTGCGCGGACCGGGCCGTCACGACGGCCTCGACGGGAACGTGCGCGTTCGGAGAAGCCCGGGCTTGTGGACTGAAGACGAGGGCGAGGAACGCGAGGACGCACGAGGCGCGCAGGCGTCGGTGCATCGGCGCGGAGGGTAGCACCCGTTCACGCACGAACCGTGGAGCGATCCGGGCCGCGCGATACCGTGGGGTGTGCCGACCGAACGCCTGACCGCCCTCGACGCCTCGTTCCTGTACCTGGAACGACCTGCGATGCACATGCACGTCGCGGGGCTTTCCGTGCTCGACCCGTCGATGAGGTCCGACGAACGTCTGCGGTTCGAGGACGTTGCCGGCGTGATGGCTTCGCGGTTGCACCTCGCGCCGAGGTTCCGCCAGCGGGTGCTCCGGGTCCCGTTCGACCTGGCCCTGCCGGTTTGGGCCGACGACCCGGGATTCGACCTCGACTTCCACCTGCGCCGCGCGGCGCTTCCGGCTCCGGGCGGTCGCCGGGAGCTGGCCGACCAGGTCCAGCGGATCTTGTCCCGGCCGCTCGACCGGACGAAGCCGCTCTGGGAGTTCTACGTGATCGAGGGACTCGAGGACGGCCACGTGGCCACGTTGCTGAAGGTGCACCACGCGATGATCGACGGGATCTCCGGCATGGTGCTCGCCGCGGTGCTCTACGACCTCTCACCCGAGTCGCCCGAGCTGCCCGCGCCGGAGCCGTGGACACCCGATCCCGAGCCCACACCGCAAGAGCTCCTCGGCGATGCGATCGCGCTGCTGTCCGCGCACCCGGTCGAGGCGTTCTCGACCGCGCTCGAGAACATCCGCAGCTCGCCGGCGCTCGCCGCGCTCGGTTTGGGGTCGGTGCTGATGGGGATCCGCAGCATCTTCGGTATGGGGACGCGCCCATCCTCTCCCTTCGACGTCCAGATCGGACCGAACCGCCGGTTCGGGATGACCGAGGCTCCGGTCCAGCGATTCAAGGACATCAAGGACGCGCTCGGCGGAACGGTGAACGATGCCGTCCTCACGGTCATCGGCGGTGCGCTCTTCCGGGTGCTGAAGGCGCGTGGCGAGCCGACCAGGGGACGCACCCTGCGGGTCATGGTGCCGGTCTCGGTTCGCGGACCGGGCAACGATCCTCTCGGTAACCGCGTGGCCCCCGCCTTCGTCGACCTGCCGGTCGGCGCGATGTCGCCGAAGCGCCGCCTCGCGCGCGTCCGCGAGGGGACGGCACACCTGAAGGACACGATGATGGCGATGGGCGCCGACGCGATCATCGGTCTCGGCGCCTACGCTCCGGGCGGTCTCCTCGCCGCCGCGGCCCGTCTCGCGAGCCGCGGCCCGTGGTTCAACCTCGTCGTGTCGAACATCCCCGGCCCGCAACAGCCGATGTACCTCGCCGGTGCGCGACTCGTCGCGAGCTACCCCTCGATGCCGCTCGGCGAGAACTCCGCGCTGTCGATCGCGTGCACGTCCCTTGCGGGCACGATGGCGTTCGGCTTCACCGGCGACTGGGACGGGATGCCGGACGTCGACGCCCTCGCCCTCGCGCTGGACGAGTCTCTCGCCGAGGTGGCCAAGGCAGCCGGCGTCTAGCCGGAGCGCGGCTCGAGGCGCGCCAACCAGTCCTCGACGGCGGAGAGCCAGCGCTCGGGCGCTTCCATCTGCGGGACGTGCCCGACCTTGGGGAGCAGGCGCATCTCCCACTCGGGGTGGCCGGCGAGCGCGCTCTCCGCGTACCGGAGCGGAACCAGCCGGTCCTCGCGTCCGTGGATCACGAGCACCGGACACTTCACGGAGTCCAGGATCCACCTCGCGAGCTTGCGGCGGCGACCGAGCGCCATCAGGGACCGCGCGGCTTCGAGGAACGCCGGGCCGGCGTCGTCGTTCTCCTGTTGGCGGAGGAGCTGCTCGACGTGGAGTCGCACCAGGTCCGGATCGATCCTGTCCGGGTCGGCGGCGATGATCCGGAACCCGATCCGCACCGCTCGCTCGGCGTCGAGGCCGTTCATGCGCTTGCGCGAAGCCCAATCGCCGACCCGCGGGAGCTGGTAGAGGCCGAACCCCGCCATCACCACCGGCGCCGGGTACGCGCCGCGCACCCAGGGGAAGACCGAGTTCGAAAGGACCAGTCCGTCGACCGATGCCGGCTCGACCGCGGCCTGGAGCATCGAGATCGCCCCACCCATGGAGTTCGCGCAGAGCACGACCGGTCCGCCGCCCGCGACCTCCTCGATGAAGCGCGCGACCAGCCTCCGGTTGTCCGAGAGTCGGCTGCCGCGGCCCGCCCGAGGCGTCCGGCCGAAGCCCGCGAGGTCGAGCGCGAACACCCGGCCGTGCCGTGCGAGCCGCGGGCCGACCGCGAGCCAGGACAGGAGCGAGCCCCCCAGGCCGTGGACGAGGACGAAGGTGCGTTCCTCCGGGCCGTCCCACGACACGTAGTGGACCGGTCCGACCAGGTCCGCCCACCGGCTCTCGGGTACCTCGATCGTCACGTCGCCGAACCTCCCGGGTTCATGATGCCAACCCGCTCGCCGGGCCGACGACTTACACTTTCCGCCCATGGCAGTCGTACGACTCCGTCCGCCGCTGCGAGAGCTCGCGGGCGGGCAACGCGAGGTGGAGCTGGCGGGGCAGACCGTCGGCGACGTCCTGCGCCGACTCGAGGACGAACACCCCAAACTCGCCGGCTGGGTTCTGGACGACCAGGGCAGGGTTCGGCAGCACGTCGCGGTGTTCCTCGGCGGGGAGCGGGTCGCCGGGGACGCCGGCGTCACCGATGCCGACCGGCTCGAGATCATCGGGGCCGTGTCGGGTGGCTCGGGCGACGCGGAGGTCCTGGTGGGAACGCGGAAGGGCCTCTTCATCCTCCGTGGGCCAAGCGGCGGGCCGATGGAGGTCGCGGCGCGCGCCTTCGCCGGCAACTCCGTGGAGTACGCGATCCGCGACGCACGAACCGGGCGGTACTACGCGAGCGTCACCCATGGTCAGTTCGGCCCCCGAGTCTTCGTAACCGACGACCCGACCGGTGAGTGGGAACAGACCGACGGACCTCGGTTCCCCGAGGGCGAGGATGCGAGCGTCGAACGCGTCTGGGTGATCGCGCCCGGCGAGCAAGACGGCCTCCTGTACGCCGGGGTCGACCCCGCGGCGCTGTTCGAGAGCCGCGACGGCGGCATGACCTGGGAACTGAACCGCGGCCTCTGGGACCAGCCCACCCGCCCGGAGTGGGGGCCCGGCGCCGGTGGCCTCTGTCTCCATTCGATCTGCCCTTGGCCGGGCGATCCCGACCGACTCGCCGTGGGCATCTCCGCCGTCGGCGTCTGGGTCACCGAGGACGGAGGTAAGACGTGGGAGGTCGGCAACGCCGGCATCGTCCCGCGGTACATGCCCGAGGAGGCGCGGGCGCAGCCGCTCGGCCGGTGCGTCCACAACATGCACCGCGCCCCGCTCAAGCCGGAGCGGCTGTTCATGCAGTTCCACGGAGGCGTCTACCGCTCAGATGACACCGGTCGCTCGTGGGAGAGCATCGCCGAAGGTTTGCCCGCCGACTTCGGGTTCCCGATCGTGATCGACCCGGCGGATCCCGACTCGGCGTACGTGATCCCGATGAACGCCGACGTGGATCGCGTGACCGCGGAGGGCCGCGTCTGCGTCTACGAGACGCGGGACGCTGGGGCGACTTGGACCGCGAGGACGGACGGCCTCCCCGCGGCGGGGTACCTGACGGTGCTGCGGCAAGCCTTCGCGCACGACGGCGGCGACCCGCTCGGCCTCTACTTCGGGGCGACCTCCGGCGAGGTGTTCGGCTCGGCCGACGCCGGCGCCACGTGGTCACGCGTCGCGGGGGAGATCGCCCCGGTCCTTTCCGTCCGCGTTTCGTGAAACGACCCGGGTCGGCGAGCCGGCCCGGGTCGCCTTCGGCGCCGAGGGGCTAGTCCTGGTCCCAGTCGTTGGTGTCGCCGTCGGTCCCTTCGGGCTCCAGGTCCTCGGGCTCCGGGGTCCAGGCAGCCACGATCGGCCGGGCGCCCGCCCCGGTCACGATCTCGGCGTTGCCCAGGGTGGCGAAGATCCGGTCGATCTCCTGCTCGAGGGTCATCTCCTCCGGCATGGCCGTCTCCTTTGCCTCGGGTCGGTCCGGCCGACTCGATTGGACCCGATGGAGATGGCGGCGCCGCAAACCCCGACGGGCCGTCAGATGAACCTCTGAGCGCGTTCCGCGTACGCTCGGCTCAGGGACGGGGCTTCCAGTCGACCGAACCGACGGTCAGGAGGCGTCGAACGCCCCCTGAACAGGGAATACCTGTGGCGCTCACGATGTCTTCATGGAAGAGACACGAACGAGACCTTTACAGGAGCGCTGACCTGCAGTTACGATGCGTCAGAAGGCCCGGGGGAGGCCAGTTTCTTCATGCCCGGGCCGGTTGTCCACGAAAGCACGGTCCCGAAGACCTCCGCCTGGTGGAAACGCGCCCAGGCGGGGAGGCTCCGGGGAGGAGATGGATAGATGCCTGAACCTGCACGACCGCTCGGCACGGATGACGCCGACGACCTGAGGTTGTACCTCGAGGCCGCCGCGCGCGAACCCCTCCTCACCAAAGAGGAGGAGGTCGAGCTTGCCATCCTCATCGAGCACGGCAAGGAGGCCGAAGATCGCCTCCGGGCCGGCCGGCTGCGGTCTGAGAAGTCCATCATGAAGGCGCGCCAGGAGGTCCGGAAGGCCGAGGCCGCGCGCCAGCGGTTCATCATGGCCAACCTCCGGCTTGTCGTATCCGTGGCCCGCAAGTACCAGGGGCAGGGCCTTCCCCTGCTGGACCTCATCCAGGAGGGGAACATCGGCCTGATGCGCGCCGTGGAGCTCTTCGACTGGCGCCGCGGCTTCAAGTTCTCGACCTACGCGACGTGGTGGATCCGCCAGGGCATCACCCGGGCGATCGCCGACCGTTCGCGCTCGATCCGCCTACCCGTTCACATCCACGACCGGCTGCGCAAGCTCAACCGGACGCGGTTCCAGTTCGCCCAGACGATGGGGCGCGAGCCCAGCCGGGACGAGCTCGCGAAGGCGCTCGACACGACCGTCGAGGAGATCGACGACCTGACCGAGATGGGGCGTCGCGAGCCGCTCTCGCTGCAGTCGCCCATCGGGGAGGACACCGAGCTCGGAGACCTCATCGAGGAGGTCGACTCGGACGCGCCGTTCAACGAGGTTGAGGACGCGCTGCTCCGCGACGAGATCGGAACCGCGGTGGACCGTGTGCTGGACGAGCGCGAGCGGCACGTGGTCGCGCTGCGCTACGGCCTGGAGAACGGTCAGCCGCTCTCGCTGCGCGAGACCGGCAAGGTGCTCGGTCTGTCCGGGGAACGCGTCCGGCTCATCGAGCGCGAGGCGCTCCGCAAGCTCCGCGACTCGAACCTGATCTCCGCCGTCGCAGCGATGTGACGCGGTAAGCCGTTTCGACCGACGTCGATTGCACCACTCCCGGGCACCTCGCCGTGCCCGAAGGCTCACCTGTTCGAGGATCTGGTTCGGCTAGGCCCTAGAGAGATGTTGGGCGAGCGGCACCGCCACGTAGATCGCGCGATTGTTCGGCATCGATCTCTGGTGCTACAACACGCAACAGGATGGACTCGAGCATCGGGACCGAGTTCGCGGGCCATCGCATCGAGGCCGTGATCGGCAGAGGCGGAGCCAGCATCGTGTACCTGGCCGAGCACCTGCGCCTCGGCCGAAAGGCGGCCTTGAAGGTCCTCGCCCCGCACCTGGCCGACGACGAAGCGTTCCGAGAGCGGTTCATCAGGGAGTCGCGCATCGCGGCAGGCCTGGATCATCCGAACATCGTGACGGTGTACGACGCCGGCGAGGTCGACGGCAGCCTCTACATCTCGATGCGCTACGTCGAGGGGAGCGACCTTGGAGAGCTCCTCGGAGCCGAGAAAGCGTTGGAGCCTTCGCGTGCGGTTTCGATCTTGGCTCAGGTAGCCAGCGCGCTCGACACGGCTCACGCCGCGGGCCTCGTGCATCGGGACGTCAAGCCCGGCAACATCCTCGTCGAAACAGTGGGCTCGGCGGGGTTCGATCGGGCCTACCTGTCCGACTTCGGGATCTCCAAGCGCACCGCCACGATCGGAGGGCTGACGCGGACGGGTCAGTTCGTCGGCACGGTCGACTACGTGGCGCCCGAGCAGATCACGGGCGAGTCGGTTGACGGGCGTGCCGATGTCTACTCACTCGGCTGCGTCCTGTTTCAGTGTCTCTCCGGACGCGTTCCCTTTCCGCGCCCGATGGAGGTGGCGACGATCTACAGCCATCTGCATGATGCCCCGCCTTTGCTTGAGGCGTTCGTCGACTCGAGCGAAGGGCTTGAGGGCGTCGTCGCCACGGCGCTGGCAAAAGACAAACGTGATCGCTACGACACGTGCAGCGCGTTGATCGAGGCGGCACGGATCGAACTGAAGGTGGCGGTCTCGGAGATCACTGACGTGAGATCCACACCAGCCGCTGGTGCGCATGTCACCTCGGGTCACATTGTCGAGGCGCAAACTCCGCACGTCGCCGGCATGGAGTCCGCGCCGCCGTCGCAGGCGGGCGACCGTCCGCGCCTCCGGGTGGCCGGCTCAAAGGCCGAACCCTCGCCGATCACGGAGGAGCGCAAGGTCGTCTCGGTTCTTTTCGTGGACCTGGTGGGAGTCATCGCGAAGACGGACCAGCCCGACCCCGAGGATGTGAAGGTGGTCTTCCGTCTTTACCACGAGCGGCTGAAGCGCGAGATCGAGCGCTTCGGCGGCACCGTCGAGAAGTTCGTCGGCGACGCCGTGACGGCGGTGTTCGGCGCGCCGGTCGCGCATGAGGACGACGCCGAGCGCGCCGTCCGCGCCGCGCTCCACATCGCCGAGGCGATCGAGGAGCTGAACGAGGAACGCCCGGGCCTGGACCTTGCGATCCGCGCCGCCGTGAACACCGGCGAGGCGCTCGTCACCCTGGGTGCCCGCCCCGAGGCGGGCGAGGGGTTCGTCACCGGCGACGTGGTGAACGTCGCGTCGCGGCTTCAAGCCATCGAGCGCGTGGGAGGCGTCGTGGTGGGCGAGTTCACGTACCGCGCGACGCGCGGTGTGATCGAGTACGAGGAGCTCGAGCCCGTCACGGTTAAAGGGAAGGAACAGGCCCTTCCGGTCTGGCGCGCGATCGGTGCCCGCAGCAGGTTCGGCGTGGACGTCGAGCAACGTACGCAGATCCCCCTGATCGGGCGTGACCACGAGCTCAACCTGTTACGGGAACTCTTCGGTCGTGTCACGCGCGATGAGGCCGTGCAGCTCGTCACCATCGTCGGCGAACCCGGCGTCGGCAAGAGCCGGCTCGTGTGGGAGTTCCAGCGATTCGTCGACGACTTTCCGGACATCGTGTACTGGCGGCAGGGACGCTGCCTGCCCTACGGCGAGGGGATCACGTTCTGGGCGCTCGGCGAGGTCGTGAAGTCGCACGCCGGGATCTTGGAGAGCGACACGCCGGAGGGGGCCGCCGCCAAGCTCGAAATGGCCGTCTCGTCCGTCGTGGACGAGGAGAGCGAACGAGACTGGATCCGGTCGCGCCTGGAGCCGCTCCTCGGTTTGGGCGAGGCTCAGGCGACGGAGCGGGAGGAGTCGTTTACGGCGTGGCGGAGCTTCCTCGAGTCGATCGCGTCGCAGAACCCGTTCGTCCTCGTGATCGAGGACATGCACTGGGCCGACGCCGCGATGCTCACCTTCGTCGAGCACCTCGCAGGCTGGGCGAGCCGGGTACCGCTGTTCGTGCTCTGCACCGCGCGGCCGGAGCTGTACGAGCGCGATCCAGCGTGGGGCAGCGGCAAGCGCAACCACACGGCGATCTCGCTCTCGCCGCTGTCCCCGGATGAGACCGCCCAGCTGATCGGTGCGCTGCTCGACCAGGCGGTCTTACCGGCCGAGACCCAGACGGCGCTGCTGGCTCGGGCGGGCGGGAACCCGCTGTTCGCCGAGGAGTTCATCCGGATGCTCGTGGACCGCGGCGTGCTGGCTCGCAGCGGCGCGTCGTGGGACCTGACCCCGGGCGAGGAGGAGATCCCCGTTCCCGAGACTGTTCAGGCGTTGATCGCCGCGCGCCTGGACACGCTCTCGCCCGAGCGCAAGGCGTTGCTGCAGGACGCTGCGGTGATCGGCAAGGTCTTCTGGGCGGGGGCGCTCGCCGAGATGGGCGGGATCGACGCCCGGCAGGTTCGCGACGGTCTCCACGAGCTGGCGCGCAAGGAGCTCCTTCGTCCGGCCCGCCGCCCTTCAATCGAGGGCGAGACCGAGTACGCATTCTGGCATCTGCTCGTCCGAGACGTCGCGTACGGCCAGATCCCGCGCGCGTCGCGAGCCGCCAAACACCGGGCCGCTGCGGTCTGGATCGAGAAGATCGCGGGTGAACGGCTCGCCGACAGCGCCGAGCTGCTGGCTTATCACATCGAGCAGGCGCTCGAGCTCGCGCGTGCCGCGGGCGAGGAGGTGACCGAGCTCGAGAAGCTCGCTGTGCGCTTCCTTATGTTGGCTGCGGATCGGGCCTTCCGTCTCGACGTTGGGAAGGCGAAGACGTACTTCGAGCGCGTGCTTCCGCTGACTCGCCCAGGGGACCCTGACCGATACCGCGTACTGCTCTCCCTTGGCCGGGTACTAAGCGAATTGTCCGACGACCTGTCCGATGACCTGCTTCTCCAAGCCGTCGAGGAGGCTCGCTCGGTCGGCAACGTGCTTGGCGAGGCCGAGGCGCTTGCCTGGCTCGCGTCAACGGGATGGGCGCGCGGGGAGACCACTCGACAGTTCGAGCTGATGCAGGAGGCGGCCCGGATCTTGGAGGACCGGTCGCCGAGCCGGGAGTTGGCAATCGTGTTAGCACGTCTTGTCGGTGCGCACGGCCGAGCGGGGCACGCCGCAGAGACGCTTGCGTGGAGTGAGAAGGGCTTCCCGGTGGTCCGGGAGTTCGGCTCGGAACACGACCTCGCCGTCGTGCTGCAGTTTCGCGGGCAGGCGCGTATCGAGGTGGGTGATGTCGCAGCTGGCTTCGAGGATCTCCGCGAAGGGCTTCGGATCGCGCTCGAAAGGTCACCAGCCTATTTCGCCGCCGCCGCGTACGTGAATCTCGCGGACGAGGTGTGGTTCGCGGAAGGCCCGGCGAAGGGACAGGAGCTGTGTGAAGTAGGCGCCGAGCTCGCGGACCGACGCGGAGTGAGCGAAACCGCGGACTGGGCAAGGATGGAGTCAAGAATGTGGGCTGGTTATGACCTCGGCGCGTGGGACGAGCTGCTCAAGGTCGGAGAGCTCATCCTCGAGCGCGACCTCGAACGGAACGGCGGTGCATGGATCACGCAGCTCTCGGTGCTTACGGAGATCTATCGACGCGACGTGTTGCTACACCGCGGGATTCTGGACTCGGAGGACGTCGTCGACATAGAGTTGCTCCCGCGGGCCCGCGATATCGCTGACGCGCAGGTGGTTGTGCCCGTGTTCCGCGTTGCGGCTCTCAGCCGATTGACTCGCGGCGACGTGACGGGGGCCGTGGCGCTCGCCGCCGAGACCGACGAACTGCTGCGTGAACGCCCAGGTTACCGGAGCTGGTTCCTCGACTGGGCCTCGCGCGCCTGCCTTGCCGGAAGTGCCGCCGATTTCCTCGGGTCGCTGATCGAGCAAGGCACGGAGCACCTAACGAGGGACGCGAACAGCATGGCCACGGCCCTCGCCGTCCTCGCCGAGATCGAGGGCGACTACGGGTCGGCGGTCGAGCGTTACGGGGACGCTGCGGCGCGATGGGAGGCCTTCCCCTCGGTGCTCGAGCACGGGCACGCGCTGGCCGGCGCCGGCCGCTGCCTCTTGGCGCTCGGCCGTCCGAGGGAGGCCACAGAGTGTTTGCAGACCGCGCGCGATGTGTACGCGTCGCTCGGGGCTGCGTCCCTTGTCGCCGAGATCGGCGCACAGCTTGCCCGAGCTTGGACGGAACGGTGACCACATCGTCGATCGAACGGCTTCGAGAGATCGCGGCGGGACGCTACAGGACTTCGTCGTCGCGTTCGAGCGGATGGTGAACGTCGACTGCGGCTCGTTCACCCCGAAGGAGCGATCTAGATCGCTGACTTCTGTCAGGCGCGATTCAAGACCGGCGAGCCCTCGGGGTCCGCCGGATCCCTCGAGCCGCCCATCAACAAGTCGCCGAGCGCCGGCTCGCCGTCGGCGGGGTCCGTACTTCATGGGCTCGATGCCGATCTGATGATCGGGCACATCGACACCGTGTTCGAACCGGTCGTAGCGCCCCTTCCGGATCGAGTGGTGCCGCGCGTTCGTGCCCGGCGTCTCGGACATGAAGGTGCGGTCTCCTCACCGGGTTCTTCGCGATCGAGCCCTCCAGAGGCCCGTTATTGGCGGTTTCGGGAGGCTCACCTACGAATCCCGAGGGTCCGTTCTCGTTGCCCACGAGGAACGTCCCGGTACCTCACGCACATCAAACGGCTCAAAGACGCCGAGGACGGCGTGAAGCTGTTCTGGGACCGGGCGACTGGGCTCGGCGACAAGCTGGGCCCGTGCTGTTCCAACTCCCGCCTCAGTTCCCCGCCGATGTCCCCCGGCTTCGCGAGTTCGTGTCCTGGTTACCGGCAACGATGCGAGCGGCCTTCGAGTTCCGCGACGCGTCGTGGACCCGGGACGAGGTGTTCTCGCTGCTGGACGGGGCCGGCTGCGTTCGTGCTCGCCGACCGGCCCGGGTTCCGGGGACCGTACATCCGTTTCCACCAGGGGACCCGCGACGGCCCTGGGTACCGGCGGGACAAGCTCCGGCGATGGGCGGATCGGATCGCCGCGGTTCCTGGCCGCGACGTCTGGGCTTTCTTCAACAACGACCACGGAGGGGCGGCGGTACAGGACGCCTTCCTCCTTCGCGATCTGCTGGAACGGAACCAGGCCGGGGTCGCGTGATCACCGGGCGTTCGCTCGGGCGCGGCCGACGCCATCGGCGATCCGTTCCATGACCAGCTCCGTCAGACGCAGCGTGTCCCGTGGCGAATCCGGATCGCCTTCACCCGTGACCGGTTCTCCGAACTCGAGGGCGATGGTCGTTCGGAACGGCCGTTCCCAGCGGATCCCGCCTCGCGGCCATCTCCGCTGCGTCCCCCAGATCCCCACCGGCACCACGGGCGCGCCGGTCGCGAGCGACATCCGCGCTATGCCGGTGCGCCCTCGCTGCAGCGGCCCCTCGGGCGCAGGATTCACCTTCCCCTCGGGGAAGATCCCCGCGAGCGCGCCCGCGCGAACGGTCCGCACCGCCTCGTCGAGCGCGCCATCGTCGCCTTCCCCGCGCCGGATCGGGATCTGCCGGTACAGCCGAAGCGCCCACGCGTAGAACGGCTTGCGGAAGAACTCCGCCGCGGTGAGGAACCGCGTCATCCGGCGCCGGCGCCGGGCGATGACCAGCGCCAGCACGATCCCGTCGAGCACGCTGACGTGGTTCGAGGCGACGATGCCCGGGCCCTGCATCGGCACGTGCTCCGTGCCGGTTACGCGGACCCGGAACAGCACGCGTACGACGCCGCCGAGCACGAGGACACCGAACCGCCACCACCCGTTCAGGTCGCCTCGTCCGGCCATCGGCGGATGCTACCTGTGCACACGCGTGTCCGAGATCAGAACGAGAATCCCGGCGGCTCCGGATCGCACAGACCACGGAGCTGCGAGCGGAGGTCTCGGCCGATCGAGCGGTAACCGCGGCGGCCCGCTCGGTTCGTCATCTGGGACGGGTCGCGAACGAGGTCGTAGAGCTCCTCCTCCCCGGTTGCGAAGCGCACGAGCACGTACCGGGCCGTGTGGATCGCACAGAAGGTCGGCGTCGACCGTTCGTGCTTCCCCATGTGCTCGATCAGGAACGCATGCCGCCAGCGCTCGCCGGACCCACGCAGGAGCGGCAGGAGGCTTCGGCCTTCGACCTCCTCCGGATCGACGCCTGCGAGCTCAGCGAAGGTCGGCGCGAAGTCGATGTTCAGGACCAAGTGCTCGTCGCTCCGTGCCTCCTCGATCATCGGGTCGTAACGAACCACGAACGGGACGCCGACTGCCTCCTCGTAGATCTCGCTCTTGCCGAACAGCCGGTGTTCGCCCCAGAACATCCCGTTGTCGGACGTGAAGACGAGGAGGGTGTCGTCGAGTCTGCCGGTCTCACGGAGAGCCCGGACGACCCTGCCGACCATGCGATCGACGGACTGAAGGGCCTGGATCTGTCGGATCCTGAAGGCGTCGATCTCGGCCCGCTGGGGTGCATCGAGCGTGGGCTGATCCTGCATGTGCGCGGGCTTGTCGGAGAGGTCTCGTTCGTCGTAGCTCGGCGGACGCCAGGCCGGGAGGCCTGCGAAGCTGTCTCGATCGCGACGCTCAGGCGTCGCCGGCTCGTGTGGTGCGTGCGGGGTCAGGTACAGGAAGAGAGGGTCCGATGCGGCCGTCTCGCGGATGAACGACACGGCTTCCGAGGCAAGTACCCTGGTGCCGTAATCACCTCGATCCTCCCCGAAGTGCATCGCTTCTCCATCGGACACGGCGGCGTAGTCGAAATACCCCCCGTTGCGGAACGTGGCGAACCAGCGGTCCCACCCAGGTGGAACGTACGCGTCGGGCCCGTACTGGTTCAGGTACTTGCCGATCAGCGCGGTCCGATACCCGGCCGCGTGGAGCCAGGTCGCGATCGTCGAGCCGTCTCGGAAGGCGTCGAAGCCTCCGTCGGGCCGCCGATTCGTGTACACGCCGGTCGAATGGGAGTACAGACCCGTGAGGATGCTCGCCCGGCTGGGGCAGCAAACCGGGTTCACGACGTAGCCGTTCGTGAACTCGATCCCTTTCCGGATCAGGTGCCGACGCACGTTGGGCATGTACCGCAACAGTTCACGTCGGCCGTCGTCCAGGACGATGAGTACGAGGTCGGGACCTGACCGGTCTGTTTGGGCCACGGCCTCACGCTCTCGTCCCGCGCCCGGTCCGACGATCGCGAAGACCGACGTGGCGATCGCCATCAACGCCACGAGACGCTCGATGCCTTTCCGATCCACCGTCTCCACCTCCCTGTCGTCGATGCGCGGGCTCGATGGCGACGCTAGGGAGGCGGACGATGCGTGGAACCCGTGGGATCACCTGGGTTTGAACGGTCGAGGCCGTCGCTTGAAGCGCTGGAGGGGGAGGCTTGCTCGTCAGTCGGAGCGCTGAAGGAAGACGGCGAGCTCGGTTCTCGATCGGAGCCCGAGTTTCGCGTACGCGTGCGAGAGGTGACCCTCGACGGTTCGAACGCTCATGAAGAGCGCGCGGGCGATCTCGCGATTCGTGAGGCCCGACGCGGCGAGACGAACGACGCGATCCTCCGCGTCGGTGAGCTTGGTGAGCGCCGCCCGTCGGCCGCTCACGCGCGAGAGCTCATCGCGGACCTGCCCCGCCCAGATCGGCGCCTCGAGCTCTTGGAAGAGTCCCAGAGCGCGATCGAGCGCCTCTCGAGCCGGTCGCTTCTGACGATCTCGACGCCGGACGGTCCCAAGCGCGAGCAACGTGCGGGCGAGATCGAACGGCAGCGGCAGCGTCTCGTACACCGCGATCGATCGCTCGAGCGCGCCGAGGGCGTCTGAGAGTTTCCCGGTTTCGGCGAGGAGCCGACCCCGACATCGGCCGGCCGCAGCAAGGGCCGACTTCCTACCGAGGTCGGCCCCGCGGCGCTCGAACCACTCGATGCGACGAGCGGCTGCCCCGAGCTCGCCGGCCCCGATCAGCGCCTCGGCCTCGTCGGAAAGGAAAGGGAGCGCGGCGGGCTCGCCGAGCCCCATCGTCGTCGCGATGCCGCCCGCCCTCCGCAGGACTTGGAGCGCGAGTGTGGGTTGCCCGAGCGAGAGTTCCAGATGTCCCACGGCTCCGAGGTTCCAGAGGAGGGCGATCCGATCGTCCTGTGATCGGTCCAGTCCGCGTTCGGCATGGTGGCGTGCTTCCTCGACCATCCCACGGGCCGCTGCAGCGTACGCAAGGAGCCCTAGTTCGTGACCGTCTGCAATCCCCAGGTGACCGGCGAGCGTCCGCGACTCGTCCGCTAAGGAGGCCGCCCGTTTCCAGTGGCCGCCGCGGATGGAGACGTCGGCGAGGCACAGGAGCGCCGCTCGGCGGGTCGGTTCATCGCCCTGGTCGACGGCCACCTCCCGTACCGACTCCAGACGCGCCCGCGCCCGTTCGTAATCACCGGCGATGGTTTCGGCTTCGGCCGCGACGAGCTCGGTCGGAAGGTTCCTCGGGTCCGCGGACCCACCAGGGCCGGGAGGGATGCGAAGTGCGTCCGTGGGTTCGCCGCGCAACATGGCGATGCGGGCCAGGGTCACGCGGACGGACGGGATGAAGCTCGCGAAGCCCGACCGCTCGGCGAGTTCCAGGGCGGAGCGTGCGTGGTGCTCGCCGAGACCGAGCTCGCCGCTTCTCATCTCGAGACGAGCCAGGTCGCGCTCGACCTTCGATGAGGCGCGGTCGTCCACAAGAGCCTCCGCCGCGGCCTCGTCCAGCGATCCCCGCGCGTCCTCGAACATCCCTCGCTCCAGGTCGATCGATGCCCGAAAACGGAGGGCCCGGGCTCGCCCCACGCCCCCGTCCGAGTGCCGAAGTGCCTCGCGGGCGTGCGCGAGGGCTCCCTCGGGGTCACCGGCAACGAAGAGGTGCTTCGCCGCCTGGAGGTGACGGCGAGACATGGCGCGTGGATCGGCGGGCGTCAGCCGGATCGCATGTTCGAGAAGCTCGGCCGCCGCGTGGGGGGCGCCACGATCGCGAGCCGTTGCGGCCGAGTCTTCGAGAGCGGCGGCGGTCTCCTCGTCGGCTTCCTCGGCCGACAGGGCAAGATGTCGGGCGCGCTCCTCCGGATCGGCCGAGAGCCCCGCAAGACGGCGATGGACGCCGTGACGGCGGGTCCTGGACGCGTGCGCGTAGATCGCGGACCGATAGATCGGATGAACGAATCGCACGTCGCGACCCGTGACGATGACGATCCCCGCGTCGATCGCCGCCTGGAGCGAAGCATCGACGCGTGGACCCGTCCCGGCTGCCCGGAGCAGGTCGAGCGTCGGGCGGCTGACCGCGGCTGTGATGAGGAGAAGGTCCTGACTGGCCCTCGGCAAGGTACTGAGGCGCTGCGTGACGAGGTCCTCTCGCAGGCTCTTCGGGATCGGGAGCGTCTGGCCGGTCACCCCTTCGTCCCCGCGTGCGGCCGCTCGGGCGATCTCGAGCGCGAAGAACGGGTTGCCTCCTGACACCTCTTTCAGCCGCCGGGCTTCCGGAAGCGAGATGGTGGACCCGAGCCGCTCGCGGACGAGGGCGGCGAGGGTTTCGGCACCCAAAGGGGACATGAGGAGGTGGCGCACCCGGTTCGGAGGCAGCGCATCGCCGATGCCGAGAGGAGGAGGCCCGTCGAGGTTCGTCTGGGCCAGGAGGAAGCCCACTTGGGCCTCCGACAGCCGGCGGATGACGAAGGCCAGCACGCGGGCCGTGGCGCCGTCGAGCCACTGCACGTCGTCGACGGCGACCACGACCGGGGTCTCGCGGGCGAGTACCTGGACGACACCTAGGGTGGCAACCGAAACCGCCCGAGGATCTGGCCTTCGCTCACCACGCTGCCTTCGCAGCAGTGAGATCTCGAGCGCCTCCCGCTGCGGAGCCGGGACATCCACGAAGGCGGCCTCGGGGAGCCCTCGCAAGAGGTCGCCGAGGCCGATGAGAGTGAGCTCGATGTCTGCGCCCGTCGGCCGGCAGGTGAGCACCGCATATCCGCGGCCACGGGCGAGCTCGACACCCTCGTTCCATAGCAAGGACTTGCCGATGCCGGGCTCGCCGTCCAGGACGAGCGCCGACGGGCCGGTTGGGGCGTCGAGCAAGAAGCTGTCGACGGCCTCGAGCTCCGCCTCCCTGCCGAAGATCACGGCTGGCTCCGTTGCCGGGGAGCACATCCTGCGGCGCCGGGCTGGGGGTGGTCAACTGGGTCCGGACCAGCCCTGTTCGCCACCCGTTGCCGGGTGTTACAACTCCCCAGGATGGACCCGACGATCGGTGCTGAGTTCGCTGGCCATCGGGTCGAGGCGATCATCGGTCGGGGTGGCGCGAGCGTCGTCTACCTCGCCGAGCATCTGCGCCTCGGGCGCAAGGTCGCCCTGAAGGTGCTCGCGCCGCACCTCGCCGACGACGGCGCGTTCCGGGAGCGCTTCATCCGCGAGTCACGGATCGCCGCCGGTCTCGACCATGCGAATATCGTCACCGTCTACGACGCCGGCGAGGTGGATGGCAGCCTTTTCATCTCGATGCGGTACGTCGAGGGAAGCGACCTCGGAAAGATCCTGCGGGAGGAGAAGGCGCTCGAGCCGTCCCGAGCGATCTCGATCCTGTCTCAGGTCGCGGACGCGCTCGACACGGCGCATGCCGCGGGGCTCGTGCACCGCGACGTCAAACCCGGGAACATCCTCGTCGACGCGGCGCCGGCGATCAGGGGGTTCGAGCGGGCATACCTGTCGGACTTCGGGATCTCCAAGCGAACGACGACTCGAAACGGCCTGACCCGGACGGGCGAGTTCGTTGGAACCGTTGACTACGTGGCGCCTGAGCAGATCACGGGCCAGCCGATCGACGGACGCACGGACGTGTACTCGCTCGGATGCGTGATGTACCGATGCCTATCAGGCCGCGTCCCTTTCCCCGGCCAGACCGAGGTCGCGACCATCTACAGCCACCTCCACGACCCGCCACCGTCGTTATCCAACGGCGGCGAGCGAGCAGCGGGTGTGGACGCGGTCGTGGCGAAGGCCCTCGCCAAAGACAAAGGGGAGCGATACGACACGTGCAGCGGGCTGGTTGAGGCGGCACGGATCGAACTGCTCACCGCGGGATCACCATGGGCACCGACGGTTGTCCTGCCTACGCCCGCGGTCGAGACGAGCCCTCCCCCGGCAGGGAAGAGTCCGACCGAGGATCGGATCGAACCGGCGCAGGGAGAGCTGGGACGACGGCGTCGCCGAATCGCATCGATCGTGGTCGCTGCCGTCACAGTCGTGGCGCTCGTCGTTCTCGCACTCGTCGTGCCTCGGGAGCGCGGCGACCCCGAGGGTGGTGCCCCCGGCGGCGACGGGATCACTTCACCCACCGGTCCCGTCACACCGGGCGTGGATGGGCCCGAAGGACCCGACGGGACACGGCCGCTCGCACTCTCGTGGAGCCCGGCTTACCCGATCTCAGCGGTTTTCGGAGGCAGCGGGAAGCAGGCGATCCTCGACGCCCTGGTTACGGCGGACGGTGTTGCGATCGCCGTCGGCCACGCCGCCCGAGGGGACGCGGTTACCGAAGAGCTGGCGGCGGTCTGGCGCTCGGAGAACGGCAAGAAGTGGGTACCGGTGCGCTCTCCGTCGTTCGGGGAGGCTACGCACCAACGGATGATCGCCGTGACGGAGTTTGAGGACCTCCTCGTCGCCGCCGGATGGAGCGCCGGCGACGCGGCCGTCTGGACCTCTCCGGATCAAGGCCTGACCTGGAACCGTTCGACATTGGGCAAGTTCGCGGGGGGCGGGGTCCAGCTGATCCGGGACCTCGGGATCCTCGGCTCGGAGTTGATCGCCGTGGGCTCGAGCGGGGCTCGCCTCCAGGACGACGCGGCCGCCTGGGTCTCGAATGACGGGATCGCATGGGAACGGATGGACGCGTCGGCCTTCGTGGCGCAGGGCCAGCAAGAGATGTACGCGGCGCACGTCGTCGACGACCGGCTATTCGCCGTCGGGTTCACGAGCGAGCTCGGAGAGACCGATGGCGCGGTGTGGGTGTACGCCGACGGCAGCTGGACGCGGGTCGCCGCAACATCGCTCGAGGAGCCAGGGTTCCAGACCATGCTGGACGTCACGGGAGGTGGCCGGGTTCCACTGATCGCCGTGGGCTGCGAGGATGCCACGGACCGCTGTGACACGGAGTTCTCGTCGGCGTCCGACGCGGCCGTGTGGACGTCCGACGACGGCATCTCGTGGGAACGACTGCCACTGGCGGGGGGCCGGTTCGACGGTCAAGGGCCACAGGCGATGCGAGCCGCCACGATGTATCGAGGGCAGGTCGTCGCCGTCGGGACCCAGGAGAGCCCCGACGGTACGGATACCGACGGCGGTGTGTGGACGTCGATCGACGGCGTGACGTGGCGGGCGCCGGGCCCTCTCTCTCCTTCGGCCTCCGTGCTCGGAGGACCGGGGAACCAGAGCCTGAGAGCGCTCGTCGTGTTCGGGGCCGGCGGGATCGCGATGCTCGGGTTCGGGGTGACGAACGAGGGAGACGTGGAGGACGCGCGGATCTGGCGGGCCACGAGCACGTAAGCCGGGGCTTGGGACTCCATATACTGCGCCGGATGAACGCGAAGACGCTTCAAGCCATCGCCGCGCGCCGCTACGACGACTTCCTCCTCGCTCTGGAGCAGATGGTGAACGTCGACTGCGGATCGTTCACGCCTGACGGCGTGAACGAGGTCGCCGACCTCTGCCAGTTGCGGTTCGAGTCTGGTGGATGGAAGGTCGAACGGATGATCCACGAGCCCGCCGAAGGCGAGGCGCCGCTCGGCGACCTCGTCGTCGGGCGGTTGGAAGGTTCCGGCGGCCCACGCGTCCTGATGGTGGGTCACATGGACACTGTCTTCGATCCCGGGACCGTCGCGGAGCGGCCGTTCCGGATCGAGGGAGACCGGGCGCTCGGCCCCGGCGTCTCCGACATGAAGGGCGGGCTCCTCACCGGGTTCTTCGCGATCGAGGCCCTGCAGGAGGCCGGGTTCGACGGGTTCGGGCGCATCACCTACCTCTGCAACCCCGACGAGGAGATCGGCTCGCCGTGGTCGCGAGAGCTGATCAGGGCCGAGGCGGCCGGAGCGGATGTGGCGCTCGTCCTGGAGGGGGCTCGGGAGAACGGCGACATCGTGAGCGCCCGCAAGGGCGTGAGCGACTACCGGATCGAGATCCTCGGGCGCGCCTCGCACGCCGGCGTCGAACCCGAGCGCGGGAGGAGCTCCATCCTGGAGGCCGCGCACAAGACCGTGGCGCTCCAGGGGCTGAACGGGCGCTGGCCCGGCGTCACCGTGAACGTAGGTGTGGTGCACGGGGGCACCCGTCCGAACGTCGTCGCCGAGCGCTGCGAGATCCACGTCGACGTGCGCTCGCCGAACGAGGAGCACCTCGTGGCCGCCGAGGCCGAGGTCGAACGTATCGCCAACGCGCACACCGTCCCCGATATCGAGGCGCGTGTTACCGGCGGCAAGTGGCATCGCCCTATGGAGAAGAAGGAAGGCGGAGCCAAGCTCGCCGCCATCGCAGCCGACGTCGCGCGCGAGATCGGGTTCGAGCTCGCCGATGCGTCGACCGGCGGTGCTTCGGATGCGAACACCACCTCCGCGGCGGGCGCGCCGACGCTCGACGGGCTCGGTCCCATCGGCGGCGACGATCACGCGCCGAAGGAATGGATCGATCTGACCTCGGTGGTTCCTCGTATCACCCTCCTGGGCGGTCTAGTGTCCAGGCTCGACGCCGTCTGACACCAGGGCAGGAGGTTGCACGAGTGGACATCACCACCGTGCGGATCGACAAGCCGGACGATCTCAACGTCGTCGTGGGCCAGTCGCACTTCATCAAGACCGTCGAGGATCTGCATGAGGCATGCGTGCACGTGCCGGGGATGAAGTTCGGGATCGCCTTCAACGAGGCGAGCGGACCTTGTCTGGTGCGTCGCAGCGGCAACGACGCGGCGCTCGTGGACGTCGCGGTTCGAGGCGCAGAGGCGATCGGAGCCGGCCACGTGTTCGTCGTCGCGATGCGCGACGCGTTCCCGATCAGCGTCCTGAACGCGATCAAGGCCGTCCCCGAGGTCTGCCGGATCTTCTGCGCCACCGCGAACCCGCTGGAGGTCGTGGTCGGCGAGTCCGAGCAGGGGCGTGGCGTGCTCGGCGTGATCGACGGGAGCTCGCCCAAGGGCGTCGAGACCGACGAGGACGAGGCCGAACGCAAGGAGTTGCTGCGCCGGTTCGGGTACAAGCTGTGAGCACGATCCCGCTCACGCCCGAGTTCATTCGGAGCCTGCGTGAGGCCCACGAGACGTACCGACACCTCGTCGAGGGGATCCCGGCCGTGCTCTACATCGATGCCGTGGACGACCTGTCGACGAACGTCTACACGAGCCCGCAGATCGAGGACATCCTCGGCATCGATGAAGACACGTGGCGCAAGGACCCGAGCATGTGGATCGATCGCATGCACCAGGACGACCGCGAGCGCGTCATGATCGAACACCAGGAGTCGAATCGCACGGGGGAACCGTTCTCCAGCGAGTACCGGCTGTTCACCTCCGACGACAAGGAGGTATGGATCCGCGACGAGGCCGTGCTCGTGCGCGACGACGGGGGTGCGCCGCTGTTCTGGCGCGGGATCATGTACGACGTCACCGAGACCAAACGCGCCGAGGAGCAGCTGCATCGGCACATGGACATCCTGCGCCGCACGATGCAGGACCGTCACCGGCTGCTCATGCGGCTCGAGGACGCGCAGGAGGAGGAGCGCCGCCGGATCGCGGCCGACATCCACGACGACCCGATCCAGGTGATCACCGCCGCCGACCTTCGCGCCCAGCGACTCGCGCGGCAGATCTCGGACCCGGAGCTCCGCGCCGAGGTGGAGGCGCTGCAAGCGACGCTGGCACAGGCGGTCGAGCGGCTGCGTCATCTGCTGTTCGAGCTGCGGCCGCCCTCGCTCGACCGGGAGGGCCTCGTCGCAGCGCTCCGCGCCTATGCGTCGGGTCGCGAGGGACCGGAGATCCTCGTCGAGGACCAGCTCACCGGCGAGCCCGCTTCAGACATCCGTGGTCTCCTGTACCGCATCGCCCAGGAAGCGCTGACGAACGCGCGGAAACATTCCGGCGCGGCGCGCGTGAC
Source organism: uncultured Actinomycetes bacterium (assembly GCA_964567675.1). Taxonomy (GTDB): domain Bacteria; phylum Actinomycetota; class UBA4738; order UBA4738; family HRBIN12; genus CALGFI01. Next base: position 31,544 of record CAZMNP010000027.1, read on the forward strand.
CGTCTCCGTGGTGTCGGAGGAGGGGGGCATCCGCCTACGGGTCGTCGACGACGGCGTCGGTTTCGACAGGTCCGCCCGGGCGCCGGACCGCGGTCACATCGGTCTGCCCACGATGGTCGAGCGGGCGGAGCTCGCCGGCGGGCAGTGCCGCATCGACAGCGAGCCGGGTCGCGGAACGACCGTCGACGCCTGGCTCCCGCTCGGACCGGCGGTGCCGGCGAAGCAGGTCTGAGCTCCGGCTCTCGTTACTCCCGCGTGGTGATCTTCGAGGCGCGCGTGTACTGCCCCGGCGTCCGGCCGCGCGTCTGCGCGAGCTTCCACGCCAACAGCTGCACCGGCAGGATCGATACGGCCGAGATCAAGGCCCGGTCCAGGTATCCGGTCTCGACGGGCCGCGCTCCCTTCGGGGCTTCGCCATCGGGCGTCACGACGAGGACGTTCGCGCCGGTATCGACGAGATCGGCGGCCAGGCCGAGGTCCAGGCGGCGGGTCTCGGGCTCGGTCGCCATCACGATCGCCGTCATCGCGGGCCCCGCCAGCTCGAGAGGCCCGTGCCGGAACGCACCCGCCTCGAACGACTCGGCCATCACGCCGGATTCCTTCAGGACCAGGGCCCCCATCTCCGTCGCGGCTCGAGCCGGTCCGCGGCCGATCAGGACCATCACCTCACGTCCGCCGTGCCACTCCTCCAGATCGACCGCGAGCGCTTCCGGATCCTCTAGCAGCCGCTCGGCGGAGAGCGCGGCCCCCTCGGCAGCGGTCCGCGTCCGATCGATGGCGGTCTCGACGCTGTCCCCGGCGAGCAGTCGGGCGATCCCCGACAAGGTGGCCATCGCGCCCGCGAACGTCATCGTGGACGGTCCGCCCTCTCGCCCCGCCCACGTATCGAGCGTCACGTCAGAGCGGCGGGCCAGGTCGTTGTCCAAGCCGTTCGTGATCGAGATGAGGAAGGGACGGTTCCGTTGCTTCGCGATCTCGTTCGCGAGCTTGACGATCTCGGCGCTCTCGCCCGACTGGCTGACGATGACGGTGAGCGTCCGGGCGTTCAGGATCGGACGGCGGAAATGCAGGAGCTCGGCGGTGTCCACGAGCAACGCCGCGACACCGCGCCCGGCAAGATCGTTGACGGCCGGGTAGCACGCGTCGTACGAGCTTCCCATCCCGGTGAAGACGATCGTGTGGGAGGCTGCGGCCGCCTCGCGGACCCGGTCGAGCTCGTCGCGCTGGTCCACGAGCGCCGCGGCCGCACGGCGGAGCGCGTCCGGCTGCCCCGCGATCTCGGCGAGGAACGGATCGGTGAACCCCTCGAGCGACCTCATCCCACCGAGTCTACGGCTCGATGAGCAACGGCGGCGTCCCCAGCAACGCCTCGCGGACGCGTTCCTTCGCCCGTCTCGAGGAGGCGTGATGATCGAGGCCCAAGAGCGCCGCACCGATCACGGGCGGGGCGGTGAGCACGGTCACGGTCGCGGCGGGCGCGATCTGCCGGACGCCCTGCTCGATCCGGGTGAAGAACGGCGCGAACCCGTTCCGGAAGATCCCGCCGCCGAGTACGACGTGCACGTCGAGCTTCGCCATGCGCAGACGCTTGATCGCCGCGCCCGCCATCGCGACGACCTCGTCTGCTTGGCGGTCGACGATCGAACGCGCGACGGCGTCGCCGTCCGCGGCGGCGCCGAACACGAGAGGTGGCAGCTCGGCGACCCGACCCTCGTCCAAGCGGCCGAAGTACATCGCTTCCATGAGCTGATGCGGCCGGCGCAGGTCGAAGTAGGCCGGCACCGTGGAGGCGAGCACCGTGCGTTCACCCCGTCCGTCCTCCGAGCGGATCGCGTGCCACACGGCGGACTCGCCGATGTCCGAGCCTCCCCCCCAGTCGCCCGCGATCCAACCCAGCGCGGGCAGTCGGAACGTCCGCCCGTCGGGCGCGACGGCGGAGCAGTTCGTCCCGTAGCCGCACACGACGCCGATACCCCACGTGCGGTCGGTCCCCGCCCGCATCACGGCGAACGTGTCGTTGCGGAGCACCGTCTCCGCGGTCCAGCCTTGCCGCGAGAGCCAACGCGTGATCCTGCGGTCGTCGGCAGGCAGGTCGGCGCCGGCGATGCAGAACACTCCGACCGACGCCAGTGGACCTCGCGAAGCGTCCAGCCCTGCGGCCTTCGAGATGGCTTCGACCGCTGCGGTCAGCCCGGTTCGCAATCGAGGCTCGCGGCCGTCGCTCCCCCCCGGGGGGACGCGCACCGATCCGAGGACGCTGCCGTCTCTGGCGACCGCCACGGCGTCGATCTTCGAGCCGCCGCCGTCGAACGCGAGCACCGCCGCTCTCTTCATGGCAGCGCCGCCAGCTCGTCCACCGTGACGAACGATGCGCCCGATCGCTGCAGGCCGGCGATCGCGCCGTCCAGTCCCCGAGCCGTGCTGTCCGGCCAGGTGTGCAGGAGGACGACGGCTCCGTCACCGTGAGCAAGGGATCCCTCGATGGTTCCGCGCGCCACCTCGTCCGGGCTGCGCTCCGGTTCCCAGTCGAACGGCTCGACATGCCAGTGCACGTTGCGGTAGCCGAGCTCTCCGAGGATCCGCAGGACCCGTGCATCGTCCCGGCCGTCGCCGAACGGACAACGGAACCACGGGAGCGGATCCACGCCGGCGATCCGGGCGATCATCGCACCCGCCTCCCGCACGTCGGTTCGAAGGCCGTCGTCGGAGAACAGCGTCATCCGCGCGTGGAACGTGGAGTGGTTCCCGACGAGATGTCCGTCGTTCGCGATCCTCCTGGCGGTCGCCGGGTTCGCCTCGGCCCATCGCGACTGCACGAAGAAGGTGGCACGGACGCGCGACCGGCCGAGCAGGTCGAGGATCCGCTCGGCGTTCCCGTCGGCGTGCGCGGGTCTGTCCGGGTGTTCCGCGTCGAAGGTGAGGGCCACGCGCATCGGGTCAGTCGGCTCCGTCAGAGAGCGTCAGGAAACTTTCCTAACGATTTCACGGCGCGATTGTACGTCGCCCGATGAAGCCTGGGAAGCCGAGCGGATCCGTTCTCGTGGTCGGGCCGGCGCCTACCGATCAGGGCGTGGTCCGAACGCAGGCGACGCCGTGGTCGGGGGCGTCTTCGAACCTCGGTTGTCCGGCCGCGGTCACCCACGCCCAGCGATAGCGCTCGGCCTTCAGCGCGATGCGAAGGATCCCGAACGAATCCGACTGCGCCACGACCAGGTTCGCCGGCCAGTCGCCGCCGAGGATCGCGTACAGCCTCGCGCCGCCGGTGCCGACGACAAACTCGCGGATCCCGCGTTCGGGATCCGGGTTCCCGTCCGGATCCTGCTGCCGCCAGCGCTGGTAGTTGTGCGAGTGGCCGTTCAGCACGACATCCGCACCCGCTTCGTACAGGAGGTCCCAGAGCGGTCCCACGGCGGCCGTGTCGCCGCTGCCGGTCGAGAACGAGAACCGCGGATGGTGCCAGTAGGCGAGGGTGCACGGATACGTCGAGTCCGGATGCTTCTCGAGGTCGCGCTGGAGCCATCGGTACATGCGGTTGCCAGGGCCGGGATCTGCCGGGTCCGTCGCCGGTCCGCAGCCGCCGGGCGCGAAGCAGAGCATCGAGTCCAGGGCGACGAGGTGCCAGCACGGTGCCTCCGGGCACCCGCCGAGGTCGTAGGAGTAGTAGCCGAGACGGTGGGGGCCTTTCACGCGATCGCCGAAGTACCGGAAGTAGCCGCTCGGGCGGGACGAAGCGTCCTGCCCATGCTCGTGGTTGCCCGGGACGGGGCTCATGTGCTCGAACTCCCGCCCCCAGGTGGGATCGAAGTACGCCATGAACGCGGCGAAGGCGCCGACGTCGTACTGGTTGTCCCCGAGCGGAAGGATCTGATCGAGGCCGGTGCCGACGATCAGGTCCGCCGTGTCGTCGTATTGACATGCCCCGGGCGAACCCGGGCCGTTCGGATCCGACGGGCAGGCGATATCGCCGGCCGCACCGATCACGAAGCGACCGCGCGGGCCCGAGGGCTCGACGCCGGACGGCTGCAGCGCCGGGCGGTCCCGAGGCTCGACCGGCGTGGCCTCCCACGTCATCGCGAGGAGCGCGATGAGGGCAGCGGCGATCGCCAGCGGTTTTCTCACGAGGGGACCAAACCTGTCCGCGAGTCGGACGAACGACAAGTGCGCAGCTCACCGCTCACCAGACCCGGAACATCCCCGGCTGGTCCTGGCGCCGCTGGAATCCGTACCGCTCGTAGAAGCCCTCGGCGTTGTCGGCATCCATGAGACCGACGAATGCGCCCGGTCGCGCGACCCGCTGGAGATACGCGACCACGGCATCCATGACCTTCACCCCGAGGCCGCGGCCGTGGTACTCCGGGAGCACGATCACGTCCTGCACGTAGAAGTGCATGCCGCCGTCGCCGATGACGCGCCCGCAGGCGACCACGTCGCCGTCATGCAGGAGGACGCACGAGTAGAGAGCGCTCGCGAGCCCGGCGGCGAGTCCCTCGGCGCTCATCTCGCCTCCGCCTGCCGGACCGCGTAGCCGCCGGAACTCGTCCACCGTCGGGGCTCGCTCTTCGAGCTCGTAGTCATCCACGAGGAGCGAGTCTAGGCCGCGCGGAGCGCCGATCGCGGCCGCTCCTCCGATCGAACGGGCGGATCAGACTCGCGCCGGGGTCGCGTGAACGGCTTCGATCGCCAAGCCCGTGGCGGGATCGAAGTAGTGGAACCGCGTGGGATCGACCGACAGGCGCGCGCGGGCCCCCGGTCGCACGCGGCTGCGCGCGTCGACCCGGGCGCAGAACCGCGCCCGCTCGTGGATCTCGGTCATCATCTGGACCGCGTCCTCCTCCTCGTCGCTCGCGGCGGCGATGATGTCCTCGGTCAGGACCGGGGGCGCGTCGACGGGGAAGATGACGTGCACCTCCGAGCCGAGCTCCTCGGTGACCTCCGCGGTCACCTCGATCGTCGGCCGCCGCTCGTCCTTCCAGACCTCCGCGTCCTCGAAGTCGGGCGGTCGGATCCCGAGGATCAGCGTGCGACCCTCGAACGCGGAGAGATCGACGCCGTTCGCGATCGGCAGCTCGAAGCCGGCGAACGAGAGCGTGCCCGGACCCACGGTCGCCTCGATGAGGTTCATCGGCGGGGATCCGATGAACGCCGCCACGAACAGGTTGGCCGGGTCCCGGTAGAGGTTCTGCGGCGTGTCGACCTGCTGCAGGACGCCGTCGCGAAGCACGGCTACGCGTTCACCGAGCGTCATGGCCTCCACCTGGTCGTGGGTGACGTAGACGGTCGTCGTGTTCAGGCGATCGTGCAGCCGAGCCAGTTCCGCTCGCATCTGCACGCGGAGCTTCGCGTCGAGGTTCGACAGAGGCTCGTCCATCAGGAATCCCTGCGGCTCCCGGACCATCGCGCGACCCATCGCGACCCGTTGGCGTTGTCCGCCGGACAGCTCGGCGGGCTTGCGATGGAGCAGTGGTTCCAGGCCCAGGATCTTCGCAACCTCGCGAACACGCTGGCGGAGCTCGGTCTTCGGGGTCTTCGACAGCCGGAGGCCGAAGCCGATGTTCTGTTCGACCGACATGTGCGGATAGAGCGCGTAGTTCTGGAAGACCATCGCGATGTCGCGTTCCTTCGGCGGGAGGTCGGTCACCTGACGGTCGCCGATGTAGATCTCGCCGGCGGTGACGTCTTCCAGGCCGGCGAGGATACGCAGGATCGTCGACTTCCCGCAGCCCGACGGGCCGACGAGGACCATGAACTCGCCGTCGCCGATCTCGAGCGAGACGTCGTCGACCGCGATCACTTCGTTGCCGAACGTCTTCGTGACTCCGTCCAGCACGATCTTCGCCATCATCCGCTCCTTCGATCTCGGCCGAGAGTCTCGGCATGCCCGCCACCCGGCGTCAAGGCGGCGTCCGGATCACTCAACGGTGGTCACCTTCGAAGCTCGCTCGTAGGTCCCAGGGCGGCGTCCTCGGCGGGCCGCCAGGCACCAAGCCAGCAGCTGCGCCGGCACGTTCGATGCAGCCGGGGCGACCGGCCCACCGAGGTCGCCGATGTCCACCCGGAGCGCCCCGCCGCGCAGCGAGCGCCCGGTGCCGTGATCGCCCGCCGTGACGACCAGCACTGCGCTCCCCGCAGCCACCAGTTCCTCGGCGAGGCCCACATCCAGGTCGTACGTCTCGGGTTCCGTGGCGATCACCACCGCGGCGAGATCGGGGCCCGCCAGCTCGAGTGGACCGTGACGGAACTGCGCCGTCTGCAACGACTCGATCGCCATCCCGGCGGCCTCCTTGAGGGTGAGCGCGCCCATCTCGGCCGCCGCTCGGGCCGGACCGCGGCCGAGGATCACCGCGCTTCGCCGTTCACCCAGCAGGTCGGCGAGCCGGGCCGGGAGCTCCTCGTCCTCGAGGAGGCCCTCGATCGTTCGCGCCGTGCGCTCCGCCTCTTCACGCACCCGCTCGATCACGCGGTCGGGGTCTTCGCCGGCGAGGGCTCCGCCGAGCGCCGCCAGACAGACGAGCGACGCGGCGAAGGTCATCGTCGAGGGTCCGGTCTCGGCGCCCGCCCCGGTGTCGAGGACCACAGCAGCCTCACGCGCGAGCGTGTTCGTCCGCCCGTTCGTGACCGCGACGAGGAACGGGGGGCGGGGCAGCTCTGCCAGCGCTCGCGCGAGGCGAACGACCTCCGCGCTCTCACCCGACTGACTGACCGCGACCACCAGCGTCGTGGCGTCGAGCATGGCGCGGCGAAAATGCAGGAGCTCCGACGCGTCCACCATGACCGCGATCAGACCGGCGCGGGCCAGGCCGGTGACGACGGGGTAGCACGCATCGTAGGAGCTGCCCATCCCGGTGAACGCGATCGACCTGGCCCTCGCGGCATCCGCGATCTCGATCAGGGCGGGCCGTTGAGCGGCGAGGCCCGCCGCAGCCCGGCGCAGGGCATCCGGCTGCCCGGCGATCTCCCCGATGAATGGGTCAGGAAACTTTCCTAACCATTTCACGGTCGGGAGTGTACGATGCCCGCGCGATGGGCGTGAAGATCGCCGTGGTCGGGGGTGGGAGCACCTACACGCCCGAGCTCGTCGAGGGGTTCGCGAGCCGGCAGGACCGCCTCCCCGTCGACGAGCTCGTACTCCTGGATGTCGATCGCGAACGGCTCGACGTCGTCGGTGGACTCGCCGGCCGGATGCTTCGCCGGATCGGCTGGGGCGGTTCGCTCGTGCTCACCGAGCGGCGGGACGAGGCGTTACAGGGCGCGGACTTCGTCATCGTCCAGCTTCGCGTGGGCGGCCAGCAGGCGCGCTACCTGGACGAGACGCTCCCCGTCCAGTTCGGGTGCATCGGCCAGGAGACCACGGGGCCCGGCGGATTCGCGAAGGCGCTCCGAACGGTCCCGGTGGTGCTCGAGCTTGCCGAGGAGACCGCGCGTCGCGCCGCGCCGGGGGCGTGGTTCGTGGACTTCACCAATCCGACCGGACTGATCACGCAGGCGCTGCTCGACGCGGGCCACCGGGCGCTCGGTCTGTGCAACGTCGCGATCAACCTGCAGCGGAGCTTCGCCGACGTGTTCCGCGTCGCCCCCGAGCGGGTGCAGCTCGAGCACGTCGGCTTGAACCATCTGTCGTGGGAGCGTGCGGTCCTCGTCGACGGCGTCGACCGGCTCCCCGAGCTCCTGGACGGGCGCATCGACGAGCTGGCCGAGGAGTCGGGCGTGCCGGCGGAGTTGCTCCGCGCGATCGGCGCCGTGCCGAGCTCGTACCTGCACTACTACTACCTGACGAGCGAGGTCCTCGAGCGTCAACGGTCCGAAAGGACCCGCGCCGAGGAGGTCATGGAGATCGAGGCCGGCCTGCTCGAGCTGTACCGCGACCCGTCGCTCGACACGAAGCCCAAACTCCTCGAGGGGCGCGGCGGAGCCTTCTACAGCGAGGCCGCAGCGGCGCTCGTCGCGTCTCTGCACGCCGGGACCGATGACGTTCAGGTCGTGAACGTCCGCAACGACGGCGCGATCCCGAACTTGCCCGACGATGCCGTGGTCGAGGTCGCCGCCCGCATCGACCGGGCGGGTGCGCACCCGCTGCCGCTGGACCCGCTCGCGTCCGAGATGCTGGGGCTCGTCGAGCACGCGAAGGCGTACGAGCTCCTCGCGGTGCGCGCCGCCCTGTCCGGGGATCGGACGGTGGCCCTGAACGCCCTGATGACGAACCCGCTGGTCGGCGACTACCGGGTCGCGCAGCCGCTGCTCGATACCCTCCTCGAGGCGAACCGACAGCACCTTCCCCGGTTCTTTGGCCGAGGTTCTTCGGGAACGGAGTGAGCTACCCCTCCGGCATTTCGCCGGCGTGCCGCTGGACTTTCGCGAGCGCCTCGGCCACATCCTGGACGCCGCGTGAACCGTCGCGGAACACGTTCTCCATGAGGTATACGGACTCGCGGAGCCCCGCCGCCTCCGCAACGGGGAACGACATCGCCTGCGGATCCAACCGATCGGCGAACTCGACCGCCACCGGCAGCCGGGAGAGCGAGGGCTGGAACAGCTCGTACCGGCTCATCGGCGGGTATTGGACCTCGGCGGGGATCCCTTCCGCCTCGAGCGCCCGGCAGATGTTCTCGTTCGTCCGGCCGGCGAACGCATCGGGATCGATCGCCAGGATGTAGTTGTAGAAGCTCCAGCGCGTGATGCGCTCGTCGGCGGGCATGATGCGGACGCCGTCGAGCCCGGCGGCGAGGCGCTCGAGCTCCTTGCCGGCCTCCGCCCGCTGTCGTTGCTGCTCGGGGAAGCGCTCCATCGCGACGACGAGGACGGCTGCGTGCAGCTCGCCGAGGCGGTAGTTCGCCCCGAACGTGAACTCCTTCTCGTCGGGATCCTTCGCGCGGCCGCAGTCGACGATCGAGTGGGCTCGCCGGGCGAGCTCGTCGTCGCCGGTGAGCAGCGTGCCGCCCTCTCCCGACGTGAGGATCTTCGAGGATTGGTGGCTGAACGAGCCGAAGGCGCCGATGCACCCGGCCCCCCGTCCGCGCCACTGCTGCCCGGGTGCGTGGGCGCAGTCCTCGACGATGGCCAGCCCGTGCCGTTCGGCGATCTCCGCGAGCCGGTCCATGTCGGCCATCTGATGTCCCAGGTGGACCGGGATGATCGCGCGCGTTCGATCGGTGATCGCGGACTCCACCAGGTCGGGATCGATCGTCCACGTTCGCGGCTCGACGTCGACGATCACCGGCAGCGCGCCGGCGGCCATCGGTGCGTACGCGGTCGCCGCGAACGTGAGTGCGGGGACGATGACCTCGTCGCCCCAGCCGATGCCGAGCGCCTTGAGCGCGACCTCCATCGTGACGGTCCCGTTCGCCATCAAGATCCCGTGCCTCGCGCCCTGGTAGGCGGCGAACGCCTCTTCGAAGCGCGAGGCGTTCGTCCCGGGCTCGGGGAACCCGCCCCAGGTCCCGCTCCGGATCACGCTCGTGACGGCATCGAGCTCGCGGTCGTCCCACTCGGGCCACGCCGGGTAGGCGGTGGTTCGGACCGGAGTGCCGCCGTTGACAGCGAGCTCGGCCATCTCAGGGCTCCTTCCACTCGGCGGTGCTAGCGTCCGCGCGGTGAGCGCCCCCCGACCGGCACCGATCCCGGACGAGCTCCTCGACCGCGTGTCGGTCGATGCTCTCACTCGGGGCTTCGCCCTCGCGCGGGATCCGATCCCGATCCGCGAGGTCGGAGCGCAGGGATGGTCCCTCAGCGATCTCTCGACCCCGATCCTCGTCCTGAGCGATGCGGCGCTTCGCCACAACCTGCGATTGATGGCGGACTTCTGCGAACGGGCGAACGTCGAGCTCGCTCCGCACGGGAAGACGTCGATGGCGCCGCAGCTCTGGGCTCGCCAGCTCGAGGCCGGTGCCTGGGGCATCACGGCCGCCTCGGCGCGAGAGGCCCGCGTGATGCTGGCGGCCGGGGTGCGAAGGATCCTGCTCGCGAACGAGCTCGTCGACGAGGCGTCGATCGGATGGGTGGCCGAGCAGCTCCTCGACCCCTCCGTCGAGCTCCTCTGCTACGTCGACTCGGTCCATGGCGTCGAGCTCCTCGATCGGGGACTTGCCTCGGCGGGATCGCTTCGGCCGCTCCGCGTCCTGATCGAGCTCGGCTTCCCCGGAGGGCGTACCGGCTGCCGCACGGCGGAGCAGGCGCTCGAGGTCGTGCAACGCGTGCGAAGGTCCGACCGCCTGGAGCTCGCCGGGGCTGCCGGGTATGAGGGCACGCTCTGTCCCGATCGCTCGCCCGACTGTCTGGACCGAGTGCGCGCGTACCTCGACGAGCTCCGCGCGCTCGCCTCGCGGCTCGCGGACGACGGCGCGTTCCCGGGGGGGATCGTGATCAGCGCCGGCGGCAGCCGGTTCTTCGACCTCGTCGCCGAACGACTGCGCGAGCCGTGGCCGTCGGATGCGCCGGTTCAAGTGGTGCTCCGATCGGGCTGTTACCTCACGCACGACTCGGGCGTGTACGAGCGGACCTCGCCCTTCGCCGGCGAGGATGCGGACCGGCGCTTCCATCCCGCGATGGAGATCTGGGGTTCGGTCTTGTCGCGACCCGAACCCGAGCTCGCGATCCTCGGTTTCGGCCGGCGGGACGTCCCGTTCGACGAGGGTTTCCCAGTCCCCACCAAGATCCGGACCGCATCCGGCGAGACGGTTCCGGTTGGGGGTCGGTTCGCCGTCACCGCCCTCAACGACCAGCACGCCTACGCGCAGGTCGAGGCCTCTTTCTCCCTCGAAGTCGGGGATCTCGTCGCGTGCGGGATATCGCATCCGTGCAGCGCGTTCGATCGCTGGCGAGCGATCCCGGTGCTGGATGAGCGCGACCGCGTGGTGGACGCGGTCGCGACGTTCTTCTGACCGAGTCGCGGGGGTCACGGACTCATCGGTCGGGAGCGGCTCGTCGCGCCACGGCCTCGATCTCGACGAGGAGACCGTCGGCGAGACGGACGCCGACGGTGGAGCGAGCCGGATAGGGGGGCGCGAACCGTTCCGAGTACACGCGGTTGAACGCCTCGAAGTCGGCCAGGTCCGCGAGGAAGGCGGTGACCTTCACGACGTCGTCGAGCCCACACCCTGCGGCGATCAGGCATCGCTCGAGGTTGTCGATGACCTGCCGGGTCTGCTCTTCGATCTCTCCGGGGACCAGAGCGCCGTCGGCATCGAACGCGACCTGGCCCGACGTGTAGACGAGGTCGCCACTCACGACCACGGGACTGTAGGGGGCGCGTGGACGCGCCACGTCCTCGGGCTGACGGCCGTCGCGGGTCATCGCGACCACCGGATCGGGAGGAGTTCGTGGGTCGGCGATCTCACCTGGCAAACCCCCTCGCACGGTGCCTTGACTTCGCGACGAGGCCGAGCGTAGCATGCGCGCGAATAGTTAGGAAAGTTTCCTGAGCATCGACCGGCGCGGAGGGGAGCGTGATCCGACGGGGTCCCGAGGGACCGGTAACGGCCGGAACGCCGAGCCTGCTCCGCGCGATCAACGAGCGGACGGTGCTCGACCTCATCCGCCAGCGTGGGCCCGTCTCCCGCGCACAGATCTCGCGGGTCAGCGGCCTGTCGAAGCCCACCGTCTCCCAGGCGCTGAGCGCCCTCGAGACGGCGAGGCTCGTTCGCGAAGCCGGCCGGTCCTCCGGCGGCAAAGGGCCGAGCGCGGTGCTGTACGAGCTCAACGCGCGGGCCGGTTGGGTCGTCGGGATCGACGTGGGGCGGGCCTGGGTCCGCGCCGCCCTCGCCGACCTCAGCGGTGAGATCGTCGCTCGCCGGGACGAACGGGCCCGGGTTCGCAGTTCGCAGACGCTCATCTCGCAGCTCGGCGAGGTCGCGCACGCGCTCGCGGACGAGGCCGGGCTGCGGTGGCGTCAGGTGACGTTCGCCACGATCGGGAGTCCGGGCGTGTTCCATCCCGAGCTCGGTCAGGTCTCCCTCGCGCACAGTCTTCCGGGATGGGGCCGCCAGGGTCTGGTCGAGGCGGTGCAGCGCGAGCTCGGCACGAACATCGCGTTCGAGAACGACGTCAACCTCGCCGCGCTCGGGGAGCAGTGGCGTGGCCTCGGCAAGGGCGTCGAGGATTTCGTGGTCCTGCATATCGGCACCGGCGTGGGCGTCGGGCTCGTCCTGGGCGGCCAGCTCTATCGAGGGAGCAGCGGAGCCGCCGGCGAGGTCGGGTATCTCCCGCTCTTCGGCACGAACCCCGGCGATCCCGAGATCCGCCGGCACGGGGCGCTCGACGCGGTCGCTGGCGCGTCGGGCGTCGTCGCGGACGCGCAGCGCCGGGGGATGCCGTCGCCGCTCACGGCGAAGAAGGTGTTCGGCTCGGCCAGGCGGGGCGATCGTATAGCGAAGCGGACGGTAGCCGACGAGGCGAGATGGATCGCGCTTGCCATCGCCGCCGTGGTGTCGGTCGTCGATCCGGAGCTGGTGATCCTGGGTGGTGGGATCGGTGCGAACGGCGATCTCTTGCTCGAGCCGATCGAGCAGGAGCTCGCGACGATCTCCCCGTTCCGACCCCGGATCGAGGTGTCCGCGCTTCGCGAGGAAGCCACCCTGAACGGGGCGGTCTGGATGGCGTTGCAGGCGGCCCAGGACCGCCTGTTCGATCGCCGGGAGGTCTCGGCATGAGTCGGAGGTGCAGATGGATCGTTCGAACCGGAGTCAGAGGGACGAGGAGGGGAGGCACATCATGAAGCGATGGCTGGCGGTCGCGGCGATCTTCGCGCTCGTGGCGACGGCATGTACGGCGGGCACCGAGGACCCGGCCCCCGCACCGGAACCGCCGAGCACGACCGGAGAGCAAGAGCCCGTGACCCTCGAGATGTGGGGGGCGTGGACCGGGCGCGAGCTCGACCAGTTCAATCAGATCTTCGATGGCTTTACCGAGCAGTACCCGTGGATCACCGTCCGGAGCCGCGGCGGCGTCGGGGACCAGAAGATCATCACCGCGATCAACAGCGGCGAGCCGCCGGACGTCGTGCTGTCGTTCGTGCTCGACAACATCGGCCAGTTCTGTGCGTCCGGCGCCTGGCAGGACCTCACGCCGTACATGGAACGTGACGGCTTCGATCTCAGCCAGTTCCCCGACGCGGCCCTGCAGTACACGAGCTTCGGGGGAAGCCAGTGCGCGCTACCGTTCCTCACCGACGCGTACGGGCTCTACTACAACGCCGACATGTTCGAGGAGGCCGGGATCACCGAGCCGCCGACGACGCTCTCGGAGCTGGCCGACGTGGCGAAGCAGCTCACGGTGTTCGCTCCCGACGGTTCGATCGAGCGCGCCGGCATCGTGATGGCAACCGGCTACTACGAGACGACGGTCCTCACGATGGGCTCGATGTTCGGCGTGGAGTGGTACAGCGAGGACGGGACGGAGTCCGCGATCGACGACGATCCGAACTGGACGGCGTTCTTCGAGTGGCAGAAGGAGTTCATCGCCGACGTCTACGGCGAGGGGGACTTCCAGACGGGCGCCGACCGTCTCGAGCGGTTCGTCGCCGGCCAGGGTGACGAGTTCTCGACGGCGAACGACTTCCAGGCCGGACGCGTCGCGATGAACCTCGACGGCGAGTGGCGGACGGCGTTCATCGCGGACGAAGCGCCGGACCTCAACTACGCGACGGCGCCTTTCCCGGTGCCCGATGACCGGGCTGATCAGTACGGGATGGCCCAGATCGGCGGCACGATCATCGGCATCCCTCGCGGATCGGACAATCCCGAGGAGGCGTGGCTGCTGCTGCAGTACATGGCCACCGATACGGACACGCTCGTGTACATGGCCAACAACGTCCGCAACGTTCCGACGACCTTCGCGGCGCTGGAGTCGCCGGAACTGGACGTCACACCGCAGTTCCAGACGTTCCTGGACATCTTCCAGCACCCGGGCTCGCACTATAAGCAGCACTCCGCGATCGGCTCGGCCGATCAGACGACGCTCGCCGACTTCGCCGCGAGGTGGCAGGCGGGGACGGCGACGGATCTGGAGGGTGGCTTGCAACAGGTGGCCCAGCAGATCGACGATCAGCTCGCACAGGCTGCCGCCTGAGGAGGCGAGAGCACGACCGCCGCACGCGCTGAGGTTGCGGGGATCGCCGCCGGGGCCGGCGTCATCAGACGCCGGCCCCGTCGGCGCAACCTCAAGCGCGGTCTCACCATCTTGCTGTTCATGTCTCCGTGGATCGCCGGCTTCTGCTTCCTGATCCTGTACCCGATGCTCTCGAGCCTGTACTTCTCGTTCACGAAGTACGCGCTGCTGTCGGCGCCCGAGTGGATCGGGCTGGAGAACTACCGGTTGCTGTTCACGCGGGACCCGTTCTTCTGGCTCGCGATCCGCAACACCGTGTGGATCATCGCGATCGGGGTGCCGCTCCGCATCGCGTTCGCGATCTTCACCGCGTGGCTCCTGACGCGGCCGCAACGCGGCTCACGCGTGTACCGGACCCTCTACTTCCTCCCGTCGATGGCGCCGCCGGCCGCCGCCGCCCTGGCTTTCGTCGTCGTGTTCAACCCGCGGTTCGGGCCCGTCAACCAGATCCTCGGCGCCTTCGGCGTGGATGAACCGCCGCTGTGGTTCTACGGTCCCGGATCGTCGAAGTGGGGCCTCGTGCTCCTCGCCATCTGGGGCGTGGGGGACGCGATGATCATCTTCCTCGCGGGCCTGCTCGACGTGCCGCGTCATCTCTACGAGGCCGCAGACATCGAGGGCGCCAGCGGGCGCCAGAAGTTCCTGCACATCACGTTGCCGATGATCTCGCCGGTCATCTTCTTCTCGCTCGTGATCGGGGTGATCTACGGCTTCCAGCTCTTCACGCAGGCCTATGTGGTCGCCCTCGCCGTCTCCGGAAGCTCGGTTGCCGACGCCGCTCAGGGCCTCGGGACTCCGCAGGGGTCGATGCTCTTCTTCTCCGTCTACCTGTTCGAACAGGGCTTCCTGAGCTTCCGGATGGGCTACGCCTCGGCGCTCGCGTGGGTCCTGTTCTTCATCGCGATGGTCTGCACGCTCGCGCTGATCAAGGGCTCCCGGCGTTGGGTGCACTACCAGGGAGGCGGGTTCCGATAGCCACGATCACCGCGACGAGACCCACGAGGACGGCCGCCGCCGACGTCCCTCAGCGCCCGGTGCCGGCCGACGTCCGGCGCCGCCGGTTCCTGTTGACGGTCGGCCGGCATGCCGCCCTGATCACCGTGGCCACGATGTTCATGGCCCCCTTCTTCTTCGTCGTCATGACGGCGCTGATGACGGATCAGCAGGCCGTGACGCCGTCGTTCTGGCCCCGGCCGTTCCAGTGGGAGAACTTCGCGGAGGTGTTCCGTCGCACCCCATTGGTCAGGTTCGCGTGGAACACCACGCAGATCGCCGTGCTGTCGACGGTCGGCATCCTCCTGTCCTGTATCCCCGTGGCGTACGCGCTGTCCCGGATCCGCTGGCGCGGACGGCAGGCGGCATTCGTGCTCGTCCTGTCGACGCTCATGCTGCCGATCCAGGTCACGATCGTGCCCCTGTACCTGATCTGGGTGCGGCTCGGCCAGATCGGGCATTTCACCCCGCTGATCCTTCCGAGCTTCCTCGGCGACGCGTTCTCGATCTTCTTGCTGCGGCAGTTCTTCCTGACCATCCCCGAGGAGCTTTCGGATGCCGCACGGGTCGATGGAGCGAGCGAGTTCCAGATCATGACCCGGGTGATCGTGCCGCTGGCCAAACCGGCGATCGCGGCCGTGGCGTTGTTCAACTTCCTCTACAACTGGAACGACCTGTTCGCTCCGCTGCTCTTCCTCGGAACCAACGAGGATCTCTGGACACTCACGATCGCCATGTCCGAGTTCACACAGCGTCACGGTACCGAGTGGAACCTCACGATGGCGGCGTCCGTCCTGTTCATCCTTCCCGTGATCATCCTGTTCTTCCTCGCTCAGCGGGTGTTCGTGGAGGGAGTCACTCTCACCGGCGTGAAGGGATAGCCTGCCGCGCGTGATCAGGGTCGCGCTCGTCGGGTCCGGTTCCATCCAGAACGTTCACGCACGTGCCGTCCTGGAGCACCCGAACGGCGAGCTCGTGGCGGTCGCGAATTGGCGCGAGCCCTCGGCCAGGGCGCTCGCCGAGCGCTACGGCGTCCCGCAGGTCACGACCGACGTCGAAGAGATCGTGTCTGCACCCGACGTCGATGCGGCCGTCGTCGCAACGCCGAACGCGCTCCACGCAGCACAGACGATCGCGCTGCTCCGAAGCGGGAAGCACGTGTTGGTCGAGAAACCGATGGCGATGAGCGTGTCCGAATGCGACGAGATGATCGAGGCCTCTCGCGACTCGGGTGCCTTCCTGATGGTCGCACACTGCTGGCGGTTCCACGACGACGTGCGCGCGATGCGCGACCGGATCGCCGCACGTGAGCTCGGCGAGGTCGTGAAGACCCGCGGGTACGGCGTGCACGTGAACTGGGGACCGACCGGGTGGTTCGTCGATCCCGCGCTCGCCGGTGGCGGGGCGCTCGTGGACATGGGCGTCCACGCGATCGACACGGCGCGATTCCTCCTGGGCGACCCGCTGCCGACCCGCGTCTGCGCGACGGTGGAGACGCGCTACGGCGACTACGCGGTGGACGACGTCGGCACCTTGCTGATCTCGTGGTCCTCGGGCGTGAGCTCCGTCGTCGAGTCGGGATGGTGGCACCCGCGCGCCGGAGGGCTCGAGGCCGACACCGAGGTGTTCGGGACCAAGGGCTACGCCCGGATCTGGGACCCGGAACCCCCGAGCGCCGACGACGAGCACGGCTCCCAGCCGATGTACACGGCGCAGATGGCGGAGTTCCTCGACGCGATCGCCGAGGGCAGACAGCCGCGGCCCTCAGGCGAGGACGGGAGGGTCGTGATGCAGGTCGTCGAGGAGGCCTACCGTTCGGCGAAGCGTTCGGCCGGGTAGGGGAGAACGGCCACCGTTTGGGTATGGACCAGGGACCCTCCGAGGGAGGTCCCGCGGCATGCAGGCAACGAAGGAGCTGGTCAGGCGCGCCGACCGCGTGCAGCGCGAGCGGTCCGGGGCGCCGAGCTCAACGTCGTCCGTGCGCGTAGGCTCTGGCCGCGCGCACTGGACCCGCAGGACATGACGCCGGCCGATCGACGCGCGCTGCGCGAGCTGGCGAAGGTGGAAGAGCGAAGGGAGGACCAGGTGGTGGACGTTCGGTTCGAAGGCACCTCGGAGGGAGGGAACGGTCACGCGCAAGCGCCGCCGCCCGTGGAAGTCCCGAGCCGGCGCTCGACGGTCGAGCTGATCCGCACGATCGGGGCCGACCTGTCGACGCTCGCCAAGAAGGAGGTCGAGCTCGCGCGGCAGGAGGTCATGGAGGGGGTCATGGCCCGGGCCATGGCCGCCGGTGCGTTCATCGCTGCAGCGGTGCTCGCCCTCTTCGTCGTGGGGTTCCTCGGCCTGGCCGCGGCCGAGGCGCTCGACGGACTCATGCGACCGTGGGCCTCGCGGCTCGTGGTTGCGGTGTGCTTCCTCTTGCTGGCCGGGATCGCAGTGGTGTTCGGGAAGCAACGAGCGAAACGACCCTCGCTCACGCCGGAGGAGACCAAGCGAACGGTGAAGGAGGACGTGGCATGGGCCAAACGACAGCTGAAACGGTGAAGGAGATCGAGGCGACGAGGACACGCCTCGACTCGGAGTTCCGCGAGCTCGAGGCCAGGCTCCCCGCCCCGGCGGTGTGGGCAAAGCGTCTCGTCGGGATCGCGGTCGGAGGCGGACTGGTGACGACGATGCTCGTCGGGATGGTCAAGCGCATGCGCTCGAGCCGGGAGCAGAAAGAGCTCCGGGAGATCCACCGCAAGCTCGACCGCCTGGAAGCCAGGCTCCAGCAGATCGGTCCGGCCCGCTGATCGAGCCTCTTGGGGAAGGAGTCGACATGAGCAAGAACGGGAACGGGGCGGTCGTGACGCTCGGCGAGTCGGCGCTCACCGGCTGGCGAGGCGCCGCGGGGCGCGCGGTGGCTCGGCCCATCGCCAAGCGGACGCGATTCACCGAGGAGCAGGTGCGGGCCGCGATCGGTCTGGCGATCCTCGTCTACGGCGCCTATCGACTCCTCGCTCCGGCGCTCCGGGCGGCTCGAGCTCGCCGCTGAGGCTCCGGCGCGCATCCCGGCAGTTCCCTCCGCCGAAGATTGAAAGTCCCCTGATGAAGGGGCAGAATCAGCCCCCGGGGAGTCCCTTTGCCTCCTGCGTGAGTGCATCGGTCCCTGGAACTCCCGCGGCCCGCTGGCGGGGTAGTCGGTTCGTACGAGCCAAGGACCCGGCTGCTCCCGAGAGGTCAGGAGGCAGCATGCCCCAGGAGCGATCGGCCGGAGTACCCGGGCGGTTCATCGGAGCCTCGCGTTCGTTCAAACGGCTGACGGCGCTCATCGCGCTCGTCCTTGCGATCGGTGTTCTCGCGTTGCAGGCGCTCATCGCGAATGCCCAAACGCAACCGACCGTGGACCTTGGAGCGGCCGACAGCTTCGCCGTTCTGGCCGGCCAAGGTGTCACCAACACCGGGCCCACCGTGGTCAACGGAGACCTTGGGACGCATCCGAATGCTTCGGTGACCGGATTCCCGCCGGGAACGGTGAACGGAGCGATCCACGCTGCCGATGCGGTTGCGCTCCAAGCGAAGAGCGACTTGACCGCCGCGTACAACAACGCCGCCGGCCGCACACCGGTGACGACCATCCCGACACAGCTCGGCGGGCAAACGCTTGTTCCCGGTGTCTACAACTCGGTATCGGGTACGTTCCAGATCACCGGGACCCTCACGCTCAATGCCCAGGGCGACCCGAATGGCGTCTTCATCTTCCAGATGGCGTCCACGCTTATCACGGCATCGAGCAGCAACGTGAGTCTCCTGGGCGCCGCGCAGGCTTGTAACGTCTTCTGGCAGGTCGGCAGTTCAGCGACGCTTGGAACCAACTCCAGCTTCGTCGGGACCATCCTGGCGTTGACATCCATCCAGGTGCAGACCGGTGTCAACGTGCTGGGCCGTGTGTTGGCCCGGAATGCCTCGACCACGTTGGACGCCGACGTCATCACGAGAGCGACATGCCTGGGACCGACTCCTACCCCAACACCGACCCCGACGCCAACGACGACGCCAACCCCGACTCCGACCGGCACGCCGTCCCCCACCGTGACCACGTCACCCCCGACGGGGACGACGCCGCCCCCGAGCCCCTTCCCGTCGGGCGGCGTCGGCACCGGTGGTGGTTCGACCGCGGGGATGCAGGACGTGGCCGTGATGGTGGCCGGCATCGCCCTGCTGGTCGCCGCAGGCGGGGCGTTCGCGGTCCGTCGGCGCGTCATGCGGAAGGGCTCATCGAGCTAGCCTGATCGCCGTGAAGGGGGCTCATCGAGCTGGCCGGATCGGTGCGAAGACGTTCTTGATGCGTGGTGGTCGCCGTGGCCTCGTCGCCACGGTGGCTGCCGTCGTTCTCACCGTGACCGGGGCCACCGCCATCGCGGTGTCGATCGCCGCTCAGAAAGATGCACCGCAGCCCCCACCGACCGCGGTCGGCTCGCTCGGACCGTCGAACGACGCCGTCCCGGCGATCCGTTCGTCGCCGGACCCGGCCACGACGGCCGTCGGGCCGGTGCTCCCGCGCTCGAAGCCGGTCTCGATCGACATCCCGGCGATCGAGGTTCGCTCGACGCTGTTGCACCTGGGCCTGACCGAGGAGGGCACGCTGCAGGTACCGGTGCCGGGGCCGCACTACAACGATGCGGCCTGGTACCGGTACTCGCCGACCCCGGGCTCGCTCGGCTCCTCGGTCATCTCAGGGCACGTCGACTCGAAAGCCCAGGGCCCGTCGGTGTTCTTCAACCTCGGGGACCTGCGACCCGGAGACGAGGTCCTGGTGACCCGCGTCGATGGGCTGGTCGCGGTCTTCGAGGTGGACGGGGTTCGCCACTACCCGAAGGACGACTTCCCGACGCGGCTCGTCTACGGCAACACGGACCACGCTGCCCTGCGGCTGATCACCTGTGGCGGGCCGTTCGACTTCGCGACCGGTCACTACGTCGACAACATCGTCGTCTTCGCCTCGCTCGTCGGCGTAGACACGTCGGCGCTCACCGAGGACTAGGCGGGCTTCCAGGCCACCTCGAAGATGCTCACCGGCTCGTCGAACCCCTTCAGGGGCATCGAGCCGCGGTCGACGAACGAGAATCCCTTGCCGATGCACAGCTCCCGGATCACGTTCGACGTGAAGATCTGACCGCCATTGGCACAGCCGTAGATCCGGGCGGCTAGCTGGATCGCCGCTCCGAAGATGCGGTCGCTCTCGGTGACCGGCTCGCCCGCCGTGATGCCGATGCGGACCTTGAAGGGGATCTCGGCGGTCTCGTTGTGCTGGGCGACCCCGCGCTCGGTCGCGATCGCGTACTCGACGGCCTTCACGACCGAGACGAACGACGCCATGATGCCGTCGCCCGCATGGTCCACCTCGGTGCCGCCGTGTCGCTGTAAGGCGTCCCGAACGATCCGGTCGTGAGCCCGCATGATGTCGAGCGCCCGCGCGTCCCCTGGCTACCCCCGTGAACTCGCGGAGGCGAAGGGAACACTTAAGAACCCG
>CAZMNP010000028.1:0-4421 GCA_964567675.1 uncultured Actinomycetes bacterium
GCCCACGCTCCGGGAGGATCCGGCGGAGGCGGAGGCGCCTTCGCACCGGTTGTTGCTGCGTGCCGGGTTCATCCGACAGGTGGCGTCGGGGATCTACGTCACGCTCCCGCTCGGGCTCCGGTCGATCCGCAAGATCGAGCGGATCGTCCGCGAGGAGATGGAGGCCTCCGGCGCGCAGGAGTTGAGGATGCCGATCCTGCTGCCCGCCGAGCCGTGGAAGGCCACAGGCCGCTGGGACCTCTACGGCGACACGCTGTTCCGGCTGACGGACCGCCACGGCCGCGAGATGCTGCTCGGCCCGACGCAGGAGGAGGTCGTCTCCCTGCTCGTCGCAGGGGACCTGCCCTCGTACCGCGATCTTCCGGTGAACCTGTATCAGATCGAGTGGAAGTATCGCGACGAGTTCCGTCCCCGGTTCGGCCTGCTCCGCGGGCGGGAGTTCCTGATGAAGGACGCGTACACGTTCGACCGCGACGAGGAGGGGATGGCCAGCTCGTACGACGGGATGTACCAGGCCTACCGCCGTGTCTTCGACCGGTGCGCGCTGTCGTTCGTGATCGTCGAGGCGGAGCCGGGACAGATCGGCGGCGGGGTGAACCACGAGTTCATGGCGCGCGCGGACGTCGGAGAGGACCTGTTCGCCGAGTGTGTGAACGGCGACTACCTCGCCGACCTGAAGGCTGCGATGCCGCAGCCACCGGAGCCCGCGGCTCGCGACGGGTCGGCGCCCCTGGAGAAGGTGCACACGCCGAACGCCGCCACGATCGACGCCGTCTCCTCGCTCCTCGGGATGCCGGGGGAGCGGATGCTGAAGACGATGCTGTACGACGCCGGAGGCGCGACGGTCGCGGTCCTGCTCCCGGGTGATCGCGAGGTCGAGGAAGCCAAGCTCGAGCGGTTGCTGTTCCCCGCGCCGGTCCGTCGGTTCGAGGACGGCGACTTCGCCGCCCGCGGGTTCGTCAAGGGCTACGTCGGGCCCCAGGGACTCGACGAGGGGATCACCGTAATGGCCGACCACGCGGTTCGAGGGGCGGGCGACTGGGTGACGGGGGCGAACGAGGCCGAGCACCACGTCACCGGCGCGAACACCCCCCGGGATTTCCGCGTCGACCGGTACGAGGACCTCGTGGCGCTCCGCGAGGGGGACCGCTGCCCGAAGTGCGGCGGGGAGCTCCGCGTCGGCCGTTCGATCGTGGTCGGTCACATCTACCAGCTCGGCACCCGGTATTCGGAACCGCTCGAGGCGACCTTCGTCGACGAGGACGGATCGGTTCGGCTGTACCAGATGGGGAGTCACGGCATCGGGATCTCGCGCGTGCTCGCCGCGGCGGCCGAGCAGTACTACGACGAGGCGGGGTTGCGGCTCCCCAAGGTGATGGCGCCCTTCGCCGTGGTCGTAATCGTCGCGAACCGGGATCATGAAGGGGTCGTCGCCGAGGCCGAACGGATCTATCGCGAGCTCGCAGAACGCGGCGTCGAGGTGGCGCTCGACGACCGGGAACAGACCGCCGGGGTCAAGTTCGCCGACGCGGACCTGATCGGGTACCCCGTCCAGGTCGTCGTCGGCAAGCGTGGTGTCGCGGCCGGGACGGCAGATCTCAAGCTGCGCGCCGGCGGCGAGCGGTCCCAGGCGCCCCTCGCGGACGCCGCACAGGCCGTCGTGGACCTGCTCGAGACGGCGCCGTAGGCTCGCAGGCATGGCCGGGCGCGCCCCCAACGGGCTTCGGGACTTCGCGAAGCTCCACCCCGAGGTCGAGGCCGTGCTGCAGCCCGTCGGCCTCCGCACGTGGGACCTGGTGCTGATCGACGTCGAGGGCAACTGGGTCCGCGACGTCTTCGACAGCGACGAGTCGGCCGAGGGTGCGTGCCACGAGCTCGGGATCCGGATGCACCGCGGCTGGGACGACTCCCGGCTGGTGCGCCGCTTGAACGCCCGCGATCACTGGAACCGTCCGGGCGGGCAGCGCCGGGCCCTGTAAACGCCGCCGAACGCTCCGTGCCTGCTCAGCGGGGCCGTGGCCGGGTCCGAACGATCGTCGTCGGGTATACTGCCTCCCGCAAGCAACGGAAGCGGTTACACCCGAAGTGGGCTCGCGCCCACTTTTCTTTTCGCAAGGGACTTCGGTGGGTGCGGCAGCGGAGCGGGGAACTGTCGAGCAGCTCGTTCGGCCGGTCGTGGAGGCCGCCGGGTTGGAGCTGTGGGACGTCTCGTTCGAGAAGGAGGCCGGCCGGATGGTCCTGCGGGTCGTCGTCGACCGCGAGGGCGGGATCGATCTGGACACGATCTCCTCGACGTCGGAGCGCGTCTCCAGACGTCTGGACCTCGAGGCGTTCTCTCCCGATCGGCCGTACTCGCTCGAGGTGAGCTCGCCGGGTCTGGAGCGGCCGCTCCGCGAGCCCCGGCACTTCGAACTGAGCGTCGGGCTGCCGGTGAAGGTGAAGACGGCCGTGTCGGTCGGCGGCCGAAGGACGCACGAGGGCGCGCTGGTCTCGGCCGACTCGGAAGCGATCGTGATCGCGTCCGACGGCGGAGAGCTGCGCGTCCCGTACGCGGACATCGCGTCCGCTCGCACCGTGTTCGAGTGGGGCCCTGCGGTGACGAAGGGGCGCGTGAAGGGGAGCGACACATGAACCAAGAGATGATCGCGGCGCTGAGGGAGCTCGAGCGCGAGAAGGGCATCGCGTTCGAGACGATCCTGGCCGGCTTGGAGGAGGCGATGGCCTCCGCCTACAAGTCGTGGTGGAAGCAGCAGCATCCCGACCTGGACGAAGAGGCCTTCGGGGTCCGCGCGAAGATCGATCCCGAGTCGGGAGATCTCCGAGTCTGGGTCCAGCAGCTCGAAGAGATCGAGCACGAGGGCGACGACGGCGAGGTGACGACCGAGAAGAAGGTCCTCTCCGAGGAGGAGGTCGAGGTCACCGACGAGTTCAAGGGCCGCATCGGCGCGCAGACGGCCAAGCAGGTGATCTTCCAGAAACTGCGCGACGCCGAGCGCGAGATGACCTACGAGGAGTTCGCGGGGCGCGAGGGCGACATCGTCACCGGCATCGTCCAGCAGTCCGAGCGCCGGTACACGCTGCTCGACCTCGGCAAGGTGGAAGCACTCCTGCCGCAAGCGGAGCAGGTGCCGTCCGAGCCCTACCGCAACGGCGAGCGCTTGAAGGCATATATCACCGAGGTCCGTAAGGGCACGAAGGGGCCGCAGATCGTCGTCTCGCGCACGCACCCGGGCCTGCTCAAGAAGCTGTTCGAGCTGGAGGTCCCCGAGGTCGAGGAGGGCATCGTCGAGATCAAGGCGGTGGCCCGCGAGCCGGGGCACCGCTCGAAGATCGCCGTCTCCTCGAACGAGCCGGCGGTCGATCCCGTCGGCGCGTGCGTGGGACCGAAAGGCTCGCGGGTGCGCAACGTCGTGACCGAGCTGCGCGGAGAGAAGATCGACGTCGTGCCGTGGAGCGCGGACGCGGCAGCGCTCGTCGCCAACGCGTTGCAGCCCGCGAAGGTCAAGGAGGCCCGCGTCGATCCCGAGACCCAGACGGCCCTCGTCATCGTGCCCGACTACCAGCTCTCGCTTGCCATCGGCAAGGAGGGCCAGAACGCTCGGCTCGCTGCGCGACTGACGGGCTGGAGGATCGACATCAAGAGCGAGACCCAGTTCGCCGACGAGCAGCGCGCGCCCAAGCCCGCGCCGGTCGCTCCGGCCGCCGAGGCTGCAGTGGATGCGCCGGCAGCGGACGAGGAAGCACCGGCACCGGCGGAGGAAGCACCCGAGGTTGTGTCCGTCGACGAGTCCGTGTCGGTGCCGGCGGCCGAGGCCGATGGCGCGGACGACGCCGCTTCGGCCGACGGGACCGCGGCGGTCGAGGAGGCAGCCGAGGAGCCGGCGGAGGCCTGAACCGTGCCCGGAACGCACGAGCCCGAGCGCACGTGCGTCGGTTGCCGGGGCCGGGCTCCGAAGCGATCGCTGCTCCGACTGGCGGTCGATCCCGGCGGGAGGGTCACGGTGGATCCGAGCGGGCGGCAGCCTGGCCGCGGGGCGTATCTGCATCGCGACCGCTCGTGTGTGGACGCGGCGTTGGCCCACGGCGCGCTCGTTCGGGCGCTCCGGGCAGGGGCGGCACCACCCGACCCAGCCGCTAGGCTTAGGCAGGAGATCGAAGGGGAGTTGCACGCGTGAGGGTTCACGAACTGGCGAAGGAACTCGGCGTCACGAGCAAGGAGCTGCTCGAGGCGTTGAAGGAGATGGGCGCGGACGGTCTCACCGCGTCTTCCTCCGTGCCCGACCAGGCCGTTCCCCGACTCCGCGCATCGGGCGGCAAGGCGGTTCCCGAGGCCAAGATGAAAGAGGCCGTCGAGGAGCCGACGCCGAAGGCGCGTCCTCGGAAGAAGGCCGCGGTGAAGGCGGATGCCTCCGCGCCCGGCC
>CAZMNP010000029.1:0-3957 GCA_964567675.1 uncultured Actinomycetes bacterium
AGAGACCCCAGACCTTCGGCATGGTCCCATCCTGCGTCTGGACCCCGCCTCGCGCAAGCGGAGGGACCGAGCGTCGCGTATCCGGGCGATCTCCAACCGAACCGGGACCGGGTCAACGAGCCGGGCATGATCCTCTGCGTCAAGCTCTACGCCGTGAGGTCGGCGCCGCGACGGCGTGAAGCTCGGAGACGTCGTCGTGATCACGGACGACGGGCTCCGCGTCGTGGCGCCGTACCCGTTCGCGGCATCCCTGGCTGAGCCCGCCAGGCCTGTCGGGCTCGGGCGCTAGCCTATCGCTCCAACGATGACGAGAAGGAGGCTTCGATGACCGCAGCGGTACTGGGGATCGTCACCCTCGGCGTCGACGACATCGCTCGCGCCTCGGCGTTCTACGAGTCGATGGGTCTCGAGCGCGCCGAGTCCTCGCAGGACGAGATCGTCTGGTTCCGTACGCCGCACTCGTACCTCGGGTTGTTCGGCCGGGACGCGCTCGCCGCCGATGCCGGGATCGAGCCGGGAGGCCGAACCGCGTTCGACGGGGTGACCTTCGCCATCAACGTCGGATCCGAGGCCGAGGCGGACGAGCTCTTCGCCCGGGCCGAGGCCGCAGGCGCGCAGGTCCTGAAGCCGCTCGGGAAGACGGAGTGGGGTGGGTACTCGGGCTACTTCGCCGATCCCGACGGCCATCCGTGGGAGATCGCGCACAACCCGTCGTTCCCGATCGACTCGGATGGGCGTCTCACGATCCCTTGAAGTTGGATCTGGGTCGCCCAAGGGCCCCGGCCGGCGATCGGGTCAGGACTCCCGCGCCTCCGAGGCGAGCTGGAGCGCTCTCGCGACCGCGTCCTCGGCCGAGGTTGCCCGCACGATGGCGTCCACGGACTCGCCCGCCTTGCGAAGCTCCCACGTCCCGAGCCCCACGACCGGCCTGCCCATCTTGAGCGCGAGGGCGATCTCGGAGAGCGTGCCGAACTCGCCGTGCACCGCGATCAGCACGTCGGCGGTCCGGACGACGATCGCGTTCCGGGCCTCGCCCATGCCGGTGGCGACGGCGACCGTGAGGTAGGGATTGCCCTCCAGGCGCGAAGAGGTCGGAAGGATGCCGACCGTCTTGCCACCGGCCTTCATCGCGCCGCCGGCCGCGGCCTCCATGACACCGCCCATGCCGCCGCAGACCAGCACCGCGCCGGCCTGGGCGACCAGCCGCCCGACCGCTTCGCCGATCGCGAGCTCAGCCGGCGTCCCGGCCGAGGGCCCGACCACGGCGACATACAGCTCTTTCAACCCCATCTCCTCCCGTCTTCTGAAGGGACCTTCGCTCCGTGAAGCTCCCTTCCTGGGCTACCGCTTCGCTACTTGAGCCCGAGCATCGCGGCCAACAACGCTACCGCAGCGGCCTTGTCGAGCGGCTCGTTGCCGTTCCCGCACTTCGGCGACTGGACGCACGAGGGGCAGCCGTGCGGGCACGGGCAGTTCCGGACGGTCTCGAGGGTGGCGCCGAGCCACCGCCCCGCGGTTCGGTACCCGCGCTCGGTGATCCCCGCCCCGCCGGGGTAGCCGTCGTAGACGAAGATCGCGCACGAACCGGTGTCGGGATGGTACGCCGTCGAGACGCCTCCGACATCCCAGCGATCGCACGTGGCGACGAGCGGGAGCAGCCCGATCGCGGCGTGTTCGGCCGCGTGGGCGGCGCCGGGCAACGCGCTCTCCTTGATCGCGGCGCGGTGGATCGTCTCGGGCGGGATCGCCCACCACACCGCCTTGGTCTCGAGCGTCTGCGGCGGGAGCGCGAGCGGCGTGACGTCGAGGATCTCACCCGTCGCCACCATCTTGCGCGCGAACGCGACGACCTGGTTCGTCACGTGCACCGTTCCGTAGAACGCGGGGACGCCTCCGCTCGTCACGCCCTCCTCGTCCACCGACTCGACGAGGATGTCCGTGGTGTCCCGAGCCTGCGTGTAGTAGTCCGGATCGCTCCGGGCGACGAGCGCAGCATGGCCGGTGAGGTCGAGCTCGAGCACCTCGAACTGCTCGCCTTGGTGAAGGTAGACCGCCCCCGGGTGCACCTGCGTGTACGCGCGGGACTCGTCCACGGTGCCGAGCAGCTCCCCGGTCTCGGCGATCACGATGGAGAACGTGTGACCGCCGGTGCTCCGCAGGTCCACGGCACGGTGTGGCATCTCGCGTCCCTTGTGATGCCAGAGGTTCCGCCGGCGCGCGATCTCGCCGCGCGCCTCGAGCCGCGCGAGGGCATCCCCTGCGTCGGGCCAGTAGGCGTCGACCTCCTCGTCCGAGAGCGGGTACTCGCGGGCCGCGCACGCGAGGTGCGGTTCGAGCACGAACGGGTTCGTCGGATCGACGACCGCGGCCTCCGGCGGCTTGTCGAACAGGTCGGCGGGGTGCGTCACGAGGAACTGGTCGAGCGGGTCGTCCTGCGCGACGAGCACGGCCAGTGAGCCGCCGCTCCGGCGTCCGGCGCGGCCGGCTTGCTGCCACATCGAGGCGCGGGTCCCGGGGTAGCCGACGAGCACGGCCGCGTCGAGCGAGCCGATGTCGATCCCAAGCTCGAGCGCGTTCGTCGCCGCGACGGCGATCAGCTCGTCGTTCGCGAGCTTGCGTTCGAGCTCTCGGCGGTCCTCCGCCAGGTAGCCGGCGCGATACGCCTTGACCTTGGACCGCAGCTCCGGATCGAGCTCGCGGCGCGCGAACTCGGCCAAGAGCTCGGCGGCCCGGCGCGACCGTGTGAACCCGATCGACTTGATCCCGGACTCGGCCATGCGCGCGATGAGCTGGGAGGCCTCGGTGAGCGCGCTGCGCCGGGCGCCCGACTCCTCGTCGATGATCGGAGGGTTCATGAGGGCGAAGAGCTTCTCGCCGGTGGGCGAGGCGTCCTCCGTCACCGGGTCGAACGGCAGGCCCACCAGGCGTTCCGCGAGCTCGGCCGGGTTGCCGACGGTGGCGCTCGCGAGGACGAAGCTCGGGTCCCCGCCGTAGTGCGCGACCAGACGCCGGAGCCGGCGCAGCACGTGCGCGACGTGCGACCCGAAGACGCCGCGCGCGACGTGCGCCTCGTCGACGACGACGAGTGACAACCGGAAGAAGAAATCGGCCCACCGCGGGTGGTCCGGCAGGACCGACGCGTGGAGCATGTCGGGGTTCGACATCACGAGGTTCGCGTTCCTGCGGATCAGCGGCCGCTCGGCCCTTGGCGTGTCGCCGTCGTAGACGGATGCCCGGACCTGGGGCAGCTTCAGCTCGCGAATCTGGCGCAGCTGGTCTCGGGCGAGCGCCTTCGTCGGGAACAGGTACAGGGCGGTGCGTTTCTGGTCGTTCACCGCCTCGGCTGCGAACGCGAGGTTGTAGACGAGTGTCTTCCCCGACGCCGTCCCGGTCGCGACCACCACGTTCCGGCCCGAGCGCACCGCATCGAGTGCGGCCCGCTGGTGCGCGTACAGCCCGGTGATGCCGATCAGCTCGAGACGGTCGATGACGAGCGCCGGGATGTCCTCGGGGAACGGGCCGGGATCGCTCGGCCGCGCGGGGAGCTCGCGGACGTGCACGAACGAGTCCTCACGCTCGAGGGAGGTGAGGAAGGCCCGCGGGTCCATGCGAGCGATGGTATCCGCGCCCCCCGGGCGCGGCGGCTTCACTCGGCGGCGGCCTCGGTCTCGCCCTTCTTGCCGAGTTTCGAGTACGGCGTGACGAAGCCGTCGCGGACCAGCGGAACGATCAAGTGCCGGTCCCGAGCGAAGATCACCAGGCCGAGCAGGATGTAGACGACCGAGACGCCGATCCGCTCGGCCGCGACCAACGACTCCGGGACGAGGGCGCCGATGATGAACTGTGCCCAGAACAGGGTGAACAGCAGGATCGCTTCCCGGGTGGTGATCGACAGTGTCAGAAGCACGGCTTGGGCTAATAACGACTGGGCGGCCGTGAGGAGCAGTTCCTCGCGCT
>CAZMNP010000030.1:0-2744 GCA_964567675.1 uncultured Actinomycetes bacterium
CGCCGGATGTCCGTAGCCGTGGGCGACCTCGACGAAGGACTGCGCCCCTTCCTGCGTTCGGAACGCGGACACGAGCGCGAAGTCGCCGGGAAGCCCGGCCTGCTGCCGGAACCCCTGGAACTGTCCGACCGGCGCGACGTAATAGCCCTGCACGTCGCCGAACGCCATCGCGTCGGCCGCCAGGACGGCTTCCGCTCGCGTCGGGTACACCCCACCGAGCACGACGAGCAGGAACTCGCCGGCGCCGCTATCGGCGGGCACCACGGGACCGATCGGCGGAACCGGTGGACGCGGCGCGGGAGAAGCGACGGCGACGGCGGCGGCGACCGAGGCCGCGACCGTGACGACGAGAGCCACCAACCACAGGGAACGGCGTTTCATCGGGAACCTCCTCGGGGGAACGTTGGCGCGATCGGGCGGCTCAGTAGCCGTCGGCGAACTGAAAGTGCATCGGGTCACAGAACGCGAGCCCCCAGTACCAACCGTGCTGCCGCCAGATCGAGGCGTGGTACTTGTTCACGGTCGAGTTGCACTTGCCCATGTACTCCTCGGCCGAGGAGACGTCGATCGCGATCCCGAAGGCATGGGTGCTCCACTGGCTCGAGTTGCGTATGGTTCGGCAGAAGTAGCCGTAGATGCCGTGCTCGACGTACGGCTGCAGATGGTCGTTCTGGATGTGACCGAAGACGTCGTTGTCCAGGTTCGTCGACTTCCCGCCCTTGTCGGACACCATCTCGGTGGGGTATCCGCCGAGCTTGCGGTGGAACCGGAACGTGTACGTCTGACCGGTGTCGGCGGCCCTCCACGGCATCGAGATCGCCGAGGCCGCGGCGCTGCAAGGTTGTCCGAACCGGTTGACGATCTGCGTGTACCCGCTCGGTCGCGAGATGTAGTTCACATGCCGGTCGCGCCAACCGAGCCTCGACCAGTGCCACGCGGCGACCAACACGACGAGCACCGCCAGCGCGACCGGGATCCCGACCGGAACGAACCGGCGGGAACGATCCAAGAGCCACACGTCTCCACCTCCTACGATCGCGGGAGAGGTGGGGAAGGCGCCGAGGATAGGGGAACACCCATCTCGCGCGCATCACCAGGTCGGGGGAGCCAAGCGGTCTTCGTGGACCATTTTCAGTTCAGGCCGGGAGCTGCCTCCGGAAATCGCGTTCGGCCTCCGCCGCGACGCTGTACGACAGGAAGACGAACACGTGACCGCTCGCTTGACCCTCGATCTCTCGGTCCACGTAGACAAGGTACGGCTGCACGTTCGCGTCGAGCTCCTCGACCTCGCTGAGCGGTTGGACCGGTTCCCCTCGTTGGTCGAGCAGACGCACACCGGTGATCTCGCGTCGTGGGATCCGACCGACCTCGTCCTCAGGAACGACTTCGACCCGTGCGTCGAGGAGGACGAGATCGTCGTCCGTCACGGCAACGACGACCGGCCGCGGGAACGGCTTATCTTCCGGACCCGCCATGAGCGCCGCTCCGGCCGCGAACACCTCACGCGCGGCGAGCCGCTGAAGCTTCTCGGCGCGTCGCATCCGCAGCTCGTCGCTGTCCGCGATCTCTCCCGCTTCGATACGCAGGTGGCCCAGGTCCCTGTCCATCTCGAAGTACGCTTCCAGCTGAAGCTGGTTCGCGAAGAACAGTCCGCGGGCGGCGTCCTTGCCCGATGAGATGAGGTCGTCGGCGCCCATGGCTACTTCGAGGCCGACTCGGCGGAGCCGACGGCCGCCTGCCCCGCGGCGAGACGGGCGGTCTCGACACGGAACGGCGAGCAGCTCACGTAGTCGAGCCCGATCTCGTGGCAGAACACCACGCTCGCCGGGTCGCCGCCGTGCTCGCCGCAGATGCCGAGGTGAAGCTTCGGATTGGCGGCCTTGCCGTCCTCGACGGCGATCTGCATCAGGCGGCCGACGCCGGGCCGGTCGATCGTGACGAACGGGTTCGCCGGCACCAGCTTGCGCTCCTCGTACATGCCGACGAACTTCCCGATGTCGTCCCGGCTGAACCCGAACGCGGTCTGGGTGAGGTCGTTCGTGCCGAACGAGAAGAACTCGGCCACCTCGGCGATCTCGCCCGCCGTCACGCACGCGCGCGGCAGCTCGATCATCGTCCCCCACTCCAGGTGCTCGAGCTCGACCGAAGCATCCGACAGCACGGCGTCGGCGACCGGCCGGAGCTCCGCGAGCATCTGTTCCAGCTCGGGCTTGGTCGCCACCAGCGGGATCATGATCTCGACCCTCGGGTCGCCGCCCTCGCGCTTCACCTGCGCGGCCGCCTCGCAGATCGCCCGGACCTGCATCGCGTACAGGCCCGGCTTCACGATGCCCAGGCGCACGCCGCGCAGACCGAGCATCGGGTTGGCCTCGTGGAGTTGGTCCACCTTGGCCAGCACCGTCTTGGCTTCGTCCAGCGGGATGCGCTCGTCGCGCAGCGCGACGTCGTTCTCCCCTCGCGCCTCCGCCCCAGCGACGCCCACGGCCAGCTCGACCTGGTTCGGGAGGAACTCGTGCAGCGGCGGGTCCAGGAGACGCACCGTGACCGGCAGGCCGCTCATCGCCTTGAAGATCCCGACGAAGTCGTCCCGCTGGAGCGGCAGAAGGACGTCGTAGGCCGCCTGCTCCTCCTCGGTGGTCTCGGCGAAGACCATCTGGCGGACCGCGCCCACCCGCTCCTCGCCGAGGAACATGTGCTCGGTCCGGCACAAGCCGATCCCCTCGGCGCCGCGCTCGCGGGCGTTC
>CAZMNP010000031.1:0-4764 GCA_964567675.1 uncultured Actinomycetes bacterium
CCGGACGGCGTCCTGTCGCTCGCGCACTTCATCGCGGCGACCAGGCCCGGGTACGACCTCACGAGGTTCGAGGCGAAAGACGCGCCGCGGCATCAGAACGTCAGCGTGATGCACATCCCCGCGCTTGCGATCAGCTCGACCGACGTGCGCGAGCGCGTCCGCGACGGCCGCCCGATCCGCTACCTCGTGCCCGAAGGCGTGAAGAGCTACGTCGAGAAGGCGGCGCTGTACCGGTGACGCGTCGCCCGTGGGCCGCCCTCGCCGGCGTCCTCCTCCTCGCGGTTGGCGCGATGATCTGGCTGGTGCTGAGCGCGAACGACGATCGCCACCCGCCGCCGACGAACACGAAGCGGGTGAGTGGGCTGACGCTGGTGGTGGTCGAGACCGACACGGCGTCGTTCGGAGCGGTTGTCGGCTCGACCGGCGGCACGCACGGCGCCCTCGTTCTCCCGACCGAGATCCAGGTCACGATCCCCGGCCAGGGCGACGCCACCCTCGGCGAGGCGTTGGAACTGCCACCGCGCCAGGCCGCGACGACGGTCGCGAACGTGTTGGGGGTCTGGGTCGACCACTACGTCGTGATCGATGAGGAGCGACTGGCGGCGATCGTGGACGGCGCAGGCGGCATCACGGTCGGGAGCGACACGAGGCGAGGGTCTGAGGTGCGCTCGATGCTCGGGGACGCCGGCGCCGGTGCGGGGTCGGCTTTCACGCTCGTGCTCGGGGCCCTGCTCGCGGATGTCGAGTGGGATCCGGCGGTCCTGCCTGACTCCGATTCGGCGTCGTCGGTGGTGGAGGTGCTCGAGGCGGCACGCGGCGCGAACGTCTCGGCCATCCCGTCGGTGCAGGCGGCCGAGGGGATCTTCGTCTCGGAGCCGGACGCCATCCGGCAGTCGATCGTCGATGCCTTCGCCGGTCCCGATCGCGAGGTCGTCCGCGTGATCGTGCTGAACGGGAGCGGGGTTCCCGGCGTGGGAGAGCTCGTCGCCGAACGGATCGTCCCCGGCGGATTCCGGATCGTCGTCTCGGAGAACGCGGCGAACTTCGACCACCAAGAGACGCTGGTGGTGGTGGGCTCGGCCGACGATGTCGGTCTCGGTGAGCGTGTGCGAGACTTGCTCGGGACCGGAAGCGTGAACGTTTCCCTCTCGTCGGGGATCGCCCCCGTGACCGTGGTCGTCGGGAAGGACTTCACCGGGTGATTGCAAGCGAAGGACGGCGTGCCGGGTAGGGCCACGCAGTCCGAGGAGAGCCGCGAGGCCGCCGTCGCCGCTGCGCGCTCGGCGTCCGCCAAGCAGGCCGAGGGTGTGGCGATCCTGGACGTCCACGGCCTGATCGTCATCACCGACTACTTCGTGATCGCCTCGGGCGAGACGGACCGCCAGGTCCGGACGATCGTCGAGGAGGTGGAAAAGGCGCTTCGCGATCTCGGCCGCAAACCGGTCCGCCGCGAGGGCGAGACCGAAGGCCGCTGGGTCCTCCTGGACTACGTCGACGTCGTGGTGCACGTGTTCGCCGACGAGGAACGCGAGTACTACGACCTCGAGCGCCTTTGGCGAGACGCCCCACGTGTCGATTGGAACGAGAACGGAGCGGCGCGCTCCTCGGGGTAGTGCAAATGAGTCCTTGGAGCCGTTCGATAGACTGAGCATCCCGTTGGGCCCATAGCTCAGTTGGTAGAGCGCATGGCTGGCAGCCATGAGGTCGGGGGTTCGAGTCCCCCTGGGTCCACAACCGAAGGGCACAGAACCTCTGCTACAGCTCCGCGCGTCTGCCACGACCGTCAATCGCTGGCGAGGGTTCCCGCGAAGACCTGCCACGCGAGCGCGGATTTCGCGACGAGGCTGAGGAGCACGTAGACCCTCTCGCCGAACAGGTAGTCGCGCCAGCGGCCCACCCGCCGGTACTGCAGCCACATGTTGACGGCGAACGACATGAAGAACAGGAAGAGCGAGACGAAGATCGCGTAGACGAACCCTGGAGCCTGGCTATCGGTCCCGACCCCGGACAGATACACACCGATCGCCAGCCAGGGGACGAGACCGATCAGGCTCCCCAGCCAGAAGGGCAGCAGGCTTCCGCCTGGGTGTTCGTAGCGCTCCTGGACGAGGCCGAAGATGATCATCGCGGCGTTGGCGCCGAAGATCGCGGTCACCGCGGCGACGTCGTTGATGCCGGTCAGCAAGCCGATCAGCACCGCCATGAGCGACGCGCTCAACGAGTACTCGATCCATCGGAAGTCGTTCCGGCCCAGAAGGAGCATCCGGCGGTATCGGGGGAAGAGCCTCGGTGATGCGATCAGGAGGTGGGCGAGGGCCGAGATGAACAGGAACGCCGCCACGGCCCAGTCGATCCGGAGGTCGAACAGGGTGATCGTCTCCGAGGCCGACCCCGGCGGACCGGTGAGCGAATGGACGACGATCGGGATCGAGAAGCCGGTCGCCAGGGCGAGGATCGCGGCCCCCTGGACGGCGTGGAGGACGCCCATCCACAGGTTGAAGCTGCGCAAGCGGGCGATCCGGCTCGACACGTCGGCGTCCGACGCACCGGGGAAGAGCAGCTCATGCGTGCCCTGCGCGGTGGTCATCGTGATGGCCTCCCGTAGTGGCCCATCAGCGATGGATCGTCGGATGTAAGTGTAGTGATCACCGTCGTCTGTTCGCCACTGTTTCCACGAGGCCGGCGGCGAGTTCGGCAGCGTCGGCATCGCCGAGGGGGCGAGCGCGCGCCACAGGTGGAAGTCGACGGCCGCGCGCGCAGTTGCGTCTGTCCGTGGGCTTCCTTGCGCTCAACGTGGCAATACATCTCGGGGTTGGCCTCGGGGTCGGCGTGTACTTCGTGCTCGGAGCACTCGGGGTTCAGAATGGTGCTGCGGCGGTGGTGAGTTGGGTCGTGGTGGAGCAATCAGACGCGAATGACCTCGAGGCCAGCGACGTCGACGTAGTCGTCGTCCTGGGTGACGACAGGCACTCCCAGGGACAGGGCAGTTGCGGCGATCCAGGAGTCGTTCACCCGCATGCGCTGGTTGCTGTCACGCAGGAGCAACCGGAGCCTAGCCCACGACTCAGACACCCGGTCATCCACGGGCACTGGCTGGAGCGCCAGTGCTTCGGTCAGCGTTCCCAGGCGGCGATCCCGGGTCTCGACGTCGACGGCCGCCAAGACGCCGGCGCGCAGCTCACCAATCGTGATCACCGAAACACCGATCTGGTTCGGAAGCGCTTCGTTGTCGAAGGGTCGCCCGGATTCGCGGGCGATGAACACGGTGGTGTCCGCGAGACCTCGGGTCACGGCCACGGGATGTCATCGGTCGTGTCCGGGGCGAGATCGAGGAGTTCCGCGGCCAGCGCCGCATCCGCCTGGTGGGCCTGGACTCGGCGAACGAACTCGTCACGCGTGAGCCAGCGCGGACGGCGGGAGATCGGCTCGAGAAGTGCGACTGGACGGCCGTCGACGGTGATCGTGACCGACTCACCAGCCTCGACGCGGTCCAGCAGCGCCCTCGTGTTGTTCCGCAGCTCCCGCGACGCGATCTCGGTCATGCAACAAGCGTAGCAGATGTGCGACGGTCGTGGGTTACACCGACGACACGTGACGATCGGTGCTCCAGCTTCCCGGGCTGTGTGTCGATGAGTGCTATGGAGTCATCTCGGCTCCATGCTTGTCTGGAGTCGTGGATGGGCCGACGCTCCGCGAGTGTCTCTGGGGTCCGCGTGGGCTCCGCATCCCGGCTTGGGGCGAACTCGTCGTCGACGTCGTCGGTCTGGTGGGCGCTGGCGGTGCTTCTGGTCGTCGGTGGAATCGTGGGGTCGTGGCTTGCTGCTACGTCAGTCGGACGCCGCGCTGATGAGGCGTCGAGGACGGCGTTCATGACATCGTCGGCCGAGATCGCGTCGACGTTGCAGCTCGCCATCCATGACGGGGAGTCGTTGGTCGTGCATGCGACAGCGTTCTTCCTCGAGCACCCGTCTGCGTCGAACGCCGAGTTCGCGCGGTGGATCACGCGGGTGCACGCATTCGAGCGATATCCCGAACTCAACGGTCTCGGTCTGATAATCATCGTGGACGAAGCCGATCTCCAGGCCTTCGCGACGAGAGCTGCCAGCGATCCGGCGGGCCCGGCGCAACCCGACGGCAGCTTCCAGGTGATTCCGCCCGGCGTCCGACCGTACTACTGCTTCGTCGCGAACCAGAGCGGGCGCACAGCCGAGCTTCTATACCCGATGGGTCTCGACGTGTGCGCAGATCCAGCGGCCAACGAACACCTCCTCAATGCGAGAGACACCGGCATCGGCTCGTTTCATCCCGCCGCGCACGAATTCGGGGGGGGAGGTTTGGTCGTGCAAGTGCCCATCTACCGCGATGCGGTCGTACCCGAGACCGTCTCAGCTCGACGTGAGGCGTTCGTGGGAATGGTCGGACTGACCATCAACCCCACCGTGCTACTTGATCGAGCGTTGCAGGGCCACGATCACACAGCCGTGACCCTGCACTACCACGACGCCTTCTCGGACGCTCAGTTCTCTGCCGGCTCGGTCGGAACCGGTGCACGATCGAACGTGATCGACCTGCACAACGGCTGGACGGTCGAGACGAAAGAGGTACTCGCCAGCGGTCACGTCTCTGCGAACGGAACAGCGCGGCTTGTGCTGTTGGGGGGAACGGCCTGGACTGTGTTGCTGGCGGCGTTCGTCTTGGTCCTGGCGACGAGTCGATCGAGGGCGGTGCGCCTCGTTGCCGTTCGTACTGGCGAGCTGCGACGGC
>CAZMNP010000032.1:0-4563 GCA_964567675.1 uncultured Actinomycetes bacterium
CCACGGCTGCAGCGCGTACCGGCCGTTGAACCGGTGGAGGCCCTGGAAGACCCGGATCATCGTCTCCTGGAGGGCCTCGTCCGCGTCGTTCGCGTTGGGAAGGAACCGCTGGCAGACGTGCCGGGCAAGACCGGAGTAGCGCCGATGGATCTCGACGAAGGCCTCGGGGTGCCCGGCCTGGAAGTCCAGGACGAGCATGCGATCATCCAGGGCCTTGTAGTCGCCCTGCGCGGTGCGTAGGTCGGTAACCCTGATTGCCAAAGTTATCCCTCTAACGGAACGTCACTGAGGACAGAAGGTTGCCCGGCCGTCCAACATCCCTCCCCATCCCCGGGAACCACTGCAGCCTAACAGGTATCGGTTGCGCGAAACCCGCACGGAACGGGCCCGAACCGCGATCGCTCATCCGGGTGTCGGGTCAAGGATCAGCGGATCCCGCGGGTCCTGGCGGAAATCGAAGCCGTTGATGAGGTCGCCGAGCCCCTCGACCTCCTCGCGGACGATCGACCGCGAGTCGGGACGCTCCAGCGTCGCCGGATCCAGGCGCTCCCCGCGGAGGAACCGATCCTCGATGAGCTTCAGGTAGGCGTCGAAGCTCAGCATCTGATGGTCGATGTAGCCCTGCCGGGCGTACGGGCTGATGATCAGCGACGGGACTCGAAGACCGTATCCGGCGTCGTCGACCTTCGGCGGGAGCACGTGGTCGTAGAACCCTCCCCAGTCGTCCCAGGTCAGGAAGGTCGCGCTCGACTCCCAGATCTCGCTGTTTCCGATCGCGTTGATCAGCCTCGTCACGTACGCCTGGCCGGCGCGGATCCCCCGACCCGACGACGGGTGGTCGCTCGCGCTGCCCGGGACGACCCAGCTGACGTTGGGCAGCGTCCCGTCCCGCACCTGCGACATGAGGTCCTGGTGGGTCTGGATCCGGTCGAGCTGGCCGGTCTCGTGCACGGTCGTGAACCC
Source organism: uncultured Actinomycetes bacterium (assembly GCA_964567675.1). Classification (GTDB taxonomy): domain Bacteria; phylum Actinomycetota; class UBA4738; order UBA4738; family HRBIN12; genus CALGFI01. The sequence continues at coordinate 964 of CAZMNP010000032.1, forward strand.
GGGCAAGGGATTCCGGGTGGACGGCGTGTTCTCGCCGCGGAGGCCGTCGCAGGGCGGGAAGACGCACGTCCCGTCGGCCACGTAGTACCCCCACGACACGTCCCACTGTTCCAGGAGCCAGGTGATGTCGGTCCACGCGTAGATCGGCCGCTCCCCGTACTCCCAGCGCTGCTCCTCTTCCTTCAGGTCCACGTTCGAGATGCACGACATGGGGTCACGAGGGTCCGAGCAGACGGCGGACCATCCGGAGACCAGGAACAGGTGGGCGGGCAGCGTCCACCCGTCGGTGGGGCCGAACATCCGGTCGTGCAGGACGAACTCGTCCGCGTAGCGCCAGTAGTTCGGGATGTCCCGCCGGTCCAGGTAGCTCATGACGTCGGGCTGCAGATCGGGTCCGACGAACGGTCGGCACTTCGCCGAGCGCCGCGCGATGCACCACCTCTCCGAGTCCGGGAGCGCCCCGATGTGGCCCTGCATCGATCCGCCGTCGATCGAGCGAACGGACGCCTTCTGGTTGTGCGGGCCACCTTTGAAGGCCAGCGCGCTGGTGTGATACGGGCAAGAGGGATGCCCGAGGATGGGATCGGGGATGCAGTTCGCCGGCTCGCCGTCGATCATCGTGAAACCGTCGGCTCCCGGATAGGTCCCGAAGTAGTGATCGAAGGACCGGTTCTCCTGCACGATGAAGATCAGGTGGTCGAGCCTGCGGATGCCCGGGCCCCCGACCGCCGAACCCGGCGCCAGGGCCTCGGCGTCGACGGGGGAACCCGAGGACGCGAGGATCGCGCTCGGCAACACGACGGCCAGCGCGACGAGCGCGCCGATGAACGGCGCACGCAAGCTGGCGATCCGCGAGCGCGCGCGGAGCCGATCGAACGTCATTGGGGGTTCGAGTGTAGGCCCGTGCATCCACGCGCGGTGTGGGCCGACCTGGTGACGGAGCCGCCTCGGGGTGATGTCGGCCGCATGGTGTCAGAACCACCCGGGGTGGTGTGGTTCCGGGCGGGTAGTCACGGCCGGCCGCAGCCTAGGACGTTGCGCGGTAGAGGGTTGCCGGATGCCGCCGTACGGTCAGTTCGATGCACCTCGTCCCCACCACCCGACGTTTGGTGGCGGTCGCCCTCGCGGCGGCCCTGGTCGTTGGCGTCGCGCCGGGTGTGGTCGCCGGCGCAGACGACGAGGTGGACCAGGTCCTCAAGGAGCTCCACAAGACCAAGGACCGGATCCGGGCGCGCTCCCACAAGCTCCGCCTGCTCCAGCGAGACCTCAACCGGCTCGCGACCTCCATCTCGCAGAACGAGGCACAGATCCACGAGGCCGACGAGCGGATGGGGGTGCTCGGGGGCGAGATCGACGTGCTGGAGGACGAGAACCTCGTGCTCGAGGGCCGGCTCGGGGACCGCAACCGCGAGGCCTACATCCTCGGGCCGGGGGCGCCGTTCCTCTACTTGCTGACCGCGACCTCGGCCGAGGACGCGGCGGCTCGCATGTCGATCCTGACCGAGATGAACCGCCGCGACGCAGAGCTCGCCACTGCCGTTCACCAGAACACGCAACGGCTCGGACGAGCGCGCGTCGAGCTGGTCCGGCTCCAACGGACCCGGCAGCTCTCGATCCAGCAGCTCGAGCTCGACAAGGCCGAGCTCCGGGAGCGATTCGCCGACGTCCGGAAGCTCTACGCGAGCCTTCAGATCGTCAAGGAAGAGATCCTGTACCGGCTCTCGAGGATCCGGCCCTTCGCCGTGTGTCCGGTGCAAGGCCCGGTGGCGATCGCGAACGACTTCGGCATCTGGGTCCATCGCTCGAAGGAGCGAGGGGGAGATCACATCCACCAGGGCAACGACATGATGACCCCGATGGGCACACCGATCGTCGCGCCGTTCGACGGCATCGCCGTCGCCGCTCCGAACAAGCTGGGAGGCCTCGCGGTCAAGGTGTTCGGCGAGTACGGCTACGTCTACAACGCGCACAATTCGCGCTACGGGAAGCTCGGTCCGGTTCAGACGGGAGACGTGATCGCGTACGCCGGAGCTACTGGCAACACCGGCGCCTCGCATGACCACTTCGAGTGGCATCCGGGCAACGGCCCTGCGGTCGACCCGTACCCGTTCCTGATGAAGGTCTGCTAGGCACTCGGGCGAGCGTCAACCGCTCCTTTTCAACGACTCCTCTGAAGGGCGACCAGCTCCGAGATCTGTCCGTGCATCTCCTGGAGGCTTCGCGAGATCCCCGACAGCTCGGCCTGCACCCGGTCCGAGCGCAGACCGAGGGCCTGGAAGCGCTCCTCCGTGAGCTCGAGCATGCCCCGGATCGACTGGGCCTGCTGCGTTCCGGACGACTGTGCCCCGCCGCCGGCCGTTCCCGCGGCGATCTGAGCGGCTTGGGAGCGCAGGATCGTCTCGGCCATCGCGAAGACGCGTTTCTGCGCCGCGCGGGCGAGGGCCTCTTGCCGCCACCAGTGACGGAAGTTCCTCACCATCCCCTTCCGGCCGTGGCGCGGGCCGGGCGTTGAATTCGCCGGCGGGATGAACGCGACCCGGGACCGTTCGAGCTCGACCACGGGACCGCCCATCGAATCCATCAGGGCCTCGACCAGCGAGAGGCGAACCTCCGGCGCCTCCTCCACGGGAGCCCACGGGTCCGCGGCGGTCGCTCCCGGGCCGGGGACGGCCTTCGACCTCCGTGCGATCGTGAACAGCGGCTCCGCTGCCGAGCGTGCCGTTCGATCCTCCAGCGTCATCTCCGTTCGCCTCCTCGGGGGGGAAGAACCCGCGGATCGGCGCGAGACACGCCGCCGGGCCGGGTGGAGAACCGTAGAGCCGGGCGAGGGTCCTTTCAACGACCCGGGCCTGTCTCACGAACTGGCCTCGTTGTCTTGCCTCGTTCTTTGGCCTCGTTCTTTGGCCTCGTTCTTTGGCCTCGTTGGATCGCTGAAGTTCCCGGTAGGGTCGATGCAGACACGATCCGAGGAGGCCGAGATGCCGGTTCGCACCGCGGACGCCGAGTGGACGGGGACCCTTCAGGAGGGCACCGGGCGCATGCGTTTCGGAGGGGGCGCGTTCGAGGGCCAGTACTCGTTCGGCTCGCGCTTCGAGGAGGGCGAGGGAACGAACCCCGAGGAGCTCATCGCGGCGGCGCACGCTGGGTGCTACTCGATGGCGTTCTCGGGCAACCTCGTCAAGGCGGGATTCGCGCCCGAGCACATCTCGACGACGGCGGTGGTTCATCTCGACAAGGGCGAATCCGGCTTCTCGATCTCGGGGATCGAGTTGAAGACCGAAGCGAAGGTGGGCGGCGACATCGAGGAGGCCCGCTTCCAGGAGATCGCGGCGCAGACCAAGGACGGATGTCCCGTGTCCCGAGCGCTCGCCGCGATCGGAGACATCAGCGTGACGGCCAAGCTGCTCTGAGAACGGGGGGTCGGCGGTCGGGCGACATCCGGACGCCGCCCCGCCTCGTACCATCCATGGTTCCCCGACGTTTCCGAGAGACCGGGAGGTGGCAAACCGATGAAGAGGTCACATGCCCGTATCGCCGTGGTCGCCGCAACCGCGATCGCGCTGGTGGTGCCCGCCGTGGCAGCCGAGGCGAAAGTCAGCC
>CAZMNP010000033.1:0-11052 GCA_964567675.1 uncultured Actinomycetes bacterium
AGCGTCGGCAGGAGCATGTGGTTGTACAGACCCCAGCTCTTGCAACCGTGGCGCTTCGTCGCCTCGTAGTACGGCGACTTCCGGTACCAGGGCTGGACGTAGAAGGTGAAGCTCTCCGATGCCACGTGAGGCTCCTTCGAACGGGTTCGAACGCGTCGGACGCGGAGCCTAGCCCCTAGTTCGCCGACGGGTCGAGCGGCATCGTCGAGATGAGCCGGTACTCGGGGCCCTTGCGTCGAACGATGTCCGTCCACAGCTGCTCGGGCTCGTCGGTGAACACGTCCTCCGGACGCGCCGGCTCGAGGATCCAGCCCCCCTCCTCGAGCTCGCGCTCGAGCTGGCCCGGGCCCCAGCCCGCGTAGCCCGCGAAGACGCGGGCCCGCCGCAGGTCGCCGACCTCGGAGGCGTCGGTCTCGTCCGGCAGGAACCCGATAGAACCGAACGCCACGACCTCCGCGCGCTCGGGGTGCTCGAAGTCCGCGACCACGACCGCCGATTGCGGCTGCACCGGACCGCCGAGGAACAGCCGCTCGCCCTGCCCCACCAGGACGGCCAGTGGCGGAGCCGCGATCGCCACCTCGATCTCCGATGCCCGGTTCAGCACGACGCCCACCGCGCCGTCGTCGTCGTGGTGCCCGACGAGCACGACGGTGCGACGGAAGTTCGGGTCCCACAGGGCAGGACCGGCGACGAGGAGCGAGCCACCCAGCGATTCCACGCCTTCATCATGGCGGATGGGATGGCCTGTGCGCCCGATCAGCTCTTCGGGATGTCCTTGTTCGGGTCGATGAACGGCAACGGAGCGGTCACGGACGGGATCGGTCCGTCTGGCGAGACGAGCTCGAGCTCGGTGCCCGGCGCGGCGAGCTCGATCGGCACCCAGGCGTAGCCGATGTTCTTCTTCAGCCGGAACGAGTGCGATGCGCTCGTCAGCTTGCCGACGACCTCCCCGTCGCGCCGAACCGCCCAGGGTTCCTCCAGCCACAGCCGGAACGGCTCCCCACCGATCTCGACTCCGACGAGCTTGCGGTCGACGCCCTCGTCGGCGACGCGCTGGAGCGCTTCCTTCCCGATGAACTCGGCGCGGAGCTCGACGAGGCGCTCCATGCCGCTCACGTGGAACGGCGTGTCCTGGATGCCCATGTCGTTGCCGTAGTTGAAGATGCCCGCCTCGAGCCGCCGCTGGTCCGACGGCGCGATCGCGCAGATCCGGTGCGGCCCGCCCGCTTCCATCACGCGGTCCCACAGATCGAGCCCGCGAGAGCCGTCGCGGAGGTAGATCTCGAAACCGACCTCACCGGTCCACCCGGTCCTCGAGACCACCACGGGGATCCCGTCGAGGTCCCCCTCCCAACACCGGTAGTACCGAAGACCGGCCACCTGGTCGCCGAAGAGCTCCCGGATCACGTCCTTGCTCTTCGGACCCTGGATCTGAAGCGGGGAAACGTCCGGCTCACGGATCTTCACGTTCAGCCCGGCGAACGCCTGCACGCCGAGTGCGTACAACAGCGCATCCGAATCGGCGAGTGAGAGCCAGAAGTGGTCCGCGCCGAGGCGCAGCAGGATCGGGTCGTTCACGATGCCCCCGTCCGGCGCGATGATCGGCGCGTACTTGCACTGCATGACCTCGCACCCAGACAGATCGCGGCAGGTCAGCAGCTGCGTGAAGCGCGCCGCGTCCGGGCCGGTGATCTCGACCTGGCGCTCGACGGCGACGTCCCAGAGCGTCACGTGCTCGAGCAGATGCCAGTACTCGTCCTCGTCGTCGTCGTACAGCGTCGGGATCAGCATGTGGTTGTACAGGTCCCAGCTCGTGCACCCGGCCTCGACCGTGCGCTGCCAGTACGGCGACTTCCGGTACCACGACGCCGTGTAGAAGGTGAACGAGTACGGCTCCTTCATCTGCCCTTCCTTCGACGCCTTCGATCTTCGCGGATCTCGCGGACGCAGTTGTAGGCGGGGATCCCGCACACGCCTCCTCCCGCATGCGTGGCGCTCGAGCACTGGTAGAGGCCCGCGATCGGCGTTCGGTAGTCCGCGTACCCGGGAGCGGGACGCATGTGGAACAGCTGATCCGCGGAAAGCTCTCCGTGGAAGATGTTGCCTCCGATCAGACCCCACTCGTTCTCCATGTCGTAGGGGCCGATCACCTGTCGCGCGATCACCGACGCCCGGAACCCCGGCGCCACGTCGTCGTAGGCCTGGATCACGCGGTCCGCGTACGCGTCGAGCTCCTCGCGATGCGGTTCGAGCGACCACGTGTGCGGCACCCACTGCGTGAACAGCGAGACGACGTGCGCACCGGGCGGCGCGAGCGAGGGATCGAGCACCGTGGGGATCACGCCGTCGCTGAACGGGAACGTCGCCGCCGTCCCGGCCCGCGCCTCCTCGAACGAGCGCTCAAGCTGCGCGAGCGACGGCGCGATCTCGAATCCGCCGCTGTAATCCTTCCAGTCCGGATCGGCGGCCAGGGTGGGAAGCTCGCTCACCGCGAGGTTGATCTTCACCACGCCGGAACGGCTCGACCAGTGCTCGATGTCGTGGACGAACTCAGACGGCAGCTCCGAGCGATCGAGCTGGCGCAGGAACGTGATCTGTGGATGGCACGCCGTCACGATCACCGGCGCACGCAGCTCCTCCCCTCCTTCGAGCACGACGCCCTCGGCGCGTCCGTCGCGAACGAGGATCTTCTGGACCTTCGCGTCGGTGCGGACCTCGGCGCCGAAGGCCCGCGCGCTGCGTTCGAGGACCGCCGCGACCGCACCCATCCCGCCCTCGGGGACGCCCCAAGATCCCAAGGTGCCGTCGCCCACGTCCCCGATCGAGTGATGGGCCATCACGTACCCGGTGCCGGGCTCGAACGGTCCCGCCCATGTGCCGATCAGCCCGTTGATCGACATCGCGGCCCTGATCTCGTCGGAGGAGAAGAATCGCTCGAGCAGATCGGCGACGCTCATCGTCATCAGGCGCGTGACGTCACCGACCGTCCGCACGTCGAGGCCCCGGAAACGCCAGGCCAGCCGGAGCAGCTCGAGCAGGTCGCCCGGCCGCTTGGACCCGACTCGCGGCGGGGTCCTCATCAGGAGCGGGCCGAGCACGGCAGCGAGCCCGCCGATCCACGCGTCCCAACGCTCGAGCGCATCGGCGTCCTGCTTGGAGATCTTGGCGAACTCCTCGTAGTTGCGTTTCGGGTCGTCGTACTCGATCAGGACCCGGCCGTCGGGCAACGGCACGACGTACGGACCCACGGGGTGGACCCGGTAGCCGTGCTCCGCCATCCGGAGGTCGCGGATGATCCGGTCGGGCATGAGGCTCATCACGTAGCTGAGCGTCGTGACCGCGAACTCCGGGTGGTCCGGCCACGGCCGGTCGGTCGCGGCAGCCCCGCCGGTCTTGTGACGCGACTCGCAGACGACCACCCTCGCGCCCGCCTTCGCGAGGTAGGCCGCGGCCACGAGGCCGTTGTGCCCTCCCCCGATCACGACCGCCTGGTAGGCGTTCACCGCCAACGCGCGCTCCTCTCGCCGGCGGCATGCAACCACAATCCTGAACGGCCGTTCAACTCACATGGCCCTTCGACCATCCCGAAGGATCAGCGTTCGGCTTCGGGTGTGTCCGGCGATGCGACGAGCGATCCCGACACTCGCGGCTCCACGACGGGTCGCGCCGGGAACGGCTCGGACACCAGTGGCGGGGCGACCGGCTCACCGATCAACGCTGCGGGTGCGGCCGGCGAGGGGACCCCGTCCGGTTCCCCCGTCTGCCGGAGACGCCGGAGCGGCGCGAGCATGATGGCCGCGGCGAGCGCAGCGACGCCGCCGATCAGATAGATCCCCTGCGGGCCGACGGCCTGCAGCATCGGGCCGGCCACGATGTACGACACGGCCAGGCCGAGCGAGATGACCGCCTCGAAGGCCGCCATCGTCCGGCTCCGGACCGCATCGGGGGTCCGTCGCTGCATGATCCCGTTCTCGGCCACGATCGTGAGCCCGTCCGAGGTCCCCATCACCAGGAGCGCGAACAGGACGAGTACGAACGCCGGAGCGACCCCGACCCCGAACGCCGCGACCGCGATGCCGAATGCGCCTCCGACGAGCCACAAGGGCTCGTTCTTCGGTGTCATCCATCGTCCCGCGGCCGAGCCCAGGACCGAACCCAGGCCCCAGCACGCGATCAGCAGGCCGAACCCGAACTCCCCCGCCCCGAACTCCTCCGCGAGCGGAGCGTCGGCGACCATGCCCATCCCCATGCCCAGCACGAAGACGAGCCAGGCGAGCGACAGCCGTCGCAGGACGGAGTCGCGCAGCAGGAACTTCACCCCGGCCGAGATACCGGCGTGCTCGTCTCCGGCCTCGGGCTTCCGCTCGTCCTGGAAGCGCCCGCGCACCGTCAGCGTGATGAGCACCGACACGAGGAACGAGACCGCGTTGATCCCGAACACCCACGAGGGGTCGCCGAACACGCTGAGCAGGACCCCGCCGATGACGGGACCGACGGCGATCCCCGAGTGGACGCCCACCGTCACCAGGCTGTTCGCCCACGACAGGTGCTCGTCGTCGCCGAGCAGTGTCGGGATGGCCGCGCGGGAGGCCGAGAAGAACGGCAGCTCGGCGAGTGCGGAGCCGAACGCGAGCGCGATCAAGACACCCGGATCGCCGGCGAGAGCCATCCCGCCGAAGAATCCCGCGGCGACGAGCTCGGAGATCACCATGACGCGGCGCCGGTCGAACCGATCGCCGAGCGCGCCGGCGAAGGGACCGAGGAGCCCGGCCACGCCGAACGTGAGCAGGAGCGACAGCGACTGCATCCAGGGCGAATGCGTCGTTTCCCAGATCGTGAACCCGAGTGCCGTGTACGCGGCGGCGCCTCCGGTGACGGAGATCAACCGTCCCGTGGCGATCCTTCGGACGGCGCTGCGCGGGTTTTGAGTGGTGAGGTTCATCGGACGACTCCTGGCTCGGTGGTTCGAGGCTTCGGTGATCGGGACTGCCCGCCCGGGCGGCGGACCGGCCGCTAAGCGGCCGAGAGGGAGGGCGTGTCGCCCTTCCGATCCAAGATCACCAGGAGTCGTTCCATGACCGCGGAAGTGTAGCACGAGGCAACGCCGCGACCGAAGTCGTTCAGTCGGGCAGGACGATGAAACGCGCGGGGCCGGCGTCGATCGCGGAACGGATCTCCTCGATCACGTCGGGCGGCACCGGGCTGTCGAGTGTGAGCCCCATCAGGGCGGTGCCACCGATCGACGGCCGGCCGACGTCCATGGTCGCGATGTTGATCTCGTGTTGCCCGAGGATCGTCCCGACCCGGCCGATGACGCCCGGCCGGTCGCCATAGGTGAAGAAGAGCATGAACCTGGACGGCGCCATCTCGATGTCGTAGTCGTTCACCTGCATCACGCGCTCCGCGTTCCGCTTGCCGACCAGCGTGCCCGCGACGCTGACCGGGCCCTCGTCGGTGTCGACCTTCACGTGGATCAGGTTCACGTAGTCGCTCGAGACAGTCGAGCGGGTCTCGCTGATCGCGATGCCGCGCTCGCGGGCGATGATCGGCGCGTTCACGAACGACACTGGCTCGTGGACCACCCCGGTCAGCACCCCCTTCACGACCGCGAGGGTGAGCACACGGGTGTCGACGTCTGCGATCCGGCCGAGGTACTGGGCCTCGACGCCCCGGACCGCTCCCTGCGCGAGGCCGGTCAGGAGCGCCCCGAGCTTCTTCGCGAGCGGGAGGTAGGGCTTGATCGACTCGCTCACCTCGGCGCCCGCGGACACGTTCACGGCGTACGGCACGAACTCGCCCGACAGCGCGAGGCGAACCATCTCGGCGACGGAGGTCCCCGCCTTGTCCTGCGCCTCGGTCGTCGACGCGCCGAGATGCGGGGTCACGATCACTTGTTCGAACCCGAACAGCGGCGACTCGGTGGTCGGCTCGGTCTCGAACACGTCGAGCGCGGCGCCGTCGAGCCTCCCGTCCTCGAGCGCCTTCGCGAGCGCCTGCTCGTCGACGATGCCGCCCCGCGAGGTGTTGACCAGGCGCGCGCCCTCCTTCACGAGCGCGAGCTCCCGCTCGCCGATCAGCCCCTCCGTGTCCGGCGTGCGCGGCAGGTGGATCGTGATGAGGTCGGCCTGCACCAACAGGGCCTCGAGCGTCGGCATCAGCTCGACGCCCATCTCCTTGGCGCGTTCCTTCGGGACGTAGGGATCGAACGCGATGATGCGCATCCCGAACGCGGCCGCGCGCTGCGCGACGAGGGCTCCCACGCGGCCGAGTCCGAGGACGCCGAGCGTCTTGCCCTGGAGCTCGATGCCCTCGTACGCCGAGCGCTCCCAGCGTCCCGCCTTCAGGTCGGCGTTCGCCTGTGGGATGTTCCGCGCTTGCGCGAGGAGCAGCGCGATCGTGTGCTCGGCGGCGGAGACGATGTTCGACTGCGGCGCGTTCACCACCATCACACCACGCCGCGTCGCAGCCTCGACGTCGACGTTGTCCAGCCCGATCCCCGCGCGCGCGACGACCTTGAGGTTCTCGGCGGCCGCGATCACGTCGGCCGTTACCTGGGTCTGCGACCGGACGACGAGTGCGTCGTACGGCGCGATGGCTTCGACGAGCCCGTCGACCGCGAGTTCGGGTCGGACGTCCACCTGGAAGTCGCGCCGGAGGAGGTCGATCCCCGCATCCGAGAGCTTCTCGGTGACGAGAACCCTCATCTTCGGTCTTGGCCTACCGCTCCGCTGCTTGAGGCCTCGCGCTCCTGGAACACGCCCTCCGCGGCGGCCACCGCGGCGCCGCGCTTGACGGGGTATCCCAGACGCTCGAGCGTCATCTCGAGCGCGGCGAGACCGCGGATGATGTCGAGCTCGCTGAAGTAGCCGAAGTGTCCGATGCGGAACACCTTGCCCTTCAGCGGCCCTTGTCCCGGCGCGAGCACGCACCCGAAGTCCGAGCGGATCCGGTCGCTGATCGCGTCCGCGTCGACCCCCTCGGGCGCGCGGATCGCCGTGACGGTCCAGTTGTCCTCGAGCCCCTCGCCGAAGAGGTCGAGACCGAGCGCCTGGACGCCATCCTTCACGGCGCGCGAGAGCATCTGGTGCCGCAGCAGCGCCGTGGCGAGTCCGTCCTGGAAGTACAGCTCGAGCGCGGCCTCCAGGCCCTGCATCACGCTGATCGCGGGGGTCCACGGATTCTCCGGATGCGGGAGCTCGGCGTAGCGCTTGTAGACGCGCCAGTCGAAGTAGAAGCGCGGCATCATGGCGGTCTCGCTCGCCCGCCACGCGCGATCGGAGATGGCCACGAACGCGATGCCCGGCGATGCGGACAGCGCCTTCTGCGAGCCGCCGACCGCGACGTCGATCTCCCACCCGTCGAACTCGAAGGGCACGGCGCCGAGGCTCGAAACGACGTCCACCACGACGAGCGCGCCGGCCTCGTTCGCGACGCGCGCGAGGTCGCGGACCGGCTGGATCACGCCGGTCGAGGTCTCCGAGTGCGTGAGCAGCACGGCCTTGACCGGATGCTCCGCGAGCGCCGCCGCGACCTCTGACGGGTCGATCTTGCGCCCCCACTCGTACTCGAGCGTCCGGACGGTGAGACCGTGCGCCTCGGCCAGACCCTTCCAGCGCTCGGAGAAGAACCCGGCGAGCGGGACCAACACCTCATCGCCCGGAGAGAACACGTTCTGGATCGCCGACTCGAGTCCGCCCGTGCCGGACGACGTCATAAGCAGGACGTCGGCGCGATCTGTGCGGTAGAGCTCCTTCAGGCGCGAGGTCACGTCGCGCATGAGACGTCCGAATCCCGGGCCTCGGTGATAGACGAGCGGGCTCCCCTGTGCGAGCAGCACCTCGGGTGGGATCGGCGTCGGCCCGGGGGCGAGGATGATCTCTGGTCTGTTCATCGGCGCTCGCTCATCGGATCGGGGACGGATCGGAGCCTACCATCGAGGTTGCGAGTCCCCGGGTCACACGAGTGCGCTGACTTGCGTGTGGGGCGGCGGCCGGGATATGGGTCGTTCGGCGGTCAGTCTTTCGGCAGGAGCGTGCGGAGATCGACGGCCGGATCGGACAGCGACGCGGGGTCCGGATGCGCTCGCGTCTTGATCAACGGCATGGAGCGCCGCACGTCGAGCTTCCAGTTCATGCTGAACACCGAGAGCAGCTGTCCCTCCTTGAGGAGGAACGCGACGAAGCTCCGCTCCTCGATGCTGCCGCGGATCACGGTCTGGTCCCACTCGGTCGCGAAGCCCGACATCTGGATCTCCGCATCGTACTGGTCCGACCAGAACCAGTGGGCGTCGTCGAAGACCGCGTCCGAGCCGAGGATGCCCTTCGCGACGTGCTCGCCCATCTTCACCGCGTTGTCGAAGTGCTCCACGCGGATCGGACCGAACACGGGATGGTCGTGACGCGCCACATCGCCGATCGCCCAGACACCCTCGATCGACGTCCGGAGCGACCCGTCCACCGGGATGCCGTTGTCGGTCGGCACCCCTCCGGCCTCGGCGACGTCGGTGACGGGCTCGACTCCGACCCCGACGACCGCGAAATCGCCTTCGATCCTTCTCCCTTCCTTGGTGACGAGCGTCTCGAAGCGGCCGTCGCCCTCGAACCGTTCCGCACGGTCGTGGAAGAACATCTCGACGCCGTGGTCGCGATGCAGGGCTTCGATCGAGCGGCCGAGCTCGGGCCCGAGCACCCGCTCGAGCGGGCACGCCGCGAACTCGACGACGGTGACGTCGAGCCCCAGCTGCCGGAGCGATGCGGCGACCTCGGCCCCGATGAAACCCATCCCGACGAGGACGGCCTTGGAGCCGGTCTTCGCGGCCTCGCGTATCGCATCGCTGTCGGGAGCGAAGCGAAGATCGAGGACGCCGGGGAGGTCGAGCCCCGGGATCGGGAACCTGCGGTTCCTCGACCCGGTCGCGACCACGACCTGGTCGAACGGCACTCGTTCGCCGCCGGCGAGCTCGATCATGCGGTCCGCGGCGTTCACGCGCTCGGCGCGAACGCCGAAACGCGCATCCACGTCGTTGTCCGCGTACCACTCCGTGGGGCGAACGAACTGGTGGCCCGACTCGCCGCGCAGGTACTCCTTCGAGAGCGGGGGACGCTCGTACGGGGGCATCGGCTCCTCGCCGATCAAGACGATCTGGCCGTCGAAGCCTTGGTCCCGTAGCGCGCCGGCGGTGGTCGCACCGGCTTCTCCCCCGCCGACGATGACGACGGCGGTCACGTCTGGTTGATGAGGACCTGGAGCTCGCCGTCCTGTGCCTGGATCTGGAACACGTCGACCGGATCCGAGGCGGGACCGTCGATGACCTCTCCGGTCGTGACGTCGAACTGGCTGCCGTGACACGGACACTCGACCGTGGGGCCGTCCAACTCCCCTTCGGCCAGCGAGCACTGCTGGTGCGTGCAGACGTCGTCGAACGCATGCAGGTCGCCCTCGACGTTGGCGATCGCGATGATGCGCTCGCGGATCGTGTACGACCTCATCTCGCCTTCGGGTATGTCGTCCGCCGGCCCAACCTTGACCCACTCCCCCATGCCCGGTCCTCTCCTCCCGCCGTCGCTCGCGTTCCCGGGACCCGTGATCCGCACGTCACGCCCACGTCCCGAACGGTGCCGCAGCCTATCGCACCCGTCGCGGCCGGGGGTTCACGCCCGCAGGCGGGCGACGACGTCCGGGGTCATGTAGCCGATGCCCGCAACGAGGTACAGGATCGCCAGGATCAGGAACCCGCCGCGGAAGTCGATCGGCAGCATCGCGGGGATGAGCGCGCCGGCGACCCAGGCGAGCTGGAAGATCACCTCGTACCGCACGAACACGCGGCCGTGCGCCCCACCGGGGGCGAGGCGCTGCATCAGGCTCTGGAAGGCGAGCCGGCCGAGCTCGGCCGATGACCCCACGACGACGCCGAACACGATCAACACCGGGAGTGAGAACGCGACGAACGCGAGGACCGCTCCGACACCGGCCGCGGCGATGCACGCCACGACGACCGCCTCCTCTCGGAGCGAGGAGGGAAGCCGCGGCGCGACCAGGTCGCCGAGGAAGCTCCCGATCGTTCCCGCTGCCGCGAGCACGCCGAACCACCACGTCGGCTCGCCGCTCCCGCGAAGCGCGAACGCGAGCGCGAACAGCAGGAAGCCGGTCGCGGCCCGCAGACCGGCCGCACCGATCGCCGGCGCGGCGAGTGCGGCGATCGCGCCGGTCCGAGTGACCTTCGCGTCGCCGCCCCGAACGCGCGGATTGGGGAGGCGAAGGTTGAGCGCCGCCGCGACCCCGTACACGGCCGCCGCCGCGATCAGCGTGGCCTTCGACCCGCCGAACCGGAGCAGCAGGAGCGCAGGCCCGCCGGCGAGCAGCGCGCCCCCGACGCCGATCCGCCCCAGCCGGGCGTTGGCGCGGACGAGCCCCTCGTTCGGGCCTGCGTACGCCATCGTCAGGCCGGTCTTCGTGATCGCGTGCACCTTGGAGAGCGCCAGGAGCAGGAAGGCCGAGGGGTACAGCAGCAAGGAGTCGAACTTCGACGCCGCGTACACGCAGACGACCGCACGGCCCAGGGCGGCCACGAACGAGATCGCGCGTCGCGGTCCCGCGCGGTCGAGCAGCGGCACGAGCAACGGACCCGCGACCGCGAGCGGTGCCATCGTGAGCGCGAGGTAGATCGCGACCTCTCCCTTGGCCTCGCCGACGGGAACGTCGAAGAAGACCGACCCGGCGAGCGCGATCGCGACCATCGCGTCACCGGCCACGCTCGCGAGGTGCACGAGCCCGTAGCTCTCGAGCGCTTCGTTCGACCGCCACATCCGGCCGAGGGGCCGGAAGATCGTCTCGATCAGCCCGACGAGGCCGAGCAGGATCAACTGCCACCACGGATAGCGCCGGGGCCGGGTGTGGTCGACCCTCAACGGCCCGTCCGGCTCAACTCCGGGGAAGACGCTGGAGCAGGAGCTCGCGGACGGCCTGCGGGTTGGCGGAGCCGCGCGACTTCTTCATCACCTGGCCGAGGACCGCGTTCAACGCGCCCTCTTTGCCACTGCGGAACTGCTCGAC
>CAZMNP010000034.1:0-3292 GCA_964567675.1 uncultured Actinomycetes bacterium
GAGCGTCACAAGCGACAGGTCCGTCGGGCCGAGCGCGACTACGTGGACCGGGTGCTGCTCGCCGTGTCGGCGCTCCTTCGGGACGGCGTGGTCGTCGCTGTGGGAGGCGGTTCCGAGCTGCTGATGAACCCCGATCTCGCACCGGCCGCCGCGTCGCCGGCCGCTGCCGCGGCCGGCCTCGCCGCCGCCGAGGAAGCGCGGGCGGCGCTGGCCGAGGACGTGAACCTGAACGCGCGGCTCGTCCTGGAGCAGGCGTTCCTTCGCCTCAGCGGCGCCGCTTGAGGTCCCGCCGTCCTGCCCTTGCGGGCCGGGTGGGTGTCCCCCCGGTGGGCGGTGCCAACAGTGGTGCTGGCATCACTGTCGCTCGACCGGCCCCGTGGGACGCTGAGCTTGGAGGACCAGTTCAATGACCGTCCGAGTGCTCATCGTGGACGACCAGGAACCGTTCCGTATGGCCGCGAGGCTCGTGGTCGAGGCCACGGATGGGTTCGAGGTGGCCGGCGAGGCGGAGACCGGTGAGGATTCGGTCAGGCTCGCTCGAGAGCTGAAGCCCGACCTGGTGCTGATGGACGTGAACCTGCCGGGGATCAACGGTCTCGACGCGACGCGCCAGATCCTGGACGGGCAGAGCGGGCCGGTGGTCGTGCTGCTCCTTTCCACCTACGAGGAAGCCGAGTACGCGCCACGCGCCGCCGAATGCGGGGCGGCCGCGTACATCCCCAAGGCCGCGTTCGGACCGGACCGTCTCGAGTCCGCGTGGGACGCCGCGAAGCCCGCGTAGGCGCCTGCTAGGAGATCGGCAGCGTTCCGCTGACGGTCGTGCCGTCTCCCGGTGCACTCCGGACGTGCAAGGTTCCTCCGACGGCCTCGACGCGGTCGGCCATCCCCAGAAGCCCGGTCCCGCGCGGAGCGGTGGCGGGATCGAACCCGATCCCGTCGTCGCGGATCTCGAAGGTGAGGGCGCCGTCTCGCTGCCGGATGTCGATGTCGACGCCGGAAGCGTTCGCGTACTTCGAGACGTTCTGCAGCGCCTCCAGGACGCAGAAGTACACGGTGGCCTCGACGTCCTGCGGATACCGGCCGATCCCGTCGCGGCTCACACGGACGGGCACGGGCGATCGGCGAGCCTGGGCCTCGAGCGCCGGAGTCAGACCCTCGTCCGCCAGGAGCGGTGGATAGATGCCGCGCGCGAGGTCGCGGAGGTTCTCCAGCGCGTCGTTCGTCTCCTCGCGGAGCTCGCCGAGGAACGCGTGCGCCTTGGCGGGGTCCTTGTCCAGCACCACGTCGGCGAGCCGAAGCTTCACGGCGAGCGCGACGAGCTGCTGCTGGGCACCGTCGTGGATGTTGCGCTCGAGTTGCCGGCGCCCCTCGTCGACGGCCGCGACGATGCGGCGCCGGGACTGGCGCAGCTCTTCGATCAGCCGCACGTTGCGAAGGACGAGTCCCGCCTGAGAGGCGAGGTCGCGGATCAGCCGCTCCTTCGACGGGTTCATCGGGTCGTTCGCCGGCATCCGGACGGTGATCGCGCCCAGGAGCTCTCCCTGGTGACGAACCTCGAACGTCCCGGGGTCCAGGTCCGCGAGCGCCGCGCTCGGTTGCGGCTCGTCGGGCCGCGTGTCGCCCGGCCATCCCGCCGCGGGTCGGAACTCGCCGCCGACGAGGAGCCAGATCGTCACGGCCTCGGCGCCCGTGCCGGCGCCCAGGATCGAGGCCGTCCGCGGCAGGACGTCCTCGGTCGAGTAGGTCTCGGCCATCCTTCCCGAGAAGTCGGTGAGCACCTCGTACGGCGTGGCCCGCCCTCCGTACACGAGCCGATCGGCGATCTTGCGCGCGAGGCGGAGCAGCGGCCACGCGATCGCGCCGATCAAGAAGCCGGCGACGAGCACCAGGATGGGTTCGTCCCTGGCGGGACCGACCACCACCACACCGGCGATCAGGAGCGCGAGCAACGACGCGCCGGTGATCAGGATCACGAGGATGGCGGCGACCAGCGTCTTCTTCAGGACCACGTCGAGGTCCCAGAGTCCGTAGCGAAGCAGTGCGAAGCCGATCGCCGCGGGAATCCCGAGTCCGAGCGCGATGAAGAGCACGTAGAACGACACTTCGCTGGCGAGAGTGGTCTCGTCGGGTCCGAGACCGATACTCGTCACGATGGCCGAGACGAGCGCGATGCCGCTGATCGCGCCGACATAGGCGAGCCACCGGATCTGCTGACGCTCCACGCCTCGCGAGCGGCGGAAGCGAAGGATCAGCGCAAGGATCGTGAGCGGAGCCAGCACCGCGAGGTACACGATCCCGACGGCCCCTTGCACGAGCTCCGCGATCGCGTCGAGCGAGGGAACCGCCGTGGGGTTCGGGATGCGCAGATCGCCGGCGTAGATCCGCTCCGCCCGGACGATCGTCGTGAAGATCCCGAGCGTGGAAGCGCCGAGGACCGTCCACAACACCGGACGCCATCGGGCTGATTGCACGCCGCCGGTCGGATACAACAGCAGCAGGAGCGGGACCGGTGTCAGGATGACGATGAAGATCCAGCTCGCGATCCAGGGCCAGAGGGTGTCGAACGGGAGCGCGCCGGGATTCGTCTCGAAGGTGTAGTGGGACAGCTCCTCCAGCAGACCCGACAGCAGGAACCCGAGCCCAAAAGTCATCATCAGCCACCCGATGGGGTTCTTCGGATTGCGCGAGGCGAGGAGCGCGCCGACCGTCGTCCATCCCGCCATCATCACGATCGCCAGCGGGATGAAGAACGCATCCTCCGACAGGCTGCCGTTGCGGATCGTCAGGTACACGGTCGGCACGACGAGGATCAGGCCACCGCCCGCGAGGAACCACGGCACCCGAGATCTCATCGGGATGCGCCCCCCTCGACCGGCACGCGGCCGGTCACGGTCGTGCCCGAACCCGGTGCGCTCGTCACGTCGAGGGTCCCGCCGATCGCGTCGAGCCGGTCCGCCATCCCCTGAAGCCCGGTTCCGTCGACGTTCGAGTCCGGGTCGAAACCCCGCCCGTCGTCGGTCACGATGAAGGTGAGGTGTCCGTTCGACTTGGCGAGGCGCACGACCGCGCGAGAGGCCTCTGCGTACTTCGCCACGTTGTTCAGCGACTCGAGCGCGCAGAAATAGACGGCGGACTCCACGTCCCGAGGGTACCGGCCGATCGCGTCGGTCTCGACCACGACGGGGATGGAGGACTTCCGAGCCTGCGCCTCGAGTGCGGCCTCGAGACCCTTGTCCGCAAGCAGCGGCGGATAGATACCTCGCGCCAGGTCACGCAGGTCCTCGATCGCCTC
>CAZMNP010000035.1:0-3076 GCA_964567675.1 uncultured Actinomycetes bacterium
TGGACGCGACCGGCGACGGCGGTCCCCACAGGTGCAGCTCGGTCCCCGGGCGCCAGATCGGCTCGAACACGCCGAGACCCTCGACGTGGTCGACGTGCAGGTGCGTGATGAACAGGTCGATCCGCGGCGGTGATTCCTCGATCAGCGCGTGGCCGAGAGCGCGCGCGCCGGTGCCGGCATCAAGGACGAGCACCGACCCGTCGTCGAGGCGGACCTCGACGCACGACGTGTTGCCGCCGTAGCGCGCGGTGTCGGCGCCCGGTGAGGCGATCGTGCCTCGGCTCCCCCAGAAGCGGACGCGCACGGCTCAGCCCTCGGCCGGAACTTCGGGGCGTTCCCAGAAGAACGCGATCGCGCCGACGAGGTCGCCGGCGTGCGCGAGGAGCGGGAACGCGGTCGCCTCGATCCGCCGGGTCGTGCCGTCGGCGCCGGTGATCGTGAGCGGTCCGTGCGAGGGCTCCTGCCGGTTGACGGCGATGCCGAGCGGCGTGTCGGGCGGGCCGAGCACTTGGCCCCGCTCGTCGGCCGTGCGGAAGCGTTCCGTGTACTCCTCGGCCGACATCCCGTGGCCCTCCTCGAACCGCGTGCCGAGCAGGTCCTCGGCCGCCTCGTTGAAGAAGATCACGCGCCCCTTCTCGTCGACGAGGAAGACCGCGGTCGCCAGACGGGACGCGAAGTTCCGCGCGAGGATCAGGATCAGGTGTCGTTGCGGCGGCAGGTCGGCCATCGCGGACCCGAGCCTACCCCGCGTCTCAGGACCTAGGTTCCGCCCTCCGGGGAGGAGGTCACGCTCACCGTCGGGCTCGGCGTGGTGGTGGGTGTCACGTCGGAGGTGCCGTCGTCCCGGATCACGAAGTACCAGACGCCGAAGGCGATCGCGGCCAGCAGGACGATCGTGAGCAGGATGCCGCCTCCGCCGCCCCGGCCGCCCGCGCCGGAGCGCCGGCCGCGACCGTAGCGAGGCCTCCCTTCACGCCGCCATCGCTGCCGCCGGCCCGCTGGTCGGTTCCCTCGTCGCCCCATCGCCCTCGCTCCTTGATCGCTGGATGCTAGAGAAGTACCCAACCCGGTGAGCCGGCACGCGTCTGACCGGGCGATGATAGCACGGATGCTATCATCGGAGGGTGGACCCAGGTCGCGTGCTCAGGGAGGCCAGGCGTGAAATGAAGCTGTCCCAGCGAGCGCTCGCGCTGATCGCCGGTGTCCCTCAGCCCACCGTCGCGAGGATCGAGTCCGGAGTGGTGACCCCGCGCGTGGACACGCTCGACCGACTCCTTCGCGCGTGCGGGAAGGACCTCGAGCTCGTGGAGCGGGCGGGGAGGGGCTTGGACCGCACGATGATCCGCGAGCGCCTTCGCCTGACGACGGCCGAGCGCGCTCGGCTCGCGGTCCGGGAGTGGGAGAACACGCGGATCTTCGAGCGTGCGCGAGCGCGATGAGCGAGCCCGCGTTCGACCCGCTGATGGCTCTGCGGACGCTAGTCGATCACCAGGTTCTCTTCGTCTTGATCGGTGGTTACGCGGGTGCGCTTCGAGGGTCGCCGGTCATCACCGGTGACGTCGACATCTGCTACGCGAGGGACGACGAGAACCTGCAACGGCTCGCGGCCGTGCTGCAAACGCTCGGGTCGCGTCTCCGCGGTGCGCCGCCCGACGTCCCCTTCCAGCTCGACGCGGCGACGCTGAAGGCCGGCGATCACTTCACGTTCACGACGACGGCGGGGTCGCTGGATTGCCTAGGAACGCCGGCGGGCACGGATGGGTTCGCGGACCTGGATGCCTCGGCGACCGACGAGGACCTGGACGGTCTGATCGTTCGCGTCGCGTCGCTCGACGACCTCATCAGGATGAAACGCGCCGCAGCACGGCCAAAGGACCTGATCGAGGCCGAGTGGCTTTCGGCGCTGCGCGACGAGCTCGACGGCGGGGGCGATCGGTGACGGACAGCGCCACGCACCGCCGGGGTCTCGGCATCAACGCCGGCCTCGAAGCCGGACTCGCGCGAGACCTGGCCGCGCGCTGCCAGGAGCTCGGCTACCGATCGCTGTGGTCGAACGACGAGCCGGGGGAGTCGGGTCTGGAGACGCTCGCGCACTTCGCCGCGGGGGCTCCACGGCTCGAGCTCGGCGTGGGTGTCCTTCCCCTGGACCGGCATCGGCCGGCCGAGATCGCGGCGGAGATCGACCGGCTCGGGCTCGATCCGGCGAAGCTCTGGCTCGGGATCGGGTCCGGGTCGCTGCGACCGCAGATCGAGGTCGTCCGTCGGTCGGTCGCCGAGCTCCGCGAGCTCCTTCCGGAGGGAACGCGCGTCGTCGTGGCGGCGATGCGGGAGCGGCTGTGCCGGCTCGGTGGCGCGATCGCGGACGGCGTCCTGCTCAACTGGGCGCTGCCCGAGCAGGCGGCGCGATCGCGCGGGTGGGTTCGGGACGGAGCCGAGGAGGCCGGGCGCGCCGCGCCGCTCGTCGCCTCGTACATCCGCGTCGCCGTGGGTGCCGGCTCGATACTGCGGCTGCGCGACGCGGAAGGGTTCTACCGCACGGTCACCGAGGGCTATCGCCGGCATTTCGAGGCGATGAACGTTCCGCTCGGCACCGTGGGGGTCGCGGCGTCGTCGCGAACCGAGGTGCTCGATGCGCTGGCGCCGTACCAGTCGGCGCTCGACCTGGCGATCGTGCGGGTTCTCGCGGAGCGCGACGGCACCGCGCTCGCCGAGGTCGCAGACGCTGCGGCGCCCTGACCCGCGCGCATACTGACGCGATGGTCGGTCCTCTTCGCGTCACGCGTTCGGTCGTGGTGCCGGCGCGCGAGCTGAAGTGGCGGTTCAGCCGGTCCTCCGGGCCGGGTGGTCAGTCGGTCAACAAGACGGACTCGCGGGTAGAGCTGAGCCTGGACCTGGAGAAGACGACGGCACTCGGTCCGATCCAACGCGCCCGCGCGATGGAACGGCTCGCCGGCCGCCTCGTCGACGGTGTGCTCACGGTCACTGCGTCGGAACATCGCACGCAGGTGCGGAACCGCGAGGCCGCCCTCCAGCGGCTCGCCGAGACCCTTGGGTCGGCGATCGCGGCGCCACCGCC